>JAHWJU010000015.1 GCA_019348255.1 Actinomycetota bacterium | reverse complement strand
GGATGGTGCGGCCGGTGTTGGCGATGCCGCGGGTGATGGCCTGGCGGATCCACCACGTGGCGTAGGTGGAGAACTTGAAGCCCTTGCGCCAGTCGAACTTCTCGACTGCATGCATCAGACCCAGGTTGCCCTCCTGGATGAGGTCGAGCAGGGGCAGTCCCGAGGCCTGGTACTTCTTCGCGATCGACACCACCAGGCGGAGGTTCGACTGGACGAAGGTGCGTTCGGCGTCTTCGCCACCCTGGACCTGGCGCCGCAGCTCCCGCTTCCGGCCCGCCGTCAGCTCCTTGCCACCCTTCTCCAAGGCCTCACGCGACTCCTTGCCGGCCTCGATCGCCTGCGCCAGGCGGACCTCGTCGTCCTTGGTGAGCAGTGGGTACTGCCCGATGTCCGTCAGATACAGCCGGACGAGGTCTTCTTCGTCCCGCTCTACACGCTCCTTCGGCACAAGCCTGACCCTTCTTGCTCTGTCTCAACAAATGGGGCACTGGTCAACGCCGCCGGCGAGGCCAGGATTCCCGACAAAGTGAACGGCTGTGGAACACCGGTCCCGAAGAGACCATACCCACTCGGTCAACCCCCCAACGGGGTAGATGGAGGGGGGCACCCCCAGCGCTCCCACCTCCAGAGGTTCGACGGCGACCCCCTCCACTCCTGCCGCGCCTCTCATCGCTTCGTCGCCGCCGCCCCCGGCGGAAGGACAGGAGCGCCGATGCTCCCCGGCCCGGCGATGCCGCCGGCGGCTACCAGGAGCGCCTCCAGCCGGGCCTGGTGGGCCGCGGCCCGCTGCACCTCGTCCGGGGTCTGGAGCAGCGATTGGATCAACATCTCGCCTTCACGCCAGTCATCCATCTCGTCCTGCAGGACGTGGCGCAGCCAGCGGATCGTCGGCCCATCCGTGGTCACCTCGGTGTGGTCGAGGTGGAAGCCATAGGCAGTGATCTTGTGGGGGATCAGCACCCGGTAGACCCCCACCATCTTCTCGATGGTCTCATCGGGGTCCTTTGGAGCAACGAGGGCATCCACGAACTCGACCATGGTGTCGTTGGGCGGGACGGTCATCGCCTCGGGGCTCATCTCCCGGAGCTGCGGGAGACGCTTGTGCCACAACTCCGAATGCCACGCGTGGTGGAAGGAGTGCGGAGCGAGAAGGAGCTTCACCGCCACCTCGGGCACGCTGGCCGCCCAACCTCCCAGGATCTCGAAGAGCCGCATCTCGATCCAGCGGTAGTGCCCCAGCCGCCGGGCTGCCTCCTCGAGCGGGAACGGGTTCGGGTGGTACTCGGCCATGCAGCCGGTCAGCCCCGGTAGCCGTTGGTGATCGGCATGCGCCGGTCGCGTCCGAAGGCCTTTGGCGTCACCCTCACCCCGACCGGGGCCTGCCGGCGCTTCCACTCCGAGACGTCGATGAGCCGGGTGATGCTTCGTACCAGCTCCGGGTCGTGCCCCGCCTCGATCAGGTCCTCAGCGGTCTGGTCGCCCTCCACGTATGCCATCACGATGGGGTCGAGCACCTCATAGGGGGGCAGCGACTCGTCGTCGCGTTGGCCGGGCCGTAGCTCCGCAGACGGGGGCTTGTCGAGCACGGACCGGGGGATCAGGTCGTAGCCGGCGGCCCGGTTGCGGGCGCGGGCCAGCTCGTAGACGGACGTCTTGGCCACGTCCTTGATGACCGCGAACCCACCCGCCATGTCGACGCCGTACACCGTCGTGTAACCCACGGCGAGCTCGCTCTTGTTGCCGCAGATCAGGACCAGCCAGCTGCGGAACTTGTTGGCCAGGGCCATGAGCAGCGCGGCGCGGATGCGGCCCTGGAGGTTCTCCTCGGCAATGTCCTCCTCCAGGCCGGCGAACGACGGCGCCAACAACTCCACCATCGTGGCCTGAGCCGCCTCGATCGGAATCGTGCGCAGGTCGATTCCGAGGTTGGCGGCCAGCTTCTCGGCGTCGGTGATGGAGCCCTCGGTGGAGTACTGCGAAGGCAGCGCCACGGCGTGCACGCGCTCGGGCCCGACGGCGTCGGCGGCGATCACCGCCACCAGGGAGGAGTCGATGCCTCCGGACAGGCCGAAGACGACATCGGTGAAGCCGTTCTTGCGCACGTAGTCCCGGGTGCCGAGAACGAGTGCCTGGTACACCTCGTCCGTACGTGCCAGCGGCGCCGCCAACGTGGCAGGGCAGCGGTCCCGCTGCTCGTGGGGCGACTCGCTCACGACCACCACCGGCAGGGCAGGCGAAGCAGTGCGGCCGCGGGGGTCGAGCAGCCGCTTGCGGAACACGGGTTGGACCTCGACGTCCACGACCAGCACCGCCTCTTCGAACTGGGGAGCCGAGGCGACCAGCCGCCCATCGGCATCGAAGACGGCCGAGGCGCCGTCGAACACCAACTCGTCCTGTCCCCCCACCTGGTTGACGTACACCAGCCCGCACGACGCGTCGGCGGCCCGCGTCGCCAGCATCCGCTCCCGCTCGGCGACCCGCCCCGCGTAGTACGGCGAAGCGTTGATGTTGAGGATGAGCTCGGCTCCCCCGCCGGCCTGCTGCGACATGGGGCCCGACGGGCTCCAGATGTCCTCACATATCGAGATGCCGATCCGGACACCGCCGATGAGGTAGAGCTGCAACGGCTCGGACCCCGCCGTGAAGTACCGCTGTTCGTCGAAGACGGCGTAGTTGGGCAGGAGCCGCTTGCGGTAGACGCCGCGTACCTCACCGCCGGCGCAGACGGCGGCCGCGTTGAACAGGTCGAGGCCGGAGTCCACGAAGCCGATCACGGCAGCGCACCTGGAGGTGCGGCTGGCCAGACGGCGCAGAACCTCGGCGTTGTCCTCGACGAATCCCGGCTTGAGCAGCAGGTCCTCTGGCGGGTACCCAGTCACCGCCAGTTCCGGGAAGAGGGCCACGTCGGCACCAGCGGCCTCGGCCTCGTCGAGGGCCTCCAGGATCCGCCGAGCGTTCCCATCGAGGTCGCCGACCATGGTGTTGAGCTGGCAGGCGGCGATGCGTAGGCGCGCCATCGCCTCAGCGTAGGCGCGGCCACCGTTGACCCCCGGTGTGGCTCGACCGCCGCGACGGCGGGGAGGCGTAACGTCCGGCCGTGGCTCCCCCGCCGGAGGCGATCCCGCGTGCGGCTGACCCGCAGGCGGTCGAAGTTGCCCTCGAGCGGCTGGTCGCGGCCATGCCGGCGCTGGCGGCGCGCTTACAGGAGGACCCCGGGCTGCGAACCGCCGTGGTGGCCGTCGTGGGAGCGAGCCAATCAATGGCCAGACTGCTGCGCAACGACCCCGCCGCCGTCGACGTCCTGGCCACGCTCGATCGGCGGCCGGGGCTGACGGGTGACGCCGGCGTGGAGGAGGTGGTCAGGTGGAAGCGCCGGGAGCTCCTGCGGATCGCGGCGCGCGACCTCCTCGGCCTCGACCGGTTGGAGCAGGTGGGCGAGGCGCTGGCTCGCCTCGCCGACGAGGTACTTCAGGCCGCCCTCCGCCTGGCCCGCCCAGCCGGCGCGGGCATGGCCGTGGTGGCCATGGGCAAGTTGGGGGCCCGCGAACTCAACTACGCGAGCGACATCGATCTCGTTTTCGTCGGTCAGGGAGATCCGAGGCCCGTGCTCGACGTGGCCCGTCGGTGCTACCGGGTCGACGTCAACCTGCGTCCGGAGGGAAGGTCCGGCTCCCTCGTCCGCACGCTCGCCTCCTATGAGGCGTACTGGGACCGATGGGCCCAACCCTGGGAGTTCCAGGCGCTCCTCAAGGCGCGGCCGGCGGCGGGTGACGAGGCCATCGGCACAGCGTTCGCGGCGGCGGCCGCCGAGAGGGTGTGGGGGCGGCCCTTCGGCGCCGAGCAGCTGCACGCGGTGCGGTCGATGAAGGCCCGGCTCGAGTCGCAGGTGAGCAGGCGGGGCCTGGCCGACCGGGAGCTCAAGATCGGCCGGGGCGGGATCCGTGACATCGAGTTCGCGGTCCAGCTCCTGCAACTGGTGCATGGGGGCCAGGACCCGGCCCTGCGGATCTCGGCGACACTGCCGACGCTGGCCGAGCTGTCGTCGGCCGGGTACATCGACCCCGCCGACGGCGCCACTTTGGATGCCGGGTACCGGTTCTTGCGGGCCGCCGAGCACCGCCTCCAGCTGGTGGAGGAACAGCCTGTGCGGGCCGTGCCGGCCGACGCCGCTGCCCGGGCCGCTCTGGCCGGCACGCTGGGCTACCGCGACGCGCAGGCCACGGGTCCTTCCGCGCTCCAGCAGTTCGACGACGACCTCCGGTCACATCAGGCGAACGTGCGGGCAGTGCACGACCGGCTGTACTTCCGGCCACTGCTCGAGGTCTTCGCCGGACTGAGCACGGGCGCTGCCGAGGCCGACGGCGGAGCAGGGCCCAGGTTGCCGGAGAGAGCGGTCGAGGAACGGCTGGCCGCTTTCGGCTTCGCGGACGTCGAGCGAACCCGGGTGGCATTGCGGGAGCTGACTGGCGGCCTCACCCGCTCGTCCAGGCTCATGGCGCAGCTGTTGCCACTGCTGCTCCAGTGGCTCTCGGAGTCCCCTGATCCGGAGGCGGGGCTGCTCGGCCTGCGGGCGCTCGCCACCGGCACCCACCGAAGGTCGCGGTTGATAGAGGCGTTCCGCGAGTCCCCGGAGGTGGCACGACGGCTCTGCCTCCTCCTGGGGACCGGCCGCCTTTTGCAGCGCCGGCTCGAGCAGCACCCCGAGACGGTGAAGGAGCTGGGTGCCCAGGAGGGTCCGACGCCGCGTGCGCGTCGCGAGCTGGCTGCGCATCTACGGCGCGCCACCACCCGGCCCGACCCGCAGAAATCGTTGCGCAAGGCAAAGGAAGGCGAGGAGCTCCGAATCGCCGCCTGCGACGTTCTCGGTCTGGCCGACGCTCGGCGGACGGCGGGAGCGCTGACGGCGCTGGCCGAGGCGGTTCTCGACACCACGGTCGCCCTCGCCGAGCCGAAGGTGCCTTTGGCAGTGGTGGCGCTGGGCCGCTTCGGTGGCGCAGAGCTCTCCTATGCCAGTGACCTCGACGTCCTCTTCGTGCACGACGGACAAACCAGCCGCGAGGCTGCATCGGCGGAGACAACCGCGGAGTCCGTCCTCCGGTTGATGCACGGCACGAGCCCCGCCACCCGGATCGCCACCCTCGATCCCGGGCTCCGTCCCGAGGGTCGACATGGATCGCTCTCCCGCAGCCTCGAGAGCTATGCCGCGTACTACGGCCGCTGGGCCCACACCTGGGAACGCCAGGCGCTGGTGCGAGCCCGGATCGTGGCAGGGAACGCGTCCGTCGGCCAGCGCTTCCTCGACATGATCGAGCCATTCGTGTGGGGCCCGTTGTCCGACGACGAGCAGCGGGAGATCCGCCGGATGAAGGCGCGCATCGAGCGCGAGCGGATCCCGCCCGGCGAGGACGCGCAGTTCCACCTCAAGCTCGGAAGAGGATCTCTGGCCGACGTGGAGTGGACGGTGCAGCTGCTCCAACTCCGCCACCACGTGGTGGAGCCGTCGACGCTTTCTGCGATCGCCGAGCTGGAGGCGCGCAGGGTGCTCCTGCCCGCGGACGCTCGCGTCCTCGAGGAGTCGTACCGGTTCTGTGACCAGACCAGGAACCGCTGGTACCTCATCAGCGGCGGCTCGTGGGCGGGATCCGTCGGGCACTCGGGCCACGGAGACTCGCTGCCGCGGGATCCGGAGCAGCTGACGAGGTTGGGCCGCAGCCTCGGCCTCGCTGCCGGTGAGCTCCGCGAGGAATACCGGCGGGTCACGCGCCGGGCGCGGGCGGTGTGCGAGCGGTTGTTCTACGGAGCGGCCGGCTGACGGCTGCTGCCGCTCAGCGGGAGCGGCGGGCCGGGTACCGGTCGAGCAGCTCCGGCACCGTGGCCGGGACGGCGACGGTGGCGAGGCGGCGGCTGAACAGAACCGGAGCCAGCAGAGCCACGCCGGCTGCCGGAGAGAGCAGCGCAAGGGCACCGGCGATGGCACCCAGGAGGGCCGTCACGCGCCGGAACGGCGTGCGGGAGGTGATTACGGCGGCGCGGGCGAGACCGAGGAAGCAGGCCGCCGACGCCACAGCGAGCACGACAGGAGCAGACACCCACGTCTGATCGGTTCTTCGGCGGGTGCGACTTGAGAGGTTTCCGCCCGGTCCAGCGGTTCGGGCAGTTTTTCGCCTCAGCGCTTCTTCGCTGCCGCCGCCTTCTTCGCGGCCGGCGCCTTCTTGGCCGGAGCCTTCTTGGCCGGCGCCGCCTTCTTCGCGGCCGGCGCCTTCTTGGCCGGCGCCTTCTTGGCCGGCGCCGCCTTCTTCGCCGATCCGCCCGCCGGGGCCGAGGAAGCCTTCTTTGCTGCCGCGCCGCCGGCGGGCGGCCAGACGCCCTTGGCCAGCTTCGGGGCCTGCGACGGCGTCATCACCGCGTCCTTGAAACCCTTGAGGGGGGTGATCCGCGCCTTCTTCGACGCCTTGATCTTGATCTGCTCACCGGTTGCGGGGTTCCGGCCCATCCGCGCCGGCCTCTCCACCTTTGCGAACTTCGCGAAGCCGCTGAGCGCGACCGGCTCCCCCTTGGCCACCACCGCGGTCACCACCTCGGTGAACCCCTTCAACGTCGCGTCCACCTGCCGGGACTCCTGGCCGGTGTGGGCAGCCACGGCATTCACAAGATCACGTCGGTTCATCTGGTGCGTCTCCTTTTCCTTCGACGGCTACGAGTCTGGCGGCCGCAGCACCTCAGGCCGCGGATGGGCCAGCCAGCGTCACCCAGTCGCATTCTGCGGTCGTTCCTACCGGCTCCGTCACCGGTGGTCACCCAAGCGGGGGTCCAACACGTCGCGCAGGCCGTCGCCCACGAGGTTGAACCCGATGACCGTGAGGCTGATGGCGAGGCCCGGCCAGATCATCAGCGCGGGCTCGCTCTGGAGGAACAACCGGCTCTCGTTGATCATGGTCCCCCATTCCGGCGTCGGGGGCTCCACGCCGAGGCCGAAGAAGCCGAGGGCAGCCAACGCGAGGATGAGCCCGCCCATCTGGAGGCTGGCCAGGATCACCACCGGGGGGACCACGTTCGGCAGTATGTGTCGGACCATGAGCCTTGCGTTTCCGGCCCCGAGAGCCCGAGAAGCGCGCACGAAAGGGCGCTCCCGCATCGACAGGACGATCCCTCGCACCACCCGGGCGTAGGCCACCCACGACAGGCAGATCAGGGCGATCATCACGTTCTTCAGCCCCGGCCCCAGCGTCCCGACGATCGCCAGGTACAGGACCAGGCTCGGGAAGGCCAGCAGCACGTCGACGATCCACATCAGCAGTGCTTCCAGCCGGCCGCCGTAAAAGCCGGCGACCAAGCCGACCGCGACCCCGATGACGATCACGATCGCGGTGGCGACCGCGGCCGTGCCCAACGACCACCTGGCGCCGTAGAGGATGCGGCTGAACGTGTCGCGCCCCAGCTGGTCGGTCCCGAGGGGGTGCTCCCAGCTGGACGGCGCGAGGCGGTTGGTGGCGTCGATGGTCAAGGGGTCATGGGCTGCCAGCAACGGCGCGAACAAGGCGCCCAGGCCGAACACGGTGATCAAGACGAGCCCGCCCAACGCGAGTCGGTCCCTCAGGAGCCGCCGGATCAGTGATCCCCGCGCCGGTTGACCGGCACCGATTCCGGCCGTCAGCTCGTGCCGCTCGGTGGTCATCTCAGCGGCCACCGGTGCTCCTTTCTGACATGAGGCGAACACGCGGGTCGAGGCGAACGTACAGAAGGTCGACAGCCAGGTTGACGAGCACGAACACGGTTCCTGTGAAGACGACGAACCCCCGGATCACTGCGTAATCCCGGTCGAATATGGAGTCCACCACGAAACGGCCGATGCCGGGCCAGGCGAAGACGGTCTCCACGATGACGGTGCCTGTGACGAAGCCGGCGAAGAGCAGCCCGGCCACAGTGACCACGGCCACGAGCGCGTTCTTCAGGGCGAACCGCAGCACCACCGTGCGCTCCTTCAGCCCCATCGCCCGCGCCGTGCGGACATAGTCCTCGCCCAGGACCTCGAGAAGGCTCGACCGGGTCAGTCGCATGAGGGTGGCGGTCGTCGCCAGAGCGAGGGTCAGCACCGGGAGGACGAAGTGCTCGGGGCCTCCCCTGCCGGCGACGGGCAGCATCCCGAGGTTGACGGCGAAGACGATGATCAGCATGTACGCGAGGACGAAGCTCGGGACCGAATCTCCCAGGAGTGCGGCGATCCGGGATGCGTGGTCGATCAGGGAGTTGCGGCGCACCGCAGATATCACCCCCACCAGCAGGGCGAGGGCGAAGGCGACGACGAAAGCGGGCACGGCGATGGCCAGCGTGGCCGGGAACCGCGAGGCGAGCTCAGCGAAGACAGGCTCACCTGATCGGAACGACGTACCCAGATCGCCTCTTGCGGCGCCGGCCACAAAGCGCCCGTACTGCACGATGAACGGGTCGTCGAGGCCGACCTCTTCCCGGAACGCCTCGATCTGCTGGGGTGTCGGAGGGTCGTCGAGCTGGCGACCGAGGATGAGCTCAGCGGGATCACCCGGCGACAACGTCGACAGGGCGAATGCGAACAACGAGATTCCGAGCCACGTCGGGACCAGGGCGAGCAGGCGCCGCAACGCGTACGCGGTCACGTGCGGCGCCTGCTGGCTGATGCTGCTCCCACGCCAGCTCTCGTCACTCCTTGGCTATGAACACGTCGTTCCATCGCTGGTTGGTCCCGGACGGGTGGACCTCCAGCCCGTGGACACGGTCGCGCACGCCTAGGACCCGGTACATCCCCGAAAGCGGGATGCCGGCCGCCTCGACGTCGACGAGCTGGTGCATGGCCTGCGCCGCCAGACGCTGCAACTCCTGTTTGTCGGTGGCCTGCTGGGTCTGGTCGATCAGTCGCTCGAACTCGGTGTCGGGACCGGGCGAGATGATCTTGGCGTTCTTGCCCGTGGCCTTGGAGAACCAGCGCAAGGACATGAGGAATGCGGGGTTGGCGTCGTTCTGGTTGGGCAACGACAGGTCCAGGTCGTAGCTACCCGTGTCCAGGGCGTTTCGGTATGCCCCCGGGTCGAGGCGCTCGATCTTGCCGACAACTCCCACGTCCTTGAGCCGTGCCTGGATGAACTCGACGACCGACGTCTCCGTGCGGGTCTGGTCGAAGACGATGCTCAGCTCCAGGCGCGCCCCGTCCTTGGCCCGGACGCCGTCGGCACCCAGCTTCCAGCCAGCCTCGTCGAGCAGCCGGGCAGCCGCCTTGGGGTCGTGATCGAGCCCCTTCACCATGCTGGCGTACTGCCCGAGGACTGTCGGCGGCGCGACGGTGTCGACCACCTCCGCATTGCCGCCCAGCACGCCGTTGACGAACTCCTCTTTGTCCATCGCGTGTGCCACTGCCTGACGAAGCCGCACATCGCTGAGCAGCCGGGGGTTGCCCTGGGCGTCGCGCAGTGCCGTGTACATCAACAGCACCGCCCCCACCGTCGACTTCTCGATCTTGATGCCTGGCACCTTCTCGAGGGTGCCCACAACCGGGCGGGGAATGTCCGTCACCAGATCGACCTCGCCGTTCTGCAGGGCCAGGGTCCGGGTCGTGTCGTCCGGGAAGAACCGGAAGGTGATCTTGTCCAGCTTGGCCGGCTCCCCCCAGTAGTTGTCATTGCGCACGACCACAAGCCGCTCGCCAGCCACGTACTCGCTGACCTTGAAAGGCCCGGTGCAGTTAGTGGTCTTGACATCGGAGAAGGGGTCGCTGCCGGGAGCGAGGATCGCATAGGTGGGATGGTTGATCTGCTCGACCAGCCGCAGGTTCGGCTTGGTCGGCGTCACCTCGACGGTCCGCGGGTCGATCACCTTCGTCGACTCCAGCCCAAGGAACGCGAAACCGCTCGTCTCCGGCTTCTGCACCGTGTAGTCGAGTGAGTACTTGACGTCGTCAGCCGTCACCGGCCGACCGTCGCTGAACTTGGCGCGCTCGTCGAGGGTGAAGCGGAAGGTGTTGCCACCGACGTGCTCCCACTTCGAGGCGACGACCGGAAGCACCTCGTACTTCGGGGACAGCTGAACCAGCGTCTCGCAGACGTCGGCGTTGAGTGGGTAGTTGGGGATCCGCTTCTTGTCGCTGGGCGAGGAGTCGACCCATGGATCGGCGGTTGCCCCCACCACCAGCTCCTGCTTGTCGGCGGGAACGACCTTCTTCTGGCTCCCCCCTCCTCCGCCGCTCCCGTTGCCCCCGTTCCCGCCACAACTGCTCGCAAGCAGTGCCAGGACGGCGAATGTGGCGACGGCGATGCTTCGCTTTCGACGATGAACGACAGACCCCATCGACGGTTCCTCCTGCAGTCGAGTGCGGCTCGACCGTAGCCGCGTCATCGCGTTCTTCGCAGTATCGGTGCCTGGCGCGCCAGAATGGTTGATCCTCGCCATCCGAAACCTCACGGTCGACTTCCACACGCCAGAGGGCGTCGTCCACGCCGTCGACCACGCCAGCTACGAAGTAGGTGCGGGCGAAGTGGTGGGGGTGGTCGGCGAGTCCGGCTCAGGTAAGACCGTCAGCGCACTCGCCGTGCTGGGCCTCCTGCCCAGGTCCGCACGCGTCACCAGCGGGGAGATCCTGTTCCAGGGTCACGATCTGCTGCGGGTGCCGCCTCGAGGGCTTCGCCGCATCCGGGGCAAGGACATCTCGATGGTCTTCCAGGATCCACAGTCGTCGCTGAACCCCGTGTTCACCATCGGCCAGCAGATCGCGGCGGTGATGCGGGCCCACCACCGCAAAGTTTCGGAGTCGGCGGCACGGAAGCGGGCGGTGGAGCTGCTGGGGCGGGTCGGGGTGCCCGACGCAGCGCAACGGCTCGACGACTACCCGCACCAGTGGTCCGGGGGGATGTCCCAGCGGGCCATGATCGCCATGGCACTGGCCAACGAACCCAAGCTCTTGATCGCCGACGAGCCGACGACGGCGCTCGATGTGACGATCCAGGCCCAGGTGCTCGACGTCCTGCGCCACGCCAAGGAGGAGACGGGTGCCACGGTGGTGCTCATCACCCACGACCTCGGAGTCGTCGCCGAGATGGCCGACCGGGTGGTCGTGATGTACGCCGGCCGGGTCGTCGAGAGCGGAAGCGTCTGGGAGGTCTTCCACTCACCGCGCCACCCGTACACCCTCGGGCTCCTGGCCAGCCTCCCCCGGCTGAACAACGACCTCCGCCACCTCGAGCCGATCCCCGGGCAGCCGCCGAGCCTGATCAGCGTGCCGCGAGGCTGTGCCTTCCACCCGCGCTGTCGGCTGCGTCGAGGCCGTGAGCGCTGCGTCGACCAGGTCCCGCCGCTTACGATGACTGACGGCCGCAGCCATGCCTCGGCCTGCCATTTCTTCTCCGAGATGCCCCAGGAGATCACCGAAGTAAGCGCCGAGATCGGCGTCGACCTCAGATCCGGAGCGGCCGGGTGACTTCGGGCGCCGGATGGCCGGCGCGATCGGGCCCGCAGCTGGAAGAGCTCGCTCCACGGCAACCGGCCGACGAGGTGCTACGGGTTGAAGACCTCCGAGTCCATTTCCCCATCCGCTCCGGGATGTTCCGACGCGTGAGAGGGCATGTCCGGGCCGTGGACGGGATCACCTTCAGCCTGGCGGCCGGAGAGACACTCGGTCTGGTGGGTGAATCCGGTTGCGGAAAGTCGACTGCTGCGCTGGCGCTCATGCGGTTGGTCGAGCCGACGGCCGGTCGCATCCTGTTCGAGGGCCGGGACCTCGCCGCGTGCTCGAGCAGCGATCTACGAGAGATGCGGCGCCGAATGCAAATCGTCTTCCAAGACCCCTACGGCTCGCTCAACCCCCGGATGAGCGTGCAGGACATCGTCGGAGAATCGCTCGACATCCACGACCTCGGGACGAACCGGGAGCGACGGGAGCGGGTGGCGGATCTCCTTCAGATGGTGGGCCTGCAGCCGGAGCACGGGGCTCGGTACCCGCACCAGTTCTCCGGCGGGCAGCTCCAGCGAATCGGCATCGCCCGCGCCCTCGCCCTCAACCCGCGCGTGTTGGTGCTCGACGAACCCGTCTCAGCGCTCGACGTCTCGATTCAGGCCCAGCTCATCACCTTGCTGCAGCGTCTTCAGGAGGAGTTGGGTCTCGCGTACCTGTTCATCTCCCACGACCTGTCGGTGGTTCGTCACATCTCCAACCGGGTGGCGGTGATGTACCTGGGCACCATCGTCGAGATGGGCGACCGGGATGCCGTCTATGGAGCGCCGACGCACCCGTACACGCAGTCGCTGCTGTCGGCTGTCCCCGTGCCCGATCCGTCAGTCCGCGAACGCCGGAACCGCCTCGTCATCACCGGCGACATGCCCAGCCCGGCCTCGCCTCCCTCCGGATGCAGGTTCAGGACACGGTGCTGGAAGGCCCGCGACCGCTGCGCGGAGGAAGTCCCCGACCTCGTCGACCGCCAAGGGCTCGGCCACCGTAGCGCCTGCCACTTCGCCGAGGTGCTGTGGCCGGACGACGACGCTGGTCGGGCTGACCCTGCGCAACATCCAGAGGCGGCGCCGGCACCGGAGACATACACGACGACAACTCGAGAGGAGTCCTGCGGTGGCATATGAGTTCAGGTGAAGGGACGCCGACCATGCCTGCAGTTGGTCAGGCAAAGCAAGCAGTGAGGACGAACTGAAGTCCAAGGTGGCAGACCACGTACGCAAGAAGCACAAGGTCGAGCAGACGACGGACACGATCTGGAACTTCGTGAGGCAGAAGATCCGCCAGAGCTGAGTCTGCGCTGGGGCCGCAACGTTTCGGGTCCTTCTGGTCGTGACGCGGCGTCGTATGGCCAGCTGTGGTCGCCAGGAGGACCCGAACGATGGCCTCGCTCGGGCCCCTAGATGTCGTAGTAGAGCATGAACTACTGAGCGTGGTTCGCGTCGCGTCTGGATATGGCCGAACGCCGAATCTGGGGTGACCCAAGGCCGTCGCCGCTGCTCCTTTCCAAGAGCTTTCGTTGGTCGCCGTGCAGACGAAGCTCCTCGATCCGTTCGCGCCGGGTGAGGCCCGGTCCGCTACCGACCTCCGCGTCGGCCCGAGTTCGGTGCGCCGAGGAGTTGCGCGATGGCAGTGTCGCCCAGCCATCTCTCGAACTGCGCGGCAGTCCATCCCCGCTGTCCGACGAGGAGCAGCCAGACGTCGGGATGGTTGAGGGTCCACAGGATGTCGGTGGCGTGCGTGCCGTCGAGACCGGGAGCGAGTGCGCCGGCTCGATCGAGCGTTGCGACGATCGCTCCTTGGTTCGCGTGGAAGTCGGACTGGATCAGCGTCCAAAGCGCGCTGATCTCGTCGTCGCTGGGTGCCGCGTCTCTGATGACTCCTAGCAACGTGGCGATGCGCACCTTCACGACGCACGAGGCCGCGGCGAGACGCCGGAGCTTGCGCTCGGGATCAGGCTCCTCGAGTACCTCGACGTACCAGGGACGCTCTGCTACCGGGGCATCGGAGTCGTCACCCTTCAATGAGAGGTCCCACACGGCACGCAGCAGCCGGGCTTTGCTCTCGAACACGAGGTACACGGTCTTCAGCGCAACGCCGGCTTCGGTCGCGACCGCGTTCATGCTCGTGCTCGCATACCCGCGCACTTCGAACAGCCGCTTCGCCGCCAACACGATCTCCCGGCGTGTCGCCGCCGCTTGCTGCTCACGCCGCGGGGACCGGTAGCGACGGCGGCTCGCCTTTCCTTCTGTCACTTGACTACCTCAGCTTTGTATTGAATACTACTCACGAGTAGCTAATCGGAGATGTCAGGAGGCGGGGATGGGCATGACGAATGAGCACCGCGAGGCAGTGGCGCAACGAGAAGTGTGGAATGACCTCGTCGGTGAGGCCTGGGTCAAGTACGCAGCAATTCACGACGAGCAGGCGGCGCCGTTCGGCGCAGCGGTGATGGACGCACTCGGCGACCTGTCGGGCACCCGCGTCCTCGATGTCGGATGTGGGACGGGTTCGACAACCAACCAGCTGGTCGAGCGAGGCGCGACCGAGGTGGTGGGCGTGGACATCAGCGCCCCCATGATCGAAGCGGCCCGCGCCGCCGCCGGCAACAACGTGCGGTATGAGCTCGGCGACGTGCTCGGCTTGGAATCGTCCGGGGCGTTCGACGTCGTGTTCTCCCGGTTCGGAGTCATGTTCTTCGACGATCCCGTTGCCGCATTCGCCCGGCTGCGTGCACTCAGTACCGTCGAGGGACGGATCGGCTTCTGCTGCTGGGGGCCACCATTCGACAACCCGGTGATGACGACGCCCGTGATCGCAAGCGTTCCTGTGCTCGGCCCGCCGACGTTCGCAGGCCCTGGCGAGCCCGGTCCGTTCTCGTTGTCGTCGAGTGAGCTCATTCAGGACGTGTTGACGGCGGCGGGCTGGGCCGAGGTCGAGGTCATCGGCCTCACGTTGGACCCGCCGCATCCCGCTGGTGGCTCTGAGGCGGTGGCCGACATGGCACTGGAGTTCAACCCGCTCATCGTTCGAGCCCTCCGCCGTGACCCGGCCAAGCGCGCCGCAGCCCGTGCCGCCATCGTCGAAGCGCTTCGCCCGTTCGAACGAGATGGCACTGTCGAACTCCGCGCGAGCGGCCTCATCGCGACCGCCACAGCCAGACCATAGCCCTGACCGACCTCCGCACAACGACTTGCCGCCCTGCCGGGACGTCACCAGGAACCGGCCACATCACCGCCCCGGCACCGCGGTGTCCATCGAGACCCAACGCCGGCTCCACGTGTACCCGTCGCTCGGCCACCGGCCGATGGCCGCGGTGAAGCCAAGCGAGGTCCAGGCACTCGTCCATCGCTTGGGGGAGCGGCTGCCCGGCGTCGATGCTCGAGGTGCTCTCGACGGAGCAGGTCCACGCGCTGGCCGACGCAATCGCGCCTCGGTACGCCGCGCTGGTCCTAAACGGCGGCAGGAACAGGTCTGCGGCCGGGCGAGCTGTTCGGTCTTCGGGCGGGGCGGGTCGATTTTCTCCGACGCACCGTTCGCGTCGACCAGCAGGTCGCTCGCCTGTCGGGCGGTGGAGTCGGGCTCGCACCGCTCAAGACCCAGGCGTCGTACCGGTCGATTCCGCTGCCTCAGACGGTGGCCGACGCCATCGCCGCCCACATGGCGCGATGGCCTCCCGAGGTGGATACGAACGTCATTTTCACCAACGCCCAGGGCCTGCTCATCCAGGAGCACCCGTTCTCCGCCGCGCTGGAACACCGCCAAGCGCATCGCGGGGACGCCGGACTGGGCGACACCGCACGATCTGCGTCACTACTACGCCAGCGTCCTCACGAGCGCGTGGTCGGCCCCGGCGAGCAGCCGTGGATGATCCGGTTTCGCAGACGAGCGGGCTGCGCCCAGGGCACCTCAGGAAACCGCACCTTGACCTGCTCGTCGAGCTGAGCTGCGGCCTCCCCTAGGACGGTGAAGTTCCACAGCAATGCGTCTCGGCGCTCACGGTCCGCGCCAAGAGTCGCGAGGTCGATGCCAGCGACGAGTGAGCGCGCCTGTGATGCGGCCTCGATCATCTCCCCGACGAGGAGGAGCTCACGCCGCATAGAGCAGGCGAGCCTCCGAGAGAACCTCGTCCCGCAGTCGATGGTGTAGTGCGTTCCGCGAGACGAGGTCGGCCCTGCGGCCGAGCAACTCCGACAGCTCGTCCGCCAGCTCCTCGATGTCCCACCCGAGGCGAGAGTCCGGCGCCAGCTCGTAGAGCACGTCGACATCGCTGTCAGGCGACTCTTCACCTCGACCGACCGAGCCGAAGACCTCGAGCCGGGACACGCCGTAGCGGCTGCAGATGTCGCGCAGGCGCTCGAGGTCGACGAAGAGGCCAGGCATGGTCACACCATCATCGTAGGGCCGGCGAGTGCGCCCTGGGCGGGCCGTCGAGACACCAGCCGAGGCCACCAGCCGCGTCCTCCCGCGTCCAAACCGCGTCCTGGGCCGGCCATCCGTCCGGAAAAGCCCAGGCCAGAGGCCCTTTGTCTAGATGTCGTAGTAGAGCATGAACTCCCACGGGTGGGGCCGGAGCCGCATCTCGTCTATCTCGTTCAGCCGCTTGTAGGAGATCCAAGTCTCGATGAGGTCGTCGGTGAAGACGCCGCCGGCTTGTAGAAAGGCCCGATCGGCCTCCAGCGCCAGCAACGCCTCGTCCAGCGAAGCCGGCACCTGCGGCACCCGGGCCAGTTCCTCGGGCGGCAGGTCGTAGAGGTCCTTGTCCACGGGATCGGGGGGCTCGGTGCGGTTGACCACACCGTCGAGGCCCGCCATCAGCATCGCCGAGAAGGCCAGGTAGGGGTTGCACGACGGGTCGGGGCAGCGGAACTCGATCCGCTTCGCCTTGGGCGACTTCGAATACAGCGGGATCCGCACCGACGCGGAACGGTTGCGCTGGCTGTACACCAGGTTGACGGGCGCCTCGTAGCCCGGCACCAGCCGCTTGTAGGAGTTCGTGGTGGGGGCGGCGAAGGCCAGCACCGCCGGGGCGTGGGCCAGAAGGCCGCCGATGTACCAGCGGGCCACGTCGGAAAGCCCCGCGTAACCGCGCTCGTCGTAGAAGAGAGGCTCGCCACCCTTCCACAGCGACTGGTGGGTGTGCATGCCGGACCCGTTGTCCTGGAACAGGGGCTTGGGCATGAAGGTGGCTGAGTGCCCGCGCCTGCGGGCCACGCTCTTCACGACGTACTTGAAGAGCATGAGGCTGTCGGCCATCGACAGCAGCGTGTCGAAGCGGATGTCGATCTCGCCCTGCCCGGCGGTGCCCACCTCGTGGTGCTGCACCTCCACCTCGATCCCGAGCTTCATGAGGGCGAGGGTCATCTCGGTGCGCAGGTCCTGGAAGTGGTCCATCGGCGGCACCGGGAAGTAGCCCTGCTTGTACCGCGGCTTGAACCCCAGGTTGGGCTTCTCGTCACGGGCGGAGTTCCAGATGCCCTCGACGGAGTCCACCGAATAGAAGGCCGACCGCTGGTCCTGCGCGAAGCGCACGTCGTCGAAGATGAAGAACTCCGCCTCGGGACCGAAGTACGCGGTGTCGGCGATGCCCGTGGTGGACAGGTAGTCCTCGGCCTTGCGGGCGACGTGGCGCGGATCGCGGCTGTAGGGCTCGCTGGTGATCGGGTCGTGGACGAAGCAGTTGAGGTTGAGCGTGGGGTGCTCGCGGAACGGGTCGAGGTATGCCGTCGCCGGATCGGGAACCAGGATCATGTCCGACTCCTGGATCTCCTGGAACCCGCGGATCGACGATCCGTCGAACCCGAAGCCCTCGTCGAAGGCCTCCTCCGTCAACTGGGCCACCGGGACGGAGAAGTGCTGCATGAGGCCAGGGAGGTCGCAGAACCGCAGATCTACGACCTCCACGCCCTCGTCTACCGCATGCCGCAGGACTTCGGCCGGGGTGCGCGCTTCCACCAGGCTGACCTTAGGCGGCTGCCCCGGTCACGGTTTGGCCAGCGCCTCGCAGCAGGTCCTGGTGATGAGCCGGGTCACCACGTAGGGATCGCAGTTGGCGTTGGGCCGGCGGTCCTCGATGTAGCCCTTGCCTTCCTTCTCCACCTGCCACGGGATCCGGACCGAAGCACCTCGGTCGGAGACGCCGTAGGTGAACTCGTTCCACGGCGCGGTCTCGTGCAGGCCGGTCAGGCGGTTCTCGATCCCGAAGCCGTAGTTGTGCACGTGCTCCTCGGCGTTCTTGGCCAGCGCCTCGCACGCCCCGATCACCGCGTCGTAGCTCTCGCGCATCTCCTTGGTCGAGAAGTTGGTGTGGCAGCCCGCGCCGTTCCAGTCACCGCGGACGGGTTTGGGGTCGAGGGTGACCGAGATCCCGAAGTCCTCGCCCAGCCGGTGGAGCAGCCACCGGGCCACCCACAGCTGGTCGGACACCTCCAGCGGCGGCAACGGCCCGACCTGGAACTCCCACTGGCCTGGCATCACCTCGGCATTGATGCCGGACAGGGAGATGCCGGCTCGGAGGCAGGCATCGATGTGGGCCTCCACCAGCGGCCGCCCGTAGATGTCGTCCTGGCCTACGCCGCAGTAGTAGGGGCCCTGCGGCCCGGGATAGCCACCGGACTCGGGGAAGCCGAGAGGGCGGCTGCCCTTGAACAGGGTGTATTCCTGCTCGAGGCCGAAAAGGGGCTCCTGGTCCGCGTAGGTGTCGGACACTCCCACCAGAGTCGACCGGGTGTTGGACGGGTGCGGGCTCAAGTCGGTGAGCAGCACCTCGGCCATGACCAGCTTGTCGTCACCGCCGCGGATGGGATCGGCAAAGACGGCCACCGGCCGCAGGACGCAGTCGCTCGCCCTTCCCGGCGCCTGGTTCGTGCTGGACCCGTCGAATCCCCAGATGGGGGGTTCCTGGCCCGCGGGTATGACCTTGGTCTTCGAACGCAGGAGCGGTGTCGGCTCGGTCCCGTCGATCCAGATGTACTCAGCCTTGTATGCCTTTGCCATGCGCCGCACGGTAGCGAGGCCGGCGTTACTCCGCCGTTCCCGTTGTGTGAACGTTCTGTGAACGGGGCGGTAACGGCGGAATCGGCTGCGACACTGACCGGGTGCAACGTCACCAGGACTACGTCATGCGGATGGTCGAAGAACGCAGCATCCGCTACATCCAGCTGTGGTTCACCGACGTTCTCGGCATCCGCCGTGGCTTCAGCATCACCCCGGCCGAGCTCGAGAACGCGCTGGAAGAGGGCATGACCTTCGACGGCTCGGCCGTCGACGGGTTCAGCCGGGTCCAGGAGTCCGACGTGCTGGCCAGGCCGGACGCGAAGACCTTCCAGATCCTGCCCTGGAGGGGCCAGGACGGCGTGCCGGTGGCGCGCATGTTCTGCGACGTGGTCAACCTCGACGGATCCCCCTTCGCCGGCTGCCCCCGGCAGGTCCTGCGCCGCCAGATGGAGCGGGCACGGAGCATGGGCTTTTCGTTCTTCGCCGCGCCCGAGATCGAGTACTTCTACTTCGCCGGCTCCGACCCGGCACTGCCACTGCAGCCCCTCGACCACGGCTCCTATTTCGAGATGACCGTCAACGACACGGGCAGCGAGCTGCGCCGCAAGACAGTGCTCACGCTCGAGGACCTCGGGATCCCAGTGGAGTACAGCCAGCACGAGGACAGCCCCAGCCAGCACGAGATCGACCTCCGCTACACCGACGCCCTCTCCATGGCCGACACGGTGATGACGGTGCGGCTCATCGTCAAGGAGCTGGCACAGGACAAGGGGGTGCACGCCACGTTCATGCCCAAGCCCATGGTCGGGGTCCAGGGATCCGGGATGCACACCCATTTCTCGTTGTTCGAGGGGGACGAGAACGCCTTCCACGATCCGGCCGACGAACACGGTCTGTCGGTGGTGGCCAAGGGCTTCATCGCCGGCGTCCTGGCCCATGCCCGCGAGCTGACGGCGGTGACGAACCAGTGGGTCAACTCCTACAAGCGGCTCGTCGTCGGATACGAGGCACCCGTCTACGTGAGCTGGGCCCGCAACAACCGCTCCGCGATCATCAACGTCCCCCACGCCAAGAAGGGTCGGGTCGATTCCACCCGGATCGAGTACCGGGCGCCGGACCCGTCCTGCAACCCCTACCTCACCTTCGCCGTCGTGCTCGCCGCCGGGCTGAAGGGGATCGAGGAGGACTACAAGCTCCCGCCCGAGACCGCCGAGAACCTCTATGAGATGACTCCTGAGGAGCGGCTGGCCGAAGGCATCACCTCGCTGCCCGGCAGCCTGTCCGAGGCGGTCGATCTCATGGAACGCTCCGAGCTCATGGCCGATGCGTTGGGCGAGCACGTCTTCGAATGGTTCATCCGCAACAAGCGCGACGAGTGGTCGGCCTACAAGACCCAGGTCACCCAGTTCGAGCTCGACCGCTACCTGCCAACCTTGTAGAGCGATGGAACCGCTCCTCCTGTTCCCGGACCCGGCGCCGCCCGAGCTGGCGCAGGCGCTCGACCTGGGCGGCTACCCCTGGAAGTCGGCGGGCAGCGTCGAGGCCGCCGGCCGCCTCGAGCCCGACGATGGCTGGGCCGGTGCCATCGTGGTCGCCGACACCGACCCCGACGGCGCCTTCACCCTCTGTCGGACGCTGCGCCGCCGCGACGTCCCCCTCGAGCCCGTGCTGCTCCTCGTCTCCGGTGCGCAGCTGTCGGACCTGGAGCTGCGTGACGACCTGTTCGACGACTTCTGCCTCGCGCCCTTCCACCCCCGCGAGCTGGAAGCCCGCCTGAAGCACCTTTTCTGGCGCACCGGGACGGGCACCCGGCCCGAGCTGGTCGAATACGGGCCCCTAGTGCTCAACCTCGAGACCTATCAGGCTGCCATAGGCGGCCGGCCGCTCGACCTCACCTACATGGAGTACGAGCTGCTCAAGTTCCTGGCCACCAACCCCGGCAAGGTCTTCACCCGGGAGATCCTGCTGTCGCGGGTGTGGGGCTATGAGTACTACGGCGGAGCCCGCACGGTCGACGTCCACATCAGGCGGCTGCGGGCCAAGCTCGGCGAGGAGCACGCCAACCTCATCCAGACGGTGAGATCCGTGGGCTACAAGTTCGGCCAGCCCCGATGGTCGATTTAGGAAGGCTTCGCCGTCAGTAGTTGAGGTCTATGAGCTCGCTGCCGACGTGGTCCTCCTCGGCCCTGGCCCTGAGCGCCCATCCCATCACCGCCGAGACCACCGCTCCCGTCATGAGGAACAGTGGCGGGAGAACGAACAGGATCACCACTGCGACGAGGCCGGCGCCGAGCACGGCTCCATCATCGCCCGACATAGGCCCAGGCCTCAATCTCCACCCGGGCTCCCATCGGCAGCGCCGCCACGGCGACGGCGGACCGGGCCGGCCGGTGATCGCCCAGCGCGTCGAGATACGGGGTGTTCATCCTGGGCCAGTCCTCGATCTCGACGAGGAAGACGGTGGTCTTGACGATGGACTGCAGCGCTGCCCCCTCCGCCTCCAGCAGCGTGCGCAGGTTGGCCATGGCCTGGGCCGTCTCGGCCTCGATGCCCCCTGCGACCAGCTTGCCGTCGCGCAGCCCCAACTGCCCGGCCGTCACCAGCCAGTCGCCGGCCCGCACGAGTGGCGAGTAGGGCCCGAGCGGTTTGGTCATGCGAGTTTCTCCCTCTCTGTGGGCCACTGCGGGGGCAGCCCCCTGTCGAGCCAGACGGCGGCCGCCACCGCCGCGAACACGGCGTCTGATCCGTTGACGGGGTTCCCGGCCCCGGCGCCGGCGCCGGGCGGGTCGATCTCGACGTGCACGTGGGGCATGTCCTGGGCCCGCAGCACGCCGAAGGAGCGGATGGTGAGGTCGTGCACCACACCCTCTTCGTCGACGGCGATGCCCTCCGAGGTGACCCAGCCGAGCGCCATGTGGGCAGCCCCCACGCAGTAGGAGCGCAGCACCACAGGGTCGAGGGGGTCGCCGCAGGAAACCCGCACGTGCATGTCTCCGCCGGGAAGCACGCAAGCGGCGGCCGTGGCCCCGTTGGGAGCCACCACCTCGGCCTTGCCCCGTACCGCCGCCAGCAGGACCGCTGCCTCGGCCCAGCCGGCAGTCCGCATCGCGGCCGACGTGGGCGGCCCCGCCACGTCCACCTCGTCGACCTGGAGGGCGGGGGCCACCGCCGATATGGCCTGGGAGATGCCGGCAGTGCGGGCCACCCGCACGAGGCCGGACCCATCGTCCCGGACACCAGCCGCCATGGGAGGCCGCTTCGGGCCCAGGCGGACGGTGTCCTCGCGCGACAGCACCACCCGCACCGCCCGACCATGGTTGTCGGCCAGCTGCCGT
Organism: Actinomycetota bacterium; assembly: GCA_019348255.1. Lineage (GTDB taxonomy): Bacteria > Actinomycetota > Acidimicrobiia > Acidimicrobiales > CADCTF01 > JAHWJQ01. Next base: position 11,456 of record JAHWJU010000015.1, on the reverse strand, counting down.
GCCGCCGCTGGGGCGATCGATGCCGCCTTGCCACCGAAGGCTCCACCGTTGGCCAGAGGGCTGACGGGTCGACCGCCGGGGAGGCACCAACTGGCGTCCGGTTCGAGATAGGCCGGCTCGACCCAGGTGGTCTGCAGCGTCACCGCCCAGTCCCCTTCTGGCACCTCGAGGGGATGCGCCAAGGGGCGTGTCGTGCGCCGGCCCTGCACCTTCTGGGCCGCCCTCCTCGCCTCGGCCAGGGTCTCGCCCACCGCCCAGCCGCCTCCGGCATCGGGAACGGCCACGAGAGCGTCGGGGGGAGCGGTGTCCTCGGCGAAGCCGCCAGCGCCGAGCACCACCTCAGGGCCGACGCGCTGGGGCCCGCCCCCCTCGATCGTGGCGCGCCGCCGCGCGGCCTCGAAGTCCCGCCCCTGGTCCGGGGTTTCGGTCCCCTGGGCGACCGCGGCGGCGGCCTCCCTGATCGTCTGCCAGCCGGTGCAGCGGCAGAGATGGGCCAGGAGCGCCTGGTCGACAGCGGCCGGCGTGGCATCGGCCAGCGCCGCCAGCCGCACCAGGATGCCCGGGGTGCAGAAGCCGCACTGACTGCCACCGGTGCCCACCAAGGCCTGGGCCCAACGGTCCCGCAGCGCCGGCTCGAACCCTTCCAGGGTGGTGACCTCCCGGCCCACCACCCGCCGGGCCGGCGTCACGCACGCCACCCGGGGCCGCCCGTCTACCAGGACCGTGCAGCAACCGCATTGCCCCTGCGGGCTGCAGCCGTCCTTGGCCGAACGGACCCCCAGTCGCTCGCGGAGCACGTCCAGGAGCGACTCCTCTCCGCCCCCCACCTCGACATCGCACCCGTTGAGGGTGAAGGAGATCACGACAGTTGCCGGCGGACCAGCTCGAAGCACAGCAGCCCGGCCGCCACCGCCACGTTCAGCGACTCGACGTGGCCGGCCATGGGGATGGAAAGCTCATCGTCCACCGCGACGCTGAGGCCGGCGGTCTCACTCCCCAGCACGAAGGCGCTGCGCTCGGGGAAGGGGCGGGCGTCCCACAGCAAGCGGTTCGACCCGGATGACAACCCGAAGATGCGGAATCCCCCCTCCCGCAACAGCTCCACCGCGGAAGCCACGTCGTGCGCCCGCAACACCGGGGCCTCGAAAGCCACCCCGGCCGATGCCTTGATCACCAGCGGCCCGAGATCGGCCACGCCCACCCGTGGCAGCACAACGCCGGCCAGGCCCGCCGCCGTTGCCGTACGCAGGATCATCCCCACGTTCTGGGGATTGGTGATTCCGTCGAGCACCAACACCGGCCCCGACAGTGTCGCCGCCACCTCGGCCGACAATCGCCGCAGCGCCGGCGCCACCACATCCGCCACCACCCCCTGATCGTGGCGGCCGTTGCGGGAGATCCTGGTCACCTGCTGGGCCGGGACCCGACGCACCTCGACCCCGCGGCGGCCCGCCGCGGCGATCAATTGCTGGACTGCGTCGCCGCGAGCGCTATCTGCCAGCAGCAGCTTGTCCACGGCCAGCCGGTCGTCGGCCAGCGCCTCCAGCACCGGCTTGCGGCCGTAGACGGTCACGAAGCGATCACGAGGTGAGGGTTCTGACACCGCGCCGGGCAACCTACCGCCCGTAGGCTGCGGCCATGACGCGTATCTTCGTCTTCGCGCTTGCACTCTCGTTTGCCGCGGCGGCCCTGGTGGCAACGGCGGAACCCGCGGCCGCCTGCTCCTGCGCCGCCGGCCCCGACTCCTCCGTCGGACCGAGGCTGGCAAACGCCGATGCCGCCTTCGTCGGCACCTACCTCGGCCGCAACGACCCCCTGGCCACCGAGCCGGGCGCGACCGGAGCGCGAACAGTGATCAACCAGTTCCAGGTGGAATCGGCTGTGAAGGGCGATCTCGGCGAGACGGTCGAGGTCTTCAGTGCGGCCGACGACGCCTCGTGCGGCGTCGCCCCCGGCAACGGGGAGCGGGTGGGTCTGCTGCTGACCCGCGGCGCCGGAGGGTTCCGGTCGGATCTGTGCTCCCGCGTCGAACCGGACGCCTTGATCTCTGCCGGCGCTGGTGGCGTGCAGGGGTTCGAGGTACTCGCCGCGGTGGTCGCCGGCCTGGCGCTGGTGGCCGTCGCCACCGCCACGGCGCTCGGCCCCGGGCGGGCCGGGTCGTTTCGCTGACCCGACGCCGCGCTCTCTATGCGAACGCGACCAGGCGGCTCAGGAGAAGGACTGGCCGCAGCCGCAGGTGCGCTGCGCGTTGGGGTTGTTGATGGCGAACCCGGCGCCCTGAAGCCCGTCCTTGTAGTCGAGGGTGGCCCCCGACAGCAGCTTCGAGCTGGCGGGGTCGACCAGCACCCGAACCTCGCCGAAGCTCAGCTGCACGTCGTCGTCGGCCACGTCGGAGTCGAAGAACATCTCATAGCTGAAGCCCGAGCAGCCACCGGGCCGCACTGCTACCCGAAGGGCGAGATCGGCCTGGCCCTCCTGAGCAACGAGCTCGGCCACCTTGGCGACGGCTGCGTCGCTCAGGGTGATGGTGTCGGTCTGGGTCGTGCTGCTCACTGGAGCCTCCTCAGCAACTGTGTCATTTCCTAGGCTACCGGGCCACGAGCTCTACATGACAAGGATCGCGATCGGCCAGCGTGGCGAAGGCGGTGACGTCGGCGCCACCGGCCTCGTCCACGAAGCCCTCGATCAGCCCCCGGTGGAGGTTGCACACCAGTTCCGGGTAGGCCTCGGCCAGCTCCCGGTAAGGGCAACTGGTGAAGGCGATGCTGGCCGCCCTGCCGTCGCTGGCGGTGACGGGATCGAATCCGAGCTCGCCCAGGGCGTCGGCCAGCGCATCTACGCAGGGAGTGCCGCGGCGGCGGTCGGCGGCGGCCCGTCCCTGTTCCCATCCCATGGCAGCGACGTCGTCGGGATCGGGGGCCATGAAAGCGGCGACGTCGGCCAGCATCTTCGCCAGCACCGGCCACGGCGGGGGCTCCAGGCCGAGCGAGGGCGCGTCGGGGGCCAGAGAGTAACGGTGCTGGGGACGGCCCACCGTCCCCTGGGCGGACGCCTCCACCTGCAGCAACCCGATCTCCCGCATGCGCTCGAGATGGGGGCGTACCGTGTTGGGGTGCAGGTCGAGCAACTCGGCAACCTCGGCCGTGGAGCGGGGGGCGGAGGCCCGGGCCAGCTCCAGGTAGATCGCATACCGGGTGTTGTCCCCGAGCGCCTTGAACACCGCGAGCCGGTCCACGACACGATTTTTACCAGCGACGGCCGGTAAAATCCATGCGCATGGTCGCCGACACCTCCATAACCAATGCTCTCCGGGGCGTTATCGACCCGGAACTGGGCGACAACGTGGTCGACCTGGGGATGGTGCAGGGCTTCGACTGGCTGGACGACGGCCGGCTCGAGGTGCGGATCTCCCTGACGACCGCCGGCTGTCCGCTACGGGCCCAGTTGCTCAAGGACGTCCGCACCCGGGTGGGCGGCGTTCCCGGTGTCGGGGGGCCCGATCGGGTCAAGGTCACCTTCGGGGAGATGACCTCGGAGCAGAAGCGGTCGTTGATGGACCGGGCCCGGTGGAAGGCGAGCGAGCGCGAGTCTGTCAACATCGACATCCCGCCCACCGCACGGGTGGTCGCCATCGCCTCCGGCAAGGGCGGCGTCGGCAAGTCGTCGGTCACGGTGAACCTCGCTGTGGCGCTGGCGGCCCGGGGCATGACGATCGGGGTTCTCGACGCCGACATCGGCGGGTTCTCCATCCCCCGCATGCTCGGGCTGGCGGGCCGGGTGGACGCCGCCAAGGACGAGGGAGGGCGGCTGCGCATCACACCGCTGGAGAAGCGGGTGGCGCCTGATGGCCTGTTGAAGGTCGTGTCGATGGGGTCGATCGAGGGCGCCGAGGAGGACCAGGCCATCATGCTGCGGGGCCTCATGCTCAACCGCGCCCTGCAGCACTTCCTGGAAGACGTGCGGTGGGGGGCGCTCGACTACCTGCTGCTCGACATGCCGCCCGGCACGAGCGACGTGCAGATGGGCCTGGCCCGGATGCTGCCCCGCACCGAGATGCTGATCGTGACGACGCCGGCGGTGGCTGCCCAGAAGGTGGCGGCCCGCGCCGCGGACATGGCCCGCAAGGGACACCTGCGGGTCGCCGGCGTGATCGAGAACATGAGCGCCTTCACCTGCGACCACGGCCAGTCGTACGCGCTGTTCGGCGCCGGCGGAGGGGAGCGGCTGGCGGTGGAGATCGGCGTTCCCCTGCTGGGGTCGATCCCCCTTCACCCTTCGGTCGCCAGTGGCGGCGATGCCGGCGAACCGGCCGCCCTGGCCGGTTCCGGTCCGGTGGGCGACGCCGTGGCCGCCATTGCCGAGCGGGTGGTGAACGAGGCGATCCCACTGGTCGAGATGTCCGGCTGCAGCGCCCGCCTCTTCGATGTCGTGCAATCGAACCTCGGCCCCGCCCCGGCCGCCACCCCCTAGTCGGGGCCCACCGGTCAATCTGCGATGCGCAGGGCGACCGCCGGCCTGATCTGTGACGCCTGCTGTGCAGGTGTCACCGTGGCCACCAGCGTGGCGAAGAAGGCCAGCACCACGACCAGGGCGACCTGCGACCACGGGATGGAGAACCTGAGGCTCTCCCCGAACGCCCCGCTGTTGAGCAGCCGCCACGTCGAGACGTGGGCCAGCAGCGTGCCGGTGATGATGCCCTCCAGGGCCACGAAGGACGATTCGGCCATGAAGGCGCGTCGGACCTGGCGGCTGTCGAAGCCGAGCGAGCGCAGCACCCCCACCTCCCGACGGCGCTCGCGAACCGCCCGCACCATCACCACCCCCAGGCCGGCCACCCCTACCACCAGGCCGAGAGCCAGGTAGCCCTGCATCAACCGGAAGAACTGCTGCTGGGAGGCCAGGCCGTCACCGACGAGCTTGCGGAAGGAGACGGCATCCATCCCGGAGGAGAGGAAGCGGCCGTTCAACCGCTCGGCCACGCTCTGCGCGTCGACGCCGGGCTCCGTCTTCACGTAGAGGAGGTTGGGCACCGCCTGGTCCCCCACGACCTGGCGCAGCCCCTCCAGGCCCATGTAGGCAGGCGACTCCCGCACGCCGGCGTTGGCCACCGCCGCGATGGTCAGCTCGCGGGTGGTGCCGGAGGCGGGGTCGCGGATGATGACCTTGTCCCCCACCTCCGGTGATGCCTCCGGCGGACCGCCCCCGGCTTGGAGGAAGAAGTCGTCCACGATGATGAGGGTGGGATCGCCGGCGACGCCCCGCCACGCCTCCTCCGCCGTCCGGAAGCGGGGGAGGAACTTCTGCAGGGAGGGCGGGCCCACGTCGGCAAAGCGGCTGTCGTAGCCGGCCACGCTCCAAGACCCGAACCTCCCGGTGGAGCCCGTGGCGGCCTCACGCGAGGGCATCTGGAACTCGGCGCCCAAAGCGGCGAGTGGGGCCACGGCCGAGATACCCGGCTCACGGGCAACCTCCTCGGCGGCAACGGGGCTGGACGGGTTCGAGAGGGCCCGGATGTCGAACCCGCCGGAGACGTCTTCGGTGAAGTCGTCGATCTGGCTCTGGAACACGCCGGAAAAGAGCGTGATGGAGACCAGCGTGAACATGGTGAGGGCGAAGGTCATGAGGATGATGGAGGTGCGGAACGCCCGCGCCAGCGGGTAGGCGAGGCCCAGCCGGAGGGCCATCGACTTGCTGCCGCCACCGAGGCGGCGGACCGCCCGGCCGATCAACACCTGGTGCCGGCTGACGAGGATCACCGCGGCGACGGTGAGGATCACGCCGTCCAGCACGAAGAGGTAGATCTCCGGGTTCTTGAACACCTGGGGGAAGACGTCGAAGGAGGCCACCGCCCAGGTCAGGGAGAAGGCGGCTGCTGCCGTGTCGACACCGCGCTTGCCGAGCCAGTCCCGGACCACCGCAGCTACACCCAGGGCCGCCAGCGGCGGACCCACGAGCAGTGCCGGCGCCGACTCCAGGCTCAGCCCGGCCACCGTGACGAGCGTGCCGGCCAAGGCGGCCAAGGCCCGGGAGCCGAGACGCAGGAGGCTGACCGCGAGCCGGCGCTTCTTGACTGGGGGCTCCGGCAGGTCGCGGATGGCGCGGATGACGTTGAGTCGGGAGATCCACAGAGACGTAGCCAGCACCGTGAGCAGGGACATGACGAAGCCGGTGAGGAAACCGCGCTGGACGCTGGCCAGCGTCGCGGCGTACTTGATCTCCAGCGACAGTGGTCCCTCGCCCTGGAAGATCCCCGCCGTGACGAACACGATGGCCCGGCCCACGCCCAGCCCGGCAACCGTCCCCAGGGCGGCCGAAGCCAGGGCGTACATCCAGCCCTCCAGCGAGAACGAGCCCACCAGGCCCGACCGCCGCAGCCCCACCGCCCGCAGCATCCCCAGTTCCTTCTTGCGCTCCTCGGCCAGCATCACGAAGATCGAGACCAGGAGCAGGATGCCGGCGATGACGCTGAAGAAGCCGATCGACGTGAACAGCTCCGTGAACTGACGCCCCTGCTCGTCCGCAGAATCCAAAAGCTCCTGCTTCACGGGGGCCGTCTGGGCCGGGATCTGGTTCTCCGCGAGTTTCTCGGAGATGCGCTCGACCAGGTCGTCCGAGCCCTCGGCGCCTTGGATCACTCCACCCCGGTTGGACACCGCCACCAGCGCGGTGGGCGGGGCACCCGCCCCCCCGCCGGCGGCCACCATCTCCGCGACGGTGCCGGGGGGGACGAACAGATTCGGCGACTCGCTGCCGAAGCCGAAGTGGAGGCCGGCCACGCCGAGGCGGGGCAACACCCGCTCGACGGTGAACGACCGCTTGTTCCCGTAGGCGTAGACGTCGACGCGGTCACCCGGCCCTACCGCCAGCGTGCGGGCGAGGTCCCTGCCGATGGCCGCCGTTCCCCCCGCCGGCGTGGGGCCGGTGATGCCGGTGGCGCCCGGATCGCCGCCGAAGCGACGGGCCTCGCGGAAGTCGACCTCGAGCACCGACGCGTGCGGTTCCGCCCTGGGTGGGGCTTGCGGACCGGAACCTCGGTCGGGGGGCACCGGGGTGGCCACGGCGGCGTCGATGCTCACCAGCGCCAACAACCCGTCCGCTGAACCGCCGGCTCCCGCTGCCACCGCCTCGAACAGCTCGGCCCGACGGTCGAACCCAGAAGTGGTGCGGACGACCGCGTCGACCGGGCCCTGCTGGGTGAAGGCGCTCCTGCGGATGGATGCACCGAGCGTGTCGCCGACGATGGCGGAGCCGGTGATGATGGCGGTACCCAGCAGGGCGCCGAGGAGGATGAGCGCCGTCTCCCGCGGTCGCCGGGACGCGTTGCGCAGGGCCAGGCGCCGCAGCACCGGCCGGCGCACGCCCAGCACCACGAAGGGAACCGACAGGACGATGACCGGCGTCGGCAGCACCCCGAGCGCGGCCAGACCCGCTGCCGTCGTCAGCCCCGTCGACCCCCACAGGAGGCCGACAAGGCGCTCCTGGTTCACCTCGACAGTCGTTCGTCGAGCACGATCTGGCCGTCACGCATGACGATGCGCCGCTCGGCGGAGTTGCCGATCCCGTGGTCGTGGGTGACCAGTACGAGGGTCAGCCCTTCGCGGTGCAGTTCGTGAAGCAGGTCCATCACCTGGGCCGCGGTCTCGGAGTCGAGGTTGCCGGTCGGCTCGTCGGCCCAGACGATCTGGGGCCGGCCGGCGAGTGCCCGAGCCACCGTCACCCGCTGCTGCTCACCTCCGGAGAGCTCGGCCGGCCGGTGGTTGAGCCGGTGGCCCAGCCCCACCCGCTCCAGCGTGGCCACGGCCGCCGCCCGTGCCGCCTTCGCCGGCTCGCCCGCCAAGAGCAGCGGTAGCTCGACGTTCTCAGCGGAGCTGAACACGGGGATGAGGTTGAACGCCTGGAAGATGAACCCCATGGTCGAGGCCCGGTGCCTGGTCCGGCGGGCGTCGCTCATCTCGTGGACGTCCTCGCCTCCGATCACCACCGAACCGCCGTCGATGTCGTCGAGACCGGACAGGCAGTTCAGCAGCGTGGTCTTGCCCGACCCCGACGCACCCATGACGGCCACGAACTCTCCCGCACGGACCGTCAGGTCGACGCCCTTGAGGGCGTCGACCGCTTCGGCGCCTGTCCGGTAGACCTTGTGCACGGACGTCGCACTGAGGATCGGAGCGGCGGCGGGGTCGGGTGCACCCTTTCCGCCTTCGCCGAACCCGGCCATGGCGTCAGAAGCGTCGGGGTCGGCGAGCACGGTCACGGCGAAGAACCGTACAGAACCCCCCGGGCAACCCCACCTCGCCTCGCAGGCGATGCCGACGTGTTGATCACGCCGGCCTCCACGTCGTGTCAAGGTCGTCGACGTCGCCGGCTGTCACCCGGCCCTCGGCAGCCAGCTTGCGCAGGTGGGCCCACAGGGAGAACCGGGCGACCGGATGCAGCTGTGGCCTCACGTCGGCGTACACCTGTGCCACCAGATGGTCGACGGTGGCCTCGCCGGCGCCGGCCAGGGCGGCGACGACAGCCCGCTCCCGGGCGAACCGGTGGGACAGGTACTCGTCGATCTTGGCCTCGGGATCGTTGATCACCGCCCCGTGGCCCGGAGCGATGGCCGCCAGGTCGAGACCACGAACCCGCTCGAGCGATGCGAGGTACGCGCTCATGTCACCGTCGGGCGGGCTGATCACCACCGTCGAGCCGTTCATGATGTGGTCACCCGAGAACAGAAGGCGTTCCTCCTCGAGGAGGAAGCACAGGTGGTTGGAGGCGTGGCCCGGAGTGTGCAGGGCGCGGAGGTGCAGTCCTGGACCTCCGACCCGCTGCCCGTCGGTGACGAGCTCGTCGGGCACCAGGCCGTCGCGGGCGGAGTGGGCCACGAGCGAGACCTCGGGTCCCAGGCGCCGGCGCAGCACCACTGCACCTGGCGCGTGGTCGGAATGGGTGTGGGTGACGGCGATCCACCGGATCCGCCCGGCTCCCGCTTCGGCCACTGCGTCGAGGTGTCCGGCATCGTCAGGACCGGGATCGATCACCGCCACCTCGTCCTTGCCCACCAGGTAGGTGTTGGTCCCGGGGCCGGTCATCATCCCCGGGTTCGGTGCCACCACCCGCACCACCCGCTCGCTCAGCACCTCCGCCACCCCCGCCCTGAGCTCAGGCACCGGCCTTCGCCTCCTCATAACCGGCGTCGCCCGGAAGGAGGATGCGCACGTTGCCATCCGGCCCCGGCACGATCAGCGGCTCGACGGTCGGCACCTCGACCTTCGACGCCGCGGCCGCCAACAACGAGGTGCTGCTGTCGAAGCGCTCGATGGCCTCCAGGTTCTTGATCGTCGGGAGGATGAGGTCGAGCTCGCCCGCCCGGTACCGGCGGAGGGCCTCCGCCGGGCGAAGCCACAGACTCGCGACGGTCTCGCGCTCGTCGTGCAGGGGCACCTGCTCGGGTGGGGCAGCGGCTACGAAGAACCGGGTGTCGTACCGCCGCGGTGGCCCCTCGGGGGTGATCCAGTGGCTGAAGTAGTGGATCCGGTCCACAGCCAGTTCCAGACCTTCGTCCCGGCAAACCTCGACCAGGCGGCGCTCACCGGAGTCCACCGCCTTCCGGTGGAGGCGGAAGCGGGCCGCCACCGCTTCGTCCCTGAAGGACACCAACCTCGCGGCGCCGGCTCCCGCCGGCATCGCCAACAGCACGCCGGCCTCCTCGAAGCACTCCCGCACCGCGGCCACCCAGAAGGCGAGCCCGCCCCGTGGCAGGCCCAGCCGCTGGCTGGCGGCGTCGTCGGAGAGACCGCGGCACACCTCCTGCAGGTCCGCCCGACGGTCCACCTCGTCGACCGCGCCTCCGGGAAAGACATATGCCCCGCCCACGAAGTCCGACCGGAGGTTCCGCCGGAGCAGGAAGACCTCGATTCCGCCGCTGCCGTCGCGGACGAGCATCACCGTGGCTGCGTCCCGAGGGGTGATCAACGGACTGCTAGAGGCGGTCGATCCGCTGGGCGGCCCGCCGCGCCAGGCGGGCCGAGGCCGCCGAGCGCAGCATCACCCGCACCGGGGGAACGAGCAGGAGGATTCCCAGCACATCCGTCAGGAACCCCGGCGTGACCAGCAGGGCTCCCGCGAACAGGATCAGCACCCCGTCCACCAACTCGTTGCCGGGGACCCGACCGCCTTGCACCTGTTCCCGCGCCCGCCGCAGGACCCCGATCCCCTCCCGCTTGACCAGCCATGCCCCGACGACGCTCACCACGACCAACGCCAGGATGGTCGGCAGTGCACCGACGGCTTGGCCGACCTGGATCAGCAGGAACAGCTCGACGAAGGGAACGACCAGGAAGAGAAGCGCCAGGAAGGCGAACATGCGTCGAGGCTAGAGGCCCGTTCCGGCGCACGCCGCTCATCGTGCCGGTCTTTTCTGGCCCCGACCGCGACTACTGCGCGCCCGAGTCCCGAAGGGCGGCGAGACGGGCGGCGTAGGTTCCGTCCGCCAGCCAGCGCCGGATGCGCAGGAGGTCCGCGACCATCCGCCAGGAGTCGCGCCCCACGTTGACGGTGGACGAGGAGGCGTTGGCGACGGTGACCGCGACCTCCACGATGGGGATGTCGAGCCACTCCGCCAGCCGGAACAGCTCGACGTCGAAGGCGAAGCCTTCGACACGACCGCACCCGAAGAGCAGCCTGGCGGCGCCGGCATCGAAGGCCTTCAGGCCGCATTGGGTGTCGCGGTAGCGGCCGAGGACGACGAGGCGGGAGAGGAGGTTGAAGACCCGCCCGCTCACCTCCCGCAGCCGGCGGCCCTGGATCAAGGTCACCGTGTCCAGGTGCTTCCTGCTGCCGGCCACGAAGCCCGCGCCCCGCTCCACCTCTTCGAGGAGGACGAGCAGCTGCTCGGGCGGGTAGGAGAGGTCGGCGTCGGTGTAGGCGACGGTGCGGCCGGAGGCGACCGCGACTCCGGCCCGCACCGCCGCTCCCTTGCCCCGGTTCGCCGGGAGCCGCACGAGTTGGTCGGCGCCGGCATGCTCGGCCTCATCGGCGGTGGCGTCGGTGGACCCGTCGTCCACGACCACCAGCTCCAACCCACCGTCGAGGTCCCGCAGTGCCCGTCGCAGCGCGGTGATGGTTCCGCCGATCCGCTCCGCCTCGTTGAGAGCGGGCACCACGACGGTGAGCCGGGGAGTCAATCCCGGAACCTCTCGAAATGCCGAACCGGGGCGCGACGGTGGATGAGCTGGTATCGAAGGATCACGCGGTGTTCCCGTTCACGGCACTGAGGAGGCTTCGGACAGTCGCTTCCGCCCAGCGACCGTCGGTGCTCGGCTGGTGCCAGCGTATGGCAAACGACGAGGCCGGAACCGCCCGGCCGCCCGGGTCATGAAAGGGTCAGGACACCTGCATCCCCTAACCTCGGGGACGTGGCCACGCTGACCAGGAGCCGGGAGCCGGAGGTCTTCGACCAGGACTACCGG
>JAHWJU010000241.1 GCA_019348255.1 Actinomycetota bacterium | reverse complement strand
CGAAGTACCCGTTCCTGAGCCCCGAGTGGATGGAAGAAGCCAAGAAGATCCGGGAGGAGTACCGGGGAGAGGGCGCAACCGCCGGACATTCGATCAAGATGAACCAGGTGATCACCGACGTTCCCTTCGGTGAGGGCGTGATCGAGTCACACATGGACTCCACCTCGGGCCAGGTGGAGATGGAGATGGGTCACATCGAGGGCGCCGACGTGAAGATCACCGTGCCCTACCTGGTGGCCAAGGCCATCTTCGTCGATGGGAACCCTCAAGCTGGCATGCAGGCCTTCATGGCCGGCCAGATCAAGGTCGAGGGCGACATGACCAAGCTCATGGCCATGCAGGCCTCCGGTACCGGCACCGTCCATGCCACCGCCTCGGAGGTCCAGCAGCGAATAAAGGACATCACGGAGTAGCGGGAGGCGGCGTGGCTCAACCGGCCCCTACCCCCGGCAACGAGCAAGCGCGGCTCCGGGCGCTGGCGCGCTACGACATCCTCGACACGCCGCCCGAACCGACCTTCGACCGCATCACCTCGGTGGCCAAGGTCCTGTTCGGGGTTCCCATGGCCTGGGTCTCCTTCGTCGACGCCCAGAGGCAGTGGTTCAAGTCGGCGATCGGGCTCGACCTGTGCGAGACCGACCGGGGCGTGGCCTTCTGCGCCCACGCCATCCTCTCCGACGAGGTGATGGTGGTGGCGGACAGCCACCACGACCCCCGCTTCGCCGACAACCCGTTCGTCTTGGGCCCTCCCCAGCTGCGGTTCTACGCCGGAGCCCCGCTGAAGACGGCCGGCGGCTTCAACATCGGCACCCTCTGCGTGGGCGACGTGGTCCCGCGGCCCGAGCCGGACCCCGACCGGCTCGTGGCGTTGGCCGCCCTGGCCGCCCTGGTCGTCGACGAGCTGGAGCTTCGCTCCGCCAGCCTCGCCAGTGCCCGTCTGGCCTCGGTGGTGGAGTCCTCGGTGGACGCCATCATCAGCAAGCACCTCGACGGCACCATCACCAGCTGGAACAGGGCGGCGGAATCTCTCTACGGCTACACCGCGGAGGAGGCCATCGGGCGGTCGGTGTCGATGCTGGTCCCCCCCGAGCGACCCGACGAAGAGAACTGGATCCTCGACCGCATCCGCCGAGGCGAGAGCGTGAGCGACCACAAGACGACCCGCGTCACCAAGTCCGGTCGCGCCGTCACCGTGGTGCTGACGGTATCGCCCATCCTGGACGCTTCCGGGGCCGTGGTGGGGGCCTCCAGCATCGGCCACGACGTGTCCGAGCGGGAGCGGGCCGAGGAGCTCCTGCGCCAGCAGGCGGAGTCGCTCCGGGAGCTCGGAGAGCTGCTGGAGCTGACGCACGACGCCATCATCGTGCGCGATGCCGGCGGCCGGATCAGCTTCTGGAACGCCGGAGCCCAGCGGCGCTACGGCTGGTCGAGCGAGGAGGCCGTAGGCCGGGTCAGCCACGAGCTGCTCGACACCGAGTTCCCCCTGCCACTCGACGACATCGAGGTGATCCTCGTCGCCGACGGCCGGTGGGAGGGGGAGCTGGTGCATTCGACCCGCGACGGTCGACGGATCCACGTGGCCAGCCGGTGGGCGCTGCGCCCGGGAGCGGGAGCGCGCCAGGAGGCGGTGCTCGAGATCAACACCGACATCACGGCCCAGAAGCGGGCCCAGCGGGAACTCACCGGCGCCAAGGAGGAGGCGGAGAGGGCCAACCGGGCCAAGTCGGAGTTCCTGGCCAACATGAGCCACGAGATCCGCACCCCGATGAACGGGGTGATCGGGATGACGGGCCTCCTGCTCGACACCGATCTCACCGCCGAGCAGCGGGAATATGCAGAGACGGTGCGGGGGTCGGCAGATGCGCTTCTGACCATCATCAACGACATCCTCGACTTCTCGAAGATCGAGGCGGGGAGGATGGAGCTCGAGGAGATCGACTTCGACCTGCTGCGAGCGGTCGAGGAGGTGGCCGATCTGCTGGCCGAGCGGGCCGAGCGCAAGGGCCTGGAGATGATGGTCGCTGTCGCGCCCGGAACCCCCCGGACGGTGAAAGGCGACCCCGGGCGTCTGCGCCAGATACTGATCAACCTCGTCGGCAATGCCATCAAGTTCACCGACTCGGGCGAGGTGGTGGTGAGGGTCGCTCCCGACGGACAGGACGCCGAGGCGATGAGCGTGCGCTTCGAGGTGCAGGACACCGGCATCGGGATCCGACCCGAGGTGAGCGATCGCCTGTTCACCAGCTTCAGCCAGGCCGACGTCTCGACAACGCGACGCTACGGCGGCACCGGCCTCGGACTCGCCATCTGCCGACAGCTCAGCGAGCTCATGGGTGGCCAGATCGGGGTCGAGTCCGAACCGGGGCGGGGCAGTACGTTCTGGTTCACGGTCCGCCTCCGACAGGCCACTGAGGCCCCGACTGCCTCTCCCCGCCGGGCCGCTCTCCGTGGGCTGCGGGTACTCGCGGTGGACGACAACGCCACGAACCGGGCGATCCTGGGCGAGAACCTGACGTCCTGGGGGATGCGAGCGTCCTGCGCGGCCGGGGCAGGCGAGGCCCTCGAAGCTCTGAGGGCGGCGGCCGCCGAGGGGGACCCCTTCTGCCTGGCGGTGCTCGACTACCACATGCCGGAGATGGACGGCATGGACCTGGCGCGGGCCGTACGGGCGGACCCGGCCCTCGAGACCGTCCGCCTGGTCATGTTGACCTCGTCGGGCAAGCGGGGCGACGCCGGCGCCGCCAAGCAGGCGGGGATAGAGGCGTTCCTGACGAAGCCCGTTCGCCAGTCCGCCCTCTATGACTGCCTGGCCACGGTCCTCGGCCGCGAAGGTCCCCGCGACCAGATGCCGATGGTCACCCGCTTCAGCCTCGAGGAGACGAACGCCCGCGCCAGGGGGCACCTCCTGGTGGTGGAGGACAACGTGGTCAACCAGAAGGTGGCGACCCGCATGCTCGAAAAGCTCGGCTACCGCGTCGATCTGGCCGCCAACGGCCTGGAGGCGGTCGAGGCGGTCTCGCGAATCCCCTACGGCGCGGTGCTGATGGACTGCCAGATGCCGGAGATGGACGGGTACGAGGCCACCGCCCAGATCCGCAGACTCGGTGGGGAGCGGGCGCGAGTGCCGATCATCGCCATGACCGCCGGAGCCATGCGCGAGGACGAGGAGCGCTGCCTGGCCGCGGGCATGGACGACTTCGTGGCCAAGCCGGTCGACGGGGACAGGCTGGCCTCCACGCTCGGCCGCTGGCTGCGCCCGGAGGAGGCGG
>JAHWJU010000240.1 GCA_019348255.1 Actinomycetota bacterium | reverse complement strand
ACGAGGTCATCCAGCCCGGCGCCGGCCTGCCCGTCCGGGGCATGGAGCTGTTCACCCCGACGCTGAGGACCGAGCAGGCCGGCGACGGCTCGTCGGTACCCAGCTACACCGGCGGCTCGTGGCGGCGGGTGGCCAGCGGGATCCGTGGTCGCACGTACCACAACCTCGCCGCGCTCCTGCCGGATGGCCGGGTCCTGATCGGCGGCCACGCGCCACTGCCCAACGGCTACGGCGCCCCCCGCACGACCCCGGGAGGCTTCAGCAACGGCTTCCGGGACGCCTCCTTCGAGATCTACAGCCCGCCGTACCTGTTCTGGGGCCCCCGCCCCCGCATCACCGGCGTCGACCGGTCGCTGCGGACGGGCGGGGAGGTGGTCATCACCACCCCCGACGCGGCCGAGACGCAGACCGTCGTGCTGGTCCGCAACACCGCCATCACCCACCTCGTCGACGGCGACCAGCGCACGGTGGAGCTGCGAGTCACCGAGCGCAGCGGTCGAACCGTGCGGGCCGTCCTGCCCGACAGCTCCGTCCTGCCCCCCGGCGGGTACATGCTCTTCACCACCTCCTCCAGCGACCGGGGCCTGATCCCGTCGGTCTCCCGGCAGGTCTTCGTCGACGCTCCCGTGCCGGCCTGGGTGGACGGCGGGCCGGCCTCCTCGGAGGGGGCCGCTCGCGGCACCGGAGCCCGAGCCTTGCCCCGGGTGCCGGGCCGCAGCCTCCCGGCCACCGGCGGGACGGGCCCGGCGGTGGCCGGCGTCGTCCTGTTGGCCTCTGGTCTGACCCTTTTCCGCCTCACCCGTCGGCGTATCAGCGCCGGCTGACCGGGCGCGCCCGGCGGCAGCGCCCGCCCACAGGCGGCGCCGGCGGCCGCTCGCTCAGCGGCTGACGTCGACCAGCTCGACCCGTACGGTGGCGCCGGCGGGCGTCTCGTAGGAGACGGTGTCGCCCTTGCGGGCTCCCTGGAGCAGCGCCAGCCCGAGCGGCGAGCTGGTCGAGACGATGTCGACCCCCTCGCGACGCTCCTCCAGGGAGCCGAGCAGGTACTGCTCCACCTCGTCGTCGCCCTCGTAGCGCAGCGACACGATCGAACCGGGACGGACCTCGTCCTCGGGCCCGCCGTCCTCGACGATGTTTGCGCCGTCGAGCATGGCTTGAAGCTGGCGGATCCGACCTTCCATCCGGCCCTGCTCGTCCTTGGCCGCGTGGTAGTCGCCGTTCTCGGAGAGATCCCCCAGGTTGCGGGCGGCTTCGATGGCCTGCGCGATCTGGGTGCGGCCGACGGTCGTGAGCTGCTCGAGCTCCTGGGACAGGCGCTCGAAGGCCTCGCGGCTCAGGTGGGTCTGGCTCATGGATTTCAGGCTATCCTCACTGCTGATGCCCACCTTCCGCGTCGAGGTAACCATTTCCTAGAGCACACGCCGGCCCCGGTGTGTGCTTCCAGCCGCCCGACGGGGCGGCTTTTTCTTTGCAGGAGTTCGTTCGCCCATGAGCCATTCGATAGGCGTCATCGCCGGAGACGGCATCGGCCCCGAGGTGGTGGCCGAGGCCCTGAAGGTGGTGAGGGCCGCCGGCGTGCCGGTCGAGACAGTCGACTACGAGCTGGGCGCCGCCCGCTACCTCCGAGACGGCGAAGTCCTGTCGGACGAGACGCTCGAGTCGTTGCGCGGCCACGACGCGATCCTCCTCGGTGCGGTGGGGGGCCCGGTGGGCTCCCGCGACGTCCCCCGGGGCCTCATCGAGCGTGGCCTCCTGCTGCGCCTGCGCTTCGAGCTCGATCTCTACGTCAACCTGCGCCCCTTCACCGCCCCCGGCCTCGACTTCGTCGTGGTGCGGGAGAACACCGAGGGCAGCTACGCCGGCGAGGGCGGGTTCCTCCGCAAGGGGACGCCGCATGAGATCGCCACCCAGGGCTCGGTCAACACCCGCCGCGGGGTCGAGCGTTGCATCCGCTTCGCCTTCGACCTGGCCCAGTCGCGCCAGCGCCGGCACCTCACCCTCGTGCACAAGACCAACGTCCTCACCTTCGCCGGCGACCTGTGGCAGCGGGCCTTCGACGCGGTGGCCGCCGACCATCCGGACGTCACCACCTCCTACAGCCACGTCGATGCCGCCTGCATCCACCTGGTGGAGTCCCCCGACCGCTACGACGTGATCGTCACCGACAACCTGTTCGGCGACATCCTCACCGACCTGGCCGGAGCTGTCGCCGGCGGCATCGGCCTGGCTGCCTCGGCCAACCTCAACCCCGACCGGACGGGGCCGTCGCTGTTCGAGCCCGTGCACGGATCGGCCCCCGACATCGCCGGCACCGGTCGCGCCAACCCGTTGGCGGCCATCCGCTCCGCCGCCCTCATGCTCGACTTCCTGGGCGAGACCGATGCCGCCGCCCGCATCACCAAGGCCGTCACCGATGCCGCGTCGCAGTCGGGCACGACCTCAGAACTGGGCGACGCCGTGGCAGGGAGGCTCTAGCGCGATGCCGCTGCAGAAGGTCGAAAAGATCTGGATGGACGGGAAGCTCGTCGACTGGGACGACGCCAAGATCCACGTCCTCACCCATTCGTTGCACTACGGCTGCGGAGTCTTCGAAGGTATCCGTGCCTATGCCACCGCCCGGGGGCCGGCCGTGTTCCGCCTCACCGACCACATCGTCCGGCTCTTCGACAGCGCCAAGATCTTCCTCCTCGACGTCCCCTTCTCGCCGGAACAGCTCGTGGAGGCGGTCAAGGAGACGGTGCGGGTGAACGGCCTCGACGCCTGCTACATCCGCCCCATCGTCTATCTGGGCTACGGGGAGATGGGCCTCAACCCGCTTCCCTGCCCGGTCAACGTCTCTATCGCGGTTTGGCCCTGGGGCAGCTACCTGGGCGACGAGGGCATCCAGCGCGGCGTGCGCATGAAGATCTCGTCCTGGCAGCGTCACGACCCCAACGCCATGCCGCCGGCGGCCAAGGGCACCGGCATGTACATCAACTCCTCGATGGCCAAGGTCGAGGCTCTCAAGGCCGGCTACGACGAGGCCATCCTGTTGTCACCGCAGGGCTTCGTGAGCGAGTGCACGGGCGAGAACATCTTCGTCGTCCGCCACGGCCGCATCATCACCCCGCCTGTCTCGGCCGGAGCCCTGGAGGGCATCACCCAGTCGTCGGTGATGACCATCGCCCGCGACCTCGGTATCGACTGTGAGGTGGCCAACATCTTGCGCTCCGACCTCTACACCGCGGACGAGGCCTTCCTTTCCGGAACCGCGGCCGAGGTGGTGCCCATCCGCTCGGTCG
>JAHWJU010000079.1:7210-10989 GCA_019348255.1 Actinomycetota bacterium | reverse complement strand
CAGGGGGATGCCGCATGACGCTGGCCGAGGTGATCGACGAGCACTTCCTCACCCGCTACCGAACACTGCTCGACGCCGAGGACGCCGCTTTCGACGAACTCGAGCACGCCTACGAGGAGGGTGACCGCGAGCACTTCGAGATGGATCTGCGGGCATGGCAGGAGGCCATCGAGCGCAAGCTCTCCTACCTGCGCCGCCACGGCGTGGAGCTTCCCCAGTCAGCCCAGTTGTAGCCGCGGGCCTCAGCCGAGCAGGCCGCCCACCTCGTCGCGCTCCGCCAGCAGCTCTTCGGTCGTGATCCGGAGCTTGTCGCGGGCGAACTCGTCCAGCTCGAAGGCCTCGGCCACCGACCAGACGCCGGCGCCGTCCGAACGTACCGGGTAGCCGAAGACCAAGCCGTCGGGGACGCCGTACTCCCCGTGGCTCACCACCGCCAGCGCGGCGCAGTCGCCGCCGGCGGTGGGGCGCAGCAGGCTGGTCACCGAGTCGATGGCGGCGTTGGCGGCGCTCGCGGCCGAAGAAGCGCCGCGGGCCTCGATGATGGCGGCACCCCGCTTCTGCACGGCTGTGATGAAGGTCTCCCGCAACCACCGATCGTCGGCGATCACCTCCGGCGCCGGCCGGCCCTCGATGCGGGCGTTCATGAAATCCGGATACTGGGTCGCCGAGTGGTTGCCCCAGATGGCGACGTTGGTGACCTCGGCGACGGGCACTGCCACCTTGGCGGCCAACTGGGCCCGTGCCCGGTTCTGGTCCAGCCGGGTCATGGCGAACCAGCGGTCGTCGGGCACATCGGGCGCGTTCGCCCTGGCGATCAGGCAGTTGGTGTTGCAGGGGTTGCCCACGACCAGCACCCGCACGTCGCTGGCGGCGACCGAGTTGATGGCTTGGCCCTGCGGCTTGAAGATGCCGCCGTTCACGTTGAGGAGGTCGCCCCGCTCCATCCCCGCCTTCCGGGGCACCGACCCCACCAACAGCGCCCAGGAGGTGCCGTCGAAGGCGGTCTTCAGGTCCGACGTGCCGACGACATCTCGCAACAGTGGGAAGGCGCAGTCCTGGAGCTCCATGATCACGCCCTCCAGTGACTTCATGGCCGGCTCGATCTCCAGCAGCCGAAGGACGAGGGGCTGGTCGGGGCCCAGCAACTGCCCTGACGCAATCCGGAAGACGAGGCCATACCCGATCTGGCCCGCCGCGCCGGTCACCGTCACCTGGAGGGGCTGTTTCGTGCTCACGCGTCGACAATAAGCGGCGCTCCCTCATCGTTCTCCGCGCGCACTGAGAGCGGCCAGACGGTTTCGCTCCGCCGCCACCCGGGAAGGCATCCGGCCGTGAGGAAAAAGGGCAGCAGCAATCACAACGTGGTCGTGGCCGTCAACACCGGCAGGCCCGGCACCTCCACCCACGTCTCGAGTCGCCAGCACGTCGTGCAGCGGTCGGGTCGTACCACCACTACCCACCAGGAGGAATCCGTGAGCGAGAACACCCTGACGCCCGAAGAGCTCGAGCAGCAGGAGGGCGAGGCACTTCCCGACCGCGAGGCGATGTCGCTCATCAACGCCAACGTCGCCGCCCCTGTCAACGCAGCGGTGGCCCTAAACGCGCTCAGCGACGACAGCACCGCCATCGCCAACGCGGAGCAAACCGCCAACATCGACCAGTCCAACTGACGACCCGACAGACAACAGGAGGAGCCAAATGGCTGAGAACGAACTCACCCCCGAAGAGCTGGAGCAACAGCAAGGCGAGGAGTTGCCGGATCGCGAGGCGATGTCCCTCGTGAACGCCAACCTGGCCGTCCCCGTCAACGCCGCCGTCGCCGCCAACGTGCTGTCCGACGGTGCCGTGGCCTACGCGGACGCCGACCAGTACGCCGACATCGACCAGGGCAACTGAGCCCTCGAGCAGAAGGAGTCCAAGAGATGGCAGATACCGAGCTGACCAAGGCAGATACCGAGTTGACCCAGGAAGAGCTGGAGCTGCAGGACGCCGAGCAGCTGCCGGACCGGGAGGCCATGTCCCTCATCAACGCGAATGTGGTCGCGCCGGTGAACGCCGCCGTTGCCGCCAACGTGCTGTCGGACGATTCCATCGCCTACGCGAACGCGGAGCAGGACGTCAACGTCACGCAGTCCAACTGAACTCCTGACGCCGGCGTTGCCGGCCCAGGGAGCAACGACGATCGGGGTGGCCTTCGGGCCGCCCCGATCGTCGTAGCCCATAGTTCGAGGAACCGATGACCGCACGACCCGAAGACACCACCGTGATGGACCGCGACGAGGTCCCGCCGCGGTTGTGCGAGGGCATCGACGTGATGGGCGAGTACGAAGGATCGGGTTACAAAGAGCCCCACTTCATGGCCCGCCGAGCCGATGGACAGGTCATCCAGTTGACGGAGTTGCTGTTCTACGTGGCCGACAACGCCGACGGCCAGCGCAACTACGACGAGATCGCGAAGCGGGTGTCGCAGTCGTACGGCAAGAAGGTCTCCGTCGACAACGTCCGCTATCTGGTCGAGGAGAAACTGCGCCCTCTCGGGGTGCTGGCAGCAGTCGACGGCTCCGCTCCGAAGGTGGAGAAGCGCGATCCGCTCCTGGCCCTTCGCTTCAAGTTCAGCCTGGTACCGGAGCGGTTCACCGGCCCCGTCACCACGCTGTTCAAGCCGCTGTTCCTGCCGCCCGTGATCATCGCCGCGCTGGCGGCGTTCGTCGTGATGGACATCTGGCTGTGGGGCCAGCACGGCGTCGGCCAGAGCCTGCGGGACACGCTCTACCAGCCGCTCACCCTTCTTTTGGTCCTGGGGATGGTGATCCTGTCGGCAGGCTTCCACGAGCTGGGCCACGCCACCGCGTGCGCCTACGGGGGCGCCCGGCCCGGGCGCATCGGGGCCGGCCTGTACCTCGTGTGGCCGGCCTTCTACACCGACGTCACCGATGCCTACCGACTCGACAGAGCAGGCAGGCTGCGCACGGACGTCGGGGGCGTCTATTTCAACGTGTTGTTCTCCCTCGGCACCGTTGGCCTGTACTTCCTGACGGGCTACGAGCCGCTCCTGTTGCTGGTGCCGATCCAGCACATCGAGATCGTGCACCAGCTCCTGCCGTTCCTGCGCATGGACGGCTACTACATCCTGGCCGACCTCACCGGCGTCCCCGACCTGTTCACTCGCATCCGCCCCATCCTGCGAAGTCTCAGGCCCGGCACTCCTCCCGATCCCCGGGTGACCGACCTCAAGCGTTGGGTGCGGGTGGTGGTGACGGGCTGGGTGCTGGTCATCGTGCCCCTGCTCGGATACCTGTTCTTGATGATGGTCGTGAGCGCACCACGGATACTTGCCACCGCGGTGGACTCCATGGGCGTGCAGTACACCAAGACGTCCGAGGGCTTCCAGGAGGGCGACGTGCTGGCTGCCTTCGCGGGCATCGCCCAGCTCCTGGCGTTGGCCCTGCCCGTGCTGGGTGTCGTCTACAGCATCGTCCGCATCTGCCGGCGGGCGGTGGGCGCCGGCTGGCGGTGGTCCGAGGGGTCACCGCCCCGCAGAATGCTGGTCGTCTTCCTGACCGGCGCGGCGTTGGGTGTGGCCCTGTTCACCTGGTGGCCCAACGGCGAGTACCGCCCGATCCAGAAGGGCGAGCGCTTCGTGGTGCAGGAGTCCATCCGCTCCCTGCGGCAGCTGCCGACGGGGCGGCCGGGCCTTCCTGCCGAGCGGGAGAAGGAGCTCGGCGGCGCGCCGACGCTGGCCGAGCAGCCCTCCGGCAGCGAACCCGTGGGCGAGCCCG
>JAHWJU010000079.1:0-7110 GCA_019348255.1 Actinomycetota bacterium | reverse complement strand
ACGACCCGCGCCACCACGACCACCCAAGCCGGCACCACCGGCACCACCACGGAGCCATGACACGACGCCTCGTCTTCGCCTTCGCCGCCCTCCTCCTCCTCCTCCCAGGAGGTGCTCCCGCCGCCGCACAGGACTCCGCCGCGGTGGCCGTCAACACCAGCGACGGCGCGTCCGTGTTCCGCCTCGCCTTCCACGTGACCCGGGTGATGGGCGACGTGGTGGACCAAGGCAACGCGGCGGTGGCGGTGAGCAGCTGCACCGAGTGCCAGACCGTCGCACTCGCGTTCCAGGTCGTACTGGTGATGGGCGACCCAGACACGATCACTCCGACCAACCTGGCCCTCGCCTACAACGTCGACTGCCTCTCCTGCACCACCTACGCGGCCGCTACCCAACTGGTGCTGGGCACCGACGGCGTCGTCCGCTTCACAGTCGAAGGCAACCGGCGGCTGGCGGAGCTGCGGGAACGGCTGAACCGGCTGCGGACGACCGAGCTCACGGTCGAACAGTTGGAGGCCGAGGTGGAAGCGGTGCAAGCCGAGCTGAGAGACATCCTCGCCACCCAGCTGTTGCCGGCCGGCGCGCCGGAGCCGACCCGCAGCGGCGGCGGTGGCAGCACCACCACCACGACTGCGGGGAGCTCCGGCGATGCGCCCACCTCGACCACCGCGGCCACGTCGACCACGGCGGCGACATCTACGACGACGACGTCGACCACCTCGACCACACGTGCGCCCGCATCCACGACGACGACGGCTGCACCGGCCTCGACCACTTCGAGCACCCCGACCACGGCGGGCGGATGAGCACCCGCCCCCCGCTGACGGCCCTCGCACTGGGGCTTTCGATCCTCCTGGTTGCGGCCTGCGGCAGCGCCGAGGACAGGGTGCTGCGAGCCACCGACGACAAGCTGCGCTCGATCGACAGCGGCCGCCTCAGCCTGTCGGTCACCGGAGCGGCAACCGGTGGTGAAGGCGCCGGCGCCGGCGGCCCGGTCGGTTTCCGCCTCGAGGGGCCCTTCTCGTTCCGGACCCCGACACCGCTGCCGGTCGCCCGTCTCACCTACACCCGCCTCCTCGGAAAGGGCCGACAGCAGGAAGGCACGTTCATCTCCACCGGCACGGCGGCCTTCGTCGAGACCGACGGCGACACCTTCGAGATCCCCGAGGAGCAGGTTCGGGGACTCGCTCTCGATCCGAAGCCGGGTGAGCGTTCGAGTGGCCTCGAGCAGCTGCGCCTGAGCAGCTGGGTCGACAAGCCGGAGGTGGCGCGGGAGGGCGACACCGCCGTCGTAACCGGGCGGCTGGATGCAGCTCAGGCCTTCCAGGACCTGGCGGCGTTGGCCCGCCAGCTGGGGGTGCCAGAGACGCAGGATCTCCAACAGCTGGGAAATCAGGATCGACAGCGGTTGGAGCGGTTGGTGGAGTCCAGCTCCGTACGCATCGTGAGCGGCCACGAGGACCACGTGCTCCGCGAGCTCGAGCTGAGCGTGAACCTGCGCCCCGGCCCGGATCCCGAGATCCGCCAGGCCCTGGGCCGGCTGGGCGGGGCCCGCCTCGACATCCGCCTCAGCCTGGCCGAGGTCAACCAGCCGGTGCAGGTAGAGGCGCCGGCCAAGGCCAGGCCGCTGCCGGGAGGTTAGGACGAGAAGCTGAAGGCGCTCTCAGTGGAGGGGTGCCGCAGCTTCGACATCGCCTTGGCCTCAATCTGGCGGATGCGCTCCCGCGTGAGGGAGAAATAGGCACCGACGTCGTCGAGGGTTCGGGGGTCGCCGCCGTCGAGGCCGTAGCGCAACCTCAAGATGGTGCGCTCCCGGTCCTCCAGCGGGGCGAGGATCTTGTCGACCTCGTCAGCCAGCGCACCGTCGAGCATGGCCTCCTCGGGTGACACCGCCGACTGGTCGGCCACGGTGTCCCCGAACTCGGCGTCGGAGTCTTCCCGCAGCGGCGCCGACAGCGAGACGGGATCGGCCAGATGCGACATGAGCGTGCGGATCTTGTCGAAGGGCTCATCCATCGCGGCTGCGATCTCGGCCGTCGTAGGCCCGCGACCCAGCGCGTCCTCGAGCTCGGCCCGCGTCCGCTGCACCTGCTTGACCATGTCGCCGGCGTGGACGGGCAGCCGGATGCTGCGCCCGGTGTTGGCGATCCCCCGGGTGATGGCCTGGCGGATCCACCAAGTGGCGTAGGTGGAGAACTTGAAGCCCTTGCGGTGGTCGAACTTCTCCACGGCGTGCATCAGGCCCAGGTTCCCCTCCTGGACGAGGTCGAGGAGCGGAACACCGGAGGCCTGGTACTTCTTGGCGATGGAGACGACGAGCCTCAGGTTCGACTGGACGAATCGAAGCTCGGCCACCTCGCCCTCCTGAACCAGGCGCCGGAGCTGGCGCTTGCGGGCGGGAGTGGGCTTGGTGGTCCTCAGCTCCTCGGCCGCTTCGACGCCCACGCGGCGCGCTTCAGCCAGGGTGGCCTCGTCGTCCTTCGACAACAGCGAGTGCCGCCCGATGTCGGTCAGGTAGAGCCGCACCAGATCTTCTTCAGTGGCGGTTTGATCGCGCTTCGGCAAGGGGTCCTCCAGGTACCCGCCCGGGCAGCGGGGAACTACCAGCTTACGCCGGTCTCGGCTCCCAGCCCAACTGCCGCCGCTGCTTCCCCGGCCACGACCCCGGGCTGGCGACCGCGAAGGCGGCGGCGACTGCCTCCTCCGGGGGGCCGGGCACTAGAGCCGCTCGGCGATGGCGTGTCCGAACTCGGAGCACTTGACCTCGGTCGCGCCGGTCATGAGGCGGGCGAAGTCGTAGGTGACGACGCCGGCGCCGATGGTGGCCTCGATGGCGGCCACGATGTCGGCGGCGGCCTCGGTCCACCCCAGATGTTCGAACATCATGACCCCGGACAGGATCACCGAAGAGGGGTTGACCTTGTCCTGGCCGGCGTACTTGGGGGCCGTCCCATGGGTGGCCTCGAATACACCGTGGCCGGTGACGTAGTTGATGTTGCCGCCAGGAGCGATCCCGATGCCGCCCACCTGGGCGGCCAGTGCGTCGGAGAGGTAGTCGCCGTTGAGGTTGGTGGTGGCAATGACGTCGAAGTCCTCCGGCCGGGTGAGCACCTGCTGGAGGGTGATGTCCGCGATGTTGTCCTTGACGAGGATCCTGTCCCCGGGCCGGCCACCGCAGTCGTCCCAGCCCACGGCCACGTCTGAGAACTCCTCGCGCACCAGTTCGTAGCCCCAGTTGCGGAAGGCGCCCTCGGTGTATTTCTGGATGTTGCCCTTGTGGACCAGGGTCACGCTCTTGCGCCCGTTCTTGACGGCGTACTCGAGCGCGGCCCGCACGAGACGCTTCGACCCGGTGACCGACACCGGCTTGATCCCCAGCCCCGAATCACGACGGATCTGGGCCCATTTTCCGCCGAACTCCGCCAGCAGCTCGAGCAGTCGCATGGCTTCGGCGCTGCCCTGCTCGAACTCGAGGCCGGCGTAGATGTCCTCGGTGTTCTCCCGGAAGATCACCATGTCGACCTTCTCCGGCTCCTTGACCGGCGACGGGACGCCCTTGAAGTAGCGGACCGGTCGCAGGCAGACGTAGAGGTCGAGGATCTGGCGGATGGCCACGTTGAGGCTCCGGATGCCGCCGCCCACGGGGGTGGTCAGCGGGCCCTTGATGCCGATGAGGTAGTCGCGGAAGGCCTCGATGGTCTCGTCGGGCAGCCAGCTGCCGGTCTCGTCGAAGGCGTTCTGTCCGGCGAGGACCTCCTGCCACGCGATCTTCCTGCCGTACTTGGCGGCCGCCGCGTCGAACACCACCTGTGCCGCCGGCCAGATGTCCACGCCCGTGCCGTCACCGCGCACGAAGGGGATGATCGGCTCGTCGGGCACGGAAAGCGTGCCGTCGTCGTTGAGGGTGATCTTCTCGGCAGGCATGGCGGCGAAAGCTCCTACAGGAACGTTGGTCGCAGGAGCCTACCGGCGCCCCGTCACCGCCCCCGGCGCCGGACCGAGCCCGAGGCTGCGATAGATCTCCCTCGTCGCGGTCGAGGTGTTGAGCGTGTAGAAGTGCAGCCCTGGAGCGCCTTCGGCCAGGAGCTTCTCGCACAGCTCGGTGGCGCACTCGATGCCGACCCGGGCCTCGGCCTCGACACTGCCGGCGGCCTCCAACCTGGCCACCATCCACCCGGGGACGGCGGCTCCCATCTGGGCCATCCGGGGCACCGACTGCAACGACCGGATGGGCATGATGCCGGGGATGATGGGCTTGGTCACCCCGGTGGGCTCCATGTCGTCGACGAGGCGCAGGTAGTCCTCGACCTCGAAGAAGAACTGGGTGATGGCGAAGTCGGCGAGGCGCAGCTTCTCGGCCAGGTGGCGCCGGTCGGTGGGCAGGTCGGGTGAGCGGGGATGGCCGATGGGGTGGGCGGCGACGCCGATGCTGAACCCACCGATGGCCCGGGCCAGCTCGACCAGCTCGAGGGCGTGGACCAGCTCTCCCGGGCCCGCCTCCGGGTCGGTGGGCGGATCGCCGCCCAGAGCCATGAGGTTGTCGATCCCGGCCTTGCGCAGCTCGACCAGGATCTCGGCCAGCTCGAGGCGGGTGTGGGCCACGCAGATCAGGTGGGCCATCGGGTTGAGCGAGGTCGCCTTCAACATCCCCGACACCAGACCCAGCGTGCGGTCACGGGAGGACCGGCCGCCCCGGTAGGTGACCGAGACGAAGGACGGCTCCAGCGGTTCGAGCTCCCGAAGTGTGCGCACGAGAGCGGCCTGCTCGGCGTCGTTCTTGGGCGGGAAGAACTCGAAGGAGAACGTCGGCCCGGCGGCCAGCAGGTCGGCAATGGGCGCCATGGCGCTGCAGCCTACGAGGCCGCTCAGCAGGGCGCCGCCTCCCTCGATCCACTCCTAAAGCTCGAGGAGCGGGTGCCGATAAAGCCCCGGTGATCCGTCGCGTGGTGTCTTTTGCCGCGGGGCTCGGCCTGGTTGCGGCCGGGCTCGTGGCCCTGGCCCCGTCCGCCCCCGCCGCCCCCCACGATGAAGGGGTGATACCGGGGGCCTACCTCGTCACCCTCCGCTCCGGAGACCCCGGCGCCGTCGCCCGGGAGCACGCCCGGGCCCACAGCGGCGAGGTCGCCCACGTCTACCGGGCCGCGCTGCGCGGCTACGCGGCGCACTTCTCGGCGCAGGCGGCGGCCCGCATCAGCAGGGACGCCCGGGTCGCCTCGGTCGTGCCCGACCGGGTCGTCACGATGGCGGGCAAGCCTTCCAGCGGCGGCGGCCCCCAGACCGTCCCCACCGGCATCGACCGCATCGACGGCGAGCTTTCCTCCACGGTGTCCGGGGACCGCAGCGGCTCGGTCGACGTCGACGTGGCCGTGATCGACACCGGCAGCGGCCCCCACAGCGACCTCAACGTGGTCGGGGGGAAGAACTGCTCGACGGGCTCGTCCTACAACGACGGCAACGGCCACGGCACCCACGTGGCCGGCACCATCGCCGCCAAGGACGACACCGCCGGGGTCGTCGGCGTGGTCCCCGGGGCTCGGATCTGGTCTGTGCGCGTCCTCGACAACCAGGGATCGGGCTCGTGGTCCTCGGTCATCTGCGGCGTCGACTGGGTGACGGCCAACGCCAGCACCATCGAGGTGGCCAACATGAGCCTCGGCGGCGGCGGGTCCGACACCGGCTGCAACGACGGCGGGCTGCACCAGGCGATCTGCAAGTCGGTGGCCAACGGGGTGACCTACGTGGTCGCCGCCGGCAACTCGTCCGACGACGCCGCCAACCACGTGCCCGCCGCCTACGACGAGGTCATCACCGTCTCCGCCCTGGCCGACTTCGACGGCAAGGCCGGGGCTCTGGGTTCGGCGACGTGCCGCTCCGACGTGGACGACACCTTCGCCGACTTCTCCAACTACGGCCCCGACGTCGATCTCATCGCCCCCGGCGTCTGCATCAACTCGACCTGGAAGGGCGGGGGCTACAAGACCATCAGCGGGACGTCGATGGCCTCGCCTCACGTGGCCGGAGCGGCCGCCCTTTACAAGGTCGTGAATGCCGGCGCCAGCCCTGCTGACGTGAGGTTGGCGCTGATCGCGGCGGGCAACTACGGCTGGAGCAACCTCGACGACCGCGATCTCGTCAAGGAACCGCTTCTCAACGTTGACGCGTTCTAGCCGTCCGTCGCTTCGCTGAAGCGGAGCGGCGGCTCAGCTGCGTAGGGCGCGGGCCTCGGCGGCCACCACGCAGTTGGTCAGCAGCATGGCCCGGGTCATGGGCCCCACCGAACCGGTGACGGGCGAGAACCACCCGGCCACCTCCTTTGCGGCGTCCTCCACGTCGGGGAGGTAGCGGCCGTCGGCGGTGAGGGTGGTGCCCGTCTGGACCACGGCGGCGCCCGGCTTGACCATGTCCGCCGTCACGATGCCGGGCGAGCCGGCTGCCGCCACCACGATGTCGGCCCGCTCCACGTAGGGGCGGACATCGGCGACGCCGGTGTGCAGCAGCGTCACCGCCGCGTTGGCGTTGGGCTCTTTGAGGCTGAGCAGGTTGGCCAGCGGCTTGCCGACGGTGAGGCCCCTGCCGATGATGACGACGTCGCTCCCGGAGATGGGCACGCCGTAGTGCACCAGCAGCGCCTGGATCCCGGCCGGCGTGCACGGCCTGGGAGCACGCGTGCCCGACACCAGGTGGCCGAGGTTGACGGGGTGGAGGCCGTCGACGTCCTTGGCCGGGTCGATCCGCAGCAGTGTCGAGTCCTGGTCGAAACCGCTGGGGAGGGGTAGCTGCACGAGGTAGGCGTCGACCGCCGGGTCGGCGTTGAAGCGGTCTATGACGGCATCGAGGTCCGATTGCGAGCCGGTGACCGGGATGTGCTGGTGGATCGGCGCGATTCCCAGCTCCCGGCAGTTCTTCTGCTTCATCTCGATGTACTTGGCCGAGGCGGGGTTGTCGCCGACCAACACGGTGCCCAGGCCGGGCGTGATGCCGGCGGCTGTCAGCTTGTCGACCCTGGCCTTGAGCTCGGCCTTGACCTGGCTGAGGACGGCATTGCCGTCGAGGACGGTGGCCATCAGTGCAAGAAGTGCCGTTCGCCGGTGAAGACCATGGCCAGGCCGA
>JAHWJU010000239.1 GCA_019348255.1 Actinomycetota bacterium | reverse complement strand
CGGGCTCGACATAGCGGCCGGTGTCGGCGATGCCGGTGAGGGCGGAGGTGTCGGCGCCGGCGCAGAACCCGCGGCCGGCGCCGGTGACCACCACCACGCGGACATCGGCGGCGGCCTCGGCCTCGGCCAGCGCCTCTCGGTACTCCCGCGCCATTGCCGCCGTCCACGCGTTCAGCCGGTCGGGCCGGTTGAGCGTCACCAGCGCTACCCCCGGCTGGCGCTCGCCGCCCCGGATCACCTCGTAGAGGACGGCCGCAGGTTCCACGGTCGAGAGTCTGGCTGAACCGGCCGTCGAGCCGGAGCCGGCGTTCAGGCGGTGCGGCTGTTGCGGGTCACGAGCTTGTAGAGCAGCAGCACGATGACGGCTCCGACCACCGCGCCCAGATAACCCACCTTGTCGTCGGGGCCTCCGAACAGGAAGCCGCCCAACAGGGCGCCGACCACGCCCAGCAACATGGTGGCGATAACACCCATGGGATCACGGCCGGGGACGACGAACCGGGCGAGGGCGCCGGCGATGAGGCCGAAGATGAGGAAGGCGATGATTCCCATGGTCACCACTGTTCCCGGTCGCCGCTGCGGTCAATCGTGGTCGAGCCACCCGGCCAGGATGGGGAGCAGGTCGGACAGCCGTTCGATCTCGGCATCGGCGTCGACGTCGAAATCGGGCACCGACCGGTTGCGCCGCAGCACGGTGCGCATCCCGCAACTACGGGCGCCGTGGATGTCGTCGAAGGGCCGGTCTCCGACGAAGACGGCCCGTTGCGGATCCACCACCTGCAGCTGGTCGAGGGCTTGTCGGAAGACGCTGGGGTGAGGCTTCATGTGTGACAACTCGCTCGTGTACAGGCGCACGTCGAGCAGCGGGGACAGCCCGTCGCGCTCGAGGAAGTGCTCGTGGAACGGCCGTGGCCAATGGGTGTTGGAGAGCAGGCCGGTGCGGATGCCGCGGGAGCGGATGGCCGACAGCACGGTGGCTGCATCAACCTCGTGCACGATGTGGGGTGTCCAGGAGTCGAGGTGGGTGGTGGCCGCCTCCTCCAGCACCGCCTCGGCCACGTCCAAGCCGAGCGCTCGGGAGGCCTCCTGGAGGATGCGGCTCAGCGTGGAGCTCCTCTGGTCGGTACGGACCCGGCCGAAGCTGGCCTCCTCCACCTCGATCAGGCGCCGGCAGACCTCGTCTTCGCGCTGTGGATCGAGCCGCCGCGCCGCCAGACGCCACATGTCCACCATGTCGATGTCGGCGAAGGCCGACAGCGTGCCGCCCCAGTCGAAGACGACCGCTTCGATCCGCGTCACGCCAAGCTGACCAGGTCCAGCAGTTCGTCGTCCCAGTAGTCGAGCGTGCCCTCGGGCATGAGGAGGACCCGTTGCGGTGCCAGCTCGCTCACGAACTCGGGGTCGTGGCTCACGATGATCATCGCTCCCCTCCACCCCGCCAGAGCATGGGCGATGGCCGACCGCGACGGCGGGTCGAGGTTGTTGGTGGGCTCGTCGAGGAGCAGCACGTTGTGCCGCCCCGCCACCAGCTGGGCCAGGGAAAGCCGGGTCTTCTCGCCGCCCGACAGGGTGCCGGCGTCCTGGAAGGCCTTGTCGCCGGTGAGGCCGAACATGCCGATGAGCGAGCGGAGCTGCTCGTCCTCCACCGTCGCCATCGAACGCATGTGGTCGAGGACCTGTGTCCCCGCCGCGATGCCCTCGTGCTCCTGCGCGTAGTAGCCGACGGACACGTTGACGCCGAAGCGGACCTGCCCGGAATCGGGCTCGCTCTGGCCGGCGAGGATCCGCAGAAGGCTCGTCTTGCCGGCGCCGTTGAGCCCCATGACGACCAGCCGCTCCCCTCGCTCGACGGCGAAGTCCACGGCACTGAACACGGGGGGGCCGCCGTAGCTCTTGGACAGGCCCTCCACCTCGAGCACGACTCGACCGGCCTGCGGGGGGTCCGGTAGCCGCAGGCTGATGGTGCGCTGCCTGCTGGGGCCGCTGATCGCCGCCGCCGCCAGACGCTCGACGCGCTTGTCGAGGCTCTTCGCGGTGCGGGCCCGCTTCTGCGTCGAGTGCCGCATCGAGTCGGCCAGGTCGGCCAGGCGCTTGATCTCGGCGGACTGGCGCGTCGCCAGCTTCGCCATCCGCTCTTCGTCGCTGGCCCGAGCGGCGAGGTACTGCGAATAGGTGCCCTTGTATTCGACGAGGGCGCCCTCGTCGACGTGGAGGACCCTGGTGATGGAGGCGTCGAGGATCTGCAGGTCGTGGCTCACCACCAGCAGCGCTCCGCGGTAGGAACGTAGGAACGCCATCAGCCAGGCCTTGGCATCGGAGTCGAGATGGTTGGTGGGCTCGTCGAGCAGGAGGACGTCGCTGCCGGCAAAGAGGATTCGCGCCAGCTCCACCCTCCGGCGTTCTCCGCCCGACAGCACGTCCACCGGGAGGTCGACGCGGTCGGCGGCGAGGCCGAGGCCGGCGGTGATGCGGCGCACCTCCGCCTCGGCTCCGTAGCCACCGGCCGAGCGGTACTCCTCCTCGGCCCGCGAGAAGCGAGCGACGTTGCGGTCCGACGCGTCCTCCTCCAGGCGCAGGCGGAGCTTTTCGATGCGCTGCGCGTGCTCGTCGAGACCCCGCCCGGAAAGGATGTGGGACAAACCGCTGGTCTCCACCCCCGCGCCCCGTGGCCGCGCCTCTTGGAGGAGGTAGCCGAGCTCGCCCTGGCACAGCACGGTTCCGGTGGCCGGCGGCGCCTCGCCGGCGAGAACCTTGAGCAGGCTCGTCTTGCCGGCGCCGTTGCGCCCCACCAGGCCGACCTTGTCCCCGGCGCGCACGGTGAAGGACGCCCCCACCAGGGTGAGGCGTCCGCCCACCTCGACACTGAGTGACCGCGTCTGGAGCACGGACCATTCTCGCCGTGCCGGCAGCGTCGACGGAAACTGAAAACCGATGGGCCGGAGTCTGCGCGCTCGGGTCAGGGGCGGACCGGGAGGGTGGGGCGCCCCGTGACCGGTCTTTGTGGCAGTTTGTTCGTTCCAGCGGGAGGGGTCCGATGCCTGAGCAGAAGGGGAGCACGGCAGTGGAGGTGGAGCTCGTGGGCCCGCACCTGCGGGTCGACGCGCGACCGGCACAGCTGGTGGCCCAGTTACGGGGAAGCGACGGCGGCGCGGTGGTAACGGCTCGACCGCTGGTCGGGCCAACCAGAACCGAGAACGTCCCCAACGGCGCCCGGCAGGTGACCTTCCAGGTGAGCGACCAGCTTTCGGTGGAAGCCACCCGCGGCGCCGATTTCGTGGCGCTTGCGGGCG
>JAHWJU010000078.1 GCA_019348255.1 Actinomycetota bacterium | reverse complement strand
CGACGTGATGCTCGTGCCCTTCCGCCGCCACCAGAGCCTGGTCGAGCTGCTGGCCGACAGCCCCACGGCGGCAGAGCTGGCCCGGTGGTGGTCGACGGCCGCGGCTCCACCCCGGCTGACCAACCGCGAGGGGGAGCTGGCCGTTCTGGGGAGGGCGGTCTTCGAGATCGACGCCGGCGCCGGTCCCGAGGCCGTGGCCGACGCATTGGCCGGCGAGCTCGAGAGGTCGGGGGACGACCTCGTCCTGTTGGGCGAGCTGGACAACGGCGAGCAGGTGGTGCGGGGCCGGGTCCGGGTGGCGGGGCGCCGGATCGTCGTGGAGGCCAACTCCGCCGAGCGCCTGGAGCACCTGCTGGAGCTGGTCGAGAGGGCCGCCCCGCAGGTGAACCTGGTCGATTCGGTGGCCGTGCCGCTGGCCCCCACCGGACCACCGGACCATGGGGGCGGCGTCTCCTCCCAGCCGGTGGCGCTGGAGACCGAGGAGCTGGCCGAAGCGACCGTGGCGGCCACCGACGACCGCATCCGGGACTACGAGCAGCGGTGGGTCGACGAAGCCGTCCCCGCCCTCGGTGGGCTCACGCCCCGGGAGGCGGTCGCCGACGCGGCCCACCGCCGGAGCCTCCTGCGCCTCCTGGCCGAGATGGAGGGAGCGGGTTCCGCCGCTACCGCCGACCAACCGGCGCCGGCGGGCATGGACGCGGCCCGCATCCGGTCACTGCTCGGGCTGGAGGGCTGAGGCGGGCTGCAGCGGCCGGAGCCGGGCCACGAAGGCCGCGCCCCGTTTCCGGGGCAGGAGGTCGATGGTCAGCTCCACCTGCACCCGTGTGCCGTCGTGGCGGAACGCCGCCACCCGTACCGGAACCCCGATGATGCCGGTCTCGCCGGTGACCTGGAACCGGGTGTAGCCGGCGAGGTGAGCCTCGCGCAGCTCCGGGGGCACGATCACCGTGAGGCGCTTGCCGGTGAGCTCCTCGGGGGGCCAGCCCAGGAGCTCGCCCGCGCTGTCGCTGACGTAGAGGATGTGGTTGGTGTCGTCGGCGGCAATGACGGCGCCGGCCATCGCCACCAGCTGCGCCCGATCGTGGTCGGCCAACACGACCTCGGGCCGGTGCTGGCCCGTCTCCGGCAGCTGCCACTGCGAGGGCTCGCTGCCCTGCAGCTGGCGGGCGATCTCGCCCAGGTACCAGCGGCGGAACGCCGCCACCTCGGGCAGGCTCGGCAACGACAGCAGCAGCCCCTCGCCTGTCAGCCGCTCCGCCTCTTCGATCAGGGCCAGCCGCTGCAGGGCTGCCTCGCAGGCCTCGACCGGGAAGCGGAACGTGACGTCGCCCACCTCCTTGCCCGAGGCCAGCGCCTCTTCCACCGGCCCGAGCACCCGTGTCATGTCGAACGCCGGCGCCTGCCAGCGCGACGGCTCGCCCATGACCTCGTCGCCCGACAGCGCCAGCAGCGCCGCCTCCCGCAGGATCGAGTCCCCTAGCTGGGCGGTGGCGAGGATCAGCTTGAACGGCACGTTCCTCAGGAGCACCTGGCGCTCGCCGGCAGCCGGCCTGCGGGAGCCGTCGTCGCCGGCGTGGGAGCTTTCGCGGGCGGACGCAGGCCGCGCTGGCCCGTCCTGGTCGACCCGCATGGCGAACCAGACCGTCTTTCCGGACCCGTCGGCGTCCACGCCCCAGTCGTCCGACAGCGCCTCCACCAGCGCCAGCCCACGACCCGTCGAGGCTTCCCGGTCGTAGTGGCGGCGGGTGGCGGACTGGGTGGAGCCGTCCGCCACCTCCACCCGCACGTCCTCCGGCGAACGCCGGAGCTGCACCGTCACTTCGGTTCCCGCGTGCAGCACCGCGTTGGTGACGACCTCGCTCACGAGGAGGCTGGCCACCTCCGTCATCACCTCGAGGTGCCACTCGCCCAGCACCTCGCTGACGAACCGGCGGGCCCGGCCGGCGCTGGCCGGCTCAGGTGGGAGCCGGCGGGCGCGCGGACGATCGATGCTCGTCACGAACACGTCCCCTTCCTCCCAACGCCGGCCAGTGAACAACCCAAGCGTAGGGTTCCCTCCCGTGCACCGCACCGCGACCTGCGTCTGGAGGACCTCCCATGGGCTCCTGCGGGCCCTCGACGAGCGCTTCGGCGACCCGCTGGACTGCTACGTGAACGGCTCCCAGACGTGGCTCCTCGACAACGGCCCCGGGCACATGACACTGGAGTGGCGGCTCCATCCGGTGCCCGGCTACCAGCGCCCGCCCGGCGTCGGCACCTATGACGTGTTCCCCCGCGTGGCCCAGGCGCTCGTCGCGGGGCTGGTCCCGCCGGTGCGGCCGGAGGAGCTCTGGGACGGCCTCGAGGCCTTCCCCGCCTACGACGACGAGGTCGAGCCGGCGCCGCTGCGGGTGGCGGCCGTGGAGGCGCTCGGGATCGAGCCCGACGCCTGCGGCATGGTCGACCACGACGCCATCGGCGACGCCTGGGAGCGCAGCGAGGGGCGGGTCAGCATCGTCGACGCACTCGTGCGTGACCTGACGAGCTGACCTCTCCCCAGGGCAACCGCTCCGACGCGGCGCTCAGCGGCCGAAGCGGCGGTTGTCCACCCCCAGGTCGTCCACGAGGAAGGAGGCGGCGAAGGCCGCCAGACCCCCGGCCAGGAGGTCGATCTCGTTCTCGTCGAGGATGAAGATCAACAAGAAGAGCACCACGGCGATGATGAGCAGGATTGATCGGGCTCCGATGCGCATGCCCGCCCTGTACCCCCTGGAGCCGAGCGCCTACCCCGGCCGGCGCCAGATCTCGTCACGGGGTGGATCGAAAGCGACCTCGACCGGTTCGCCCCGGATGGCGGCGAACGCGGCCAGCCCCCACCGCTCCACGCCGGCCAGGGGTGTCGGCAGTGCGTCTTCGGCGAACCAGCCGACGTCGGTGCATTCGAGCTGGTGGCGGTTCAACGACCCGCCCAGCATCCGGCAGTGGAACACCAGGGAGTAGAGGGGGATGCGGGTGAAGCCCAGCCGTAGCCCGTCCAGCACGGCGATGAGGCGCACCGGCTCGGTCCGGATGCCGGTCTCCTCGAACACCTCCTTGACCGCCACCTCCGATGCCGAGTAACCGATGTCGGCCCATCCGGTGGGGTAGAGCCAGACCCCGGAGTCGGCCCGCTGCACCAGGAGCAGTTCGTCTCGCTCGTTGCCGACCACCGCCCCCACCGCCACCTTGGGGGTGACGTAGCCGGCGACGCCGTCCCCCACGACCTTGAGCCACTCCTCGGCCAGCACCTCGGCGGCCAGCTCGTGGCCGGCGGCCACCCTGATGTCCGCCGCCACCTTCAGCACCTCCTCGAAGCGCTCCCGCTCGTACAGGTTCTCGGTGAACCCGAGCCCGGTGCGGGCGATGCCCGAGAGCGCCTCGCTCCAGCGCAAGAGGTGCTGCGCGGTGACCACCTCGCCGTCGGGCGGTTGCGCCATCGCCCGGAGGCTACTGAACCAGGGCCCAGACGCGCCGAAGCGCCCACCCCCCGCCGGAGTGAGCGCTTCGTCCCGCCTTGCTTTCCCGCCTATCCGCCTGGTTCCGCCTGGTTCCGCCTACCCGCCTGGGTTGTTCCGCCTGGTTGCGTTCCCGCCTCTGTCGGACATGATGCCCAACGAAGCTGAAGGGGCCCTGAGGCTTTCCTGAAGAAATGCTGAAATTCGCGGCACAATGGCCAGCGATGGGAACTTCCACGGTCACGGCACCCGCACGTGTGCTGATCGTCGAGGACGATCCCAACCTGAGCGGGCTTCTGGGGGCCGCCTTGCAGATGGAGGGGTGGGAGGTCGAGGTGACCGGCGACGCCGCCGGCGCCGAGGAGGCGGTGGAGCGGTTCCGTCCCGACGTCGCCATCCTCGACGTCCATCTGGGGCCCGGCCCCGACGGCCTCGCGCTGGCCCGGCGCATCCGGAACCGTGGTGACCTTCCCTTTTTGTTCCTGACCGACCGCGTAACCATCGAAGACCGCCTGGCCGGGTTCGAGTCGGGGGCGGACGACTACCTGGCCAAGCCGTTCAACCTGGCCGAACTGGTGGCACGGCTACGGGTGATCCTGTCCCGCCGGGGGCTGTCGAGGAGCGATGTCCTCGAGATCGGCGGGCTCAAGATCGACGAGTCCGGCCGGCGGGTGCTGGTGGAGGGTGAGCCGGTGGACCTCACCCGCATCGAGTTCGACCTGCTGCGGACGCTGGCCTCACAGGCGGGACGGGTGGCCACCAAGTCGCAGTTGTTGTCCCAGGTCTGGGGCTTCGAGTCCTACGACGAGAACCTCGTGCAGGTGTACGTGAGCAGCCTGCGCCGCAAGCTGGGGCGGTGTGGCGCCCTGCTCCACACCGTCCGCGGCGTCGGCTACGTGCTGCGGGAGGCGTAGCCGGCCGTCGGGTTAGCCTCTGGCCACCCGGTGCCGACCCCGCCTGCCAGACGCCGCCTCGGGCGTGTCGAGACCGTATGGGCCGTGGCCGCGGTGGTGGCGGGTGTGGCGCTTCGGGTCTGGCTGCTGGTCCTGCCCACCGGCTCGTTCGACTCCGACGAGGCGGTGCCGGGGCTCATCGCCCGCCACGCGCTGTACCAGCGCGAGCTCTCCGCCTTCTACTGGGGCCAGGCCTACGGCGGAACGTTGGAGCCGCTGCTGTCGGTGCCCGCCTTCGCGGTGTTCGGCCCCAGCATCGGGGCCATAAAGGCGGTGCCGCTGGTGCTGTCGGCGGTGTCGGCCGTGCTCGTGTGGCGGCTGGGCCGGCGGACGGTGGGCGAGCGGGCCGGTGTGCTGGGGGCGGCGGCGTTCTTCGTCTGGCCGGCCAACTACCTGTGGCTGTCGACCAAGGAGCGAGGCTTCTACTGGGTGTGCATGGTCGTCGGGCTCGCCCTGCTGCTGTGCACCCTGCGCATCTGCGACGACCCGCGCCGGAAGCGGCACTGGGTGCTGTTGGGGCTGTTGGGTGGCCTCGGCGTGTGGACCAGCCCGCAGATCCTGTTCTTCGCCGTCCCCGCCTTGGTCTACCTGCTGGCCCGGGTCGGCCGGGACGGTTGGCGGCTGGTGCTGGCCGTGCCCGGCGGCGTCATCGGTGCCTTGCCGTGGCTCGCGTTCAACCTGCGCAACGGCTTCGCCAGCTTCCACCGTCCCCCTTTCACCTACGACCTCGGCTACCTGGGCAACACCCGGGTGCTTTTCACCCGGGGCCTGCCGGTGGTCCTCGGCCTCCACGCCGGCGAGCGCTGGCTCGACCCCGCCTGGTTGATGAAGGCGCTGTTCGCCGTGTTCGCACTGCTGGCCGCGGCGGGGCTGGTACGGCGGCCCCGCCCGTCCCACGTCTGGCTGCTGGTGCTGTTCTGCGCCACCTACGCCCTGCTCTGGGGGATCTACCCGGTCTCGGGCATCGTGGGGGAGGGCCGCTACCTCATGTTCCTCCTGCCGGCGGTGGTGCTGCTGGTGGCCTCGGCCGCCCGCGGAGCCGCCGCGGGCACCGTCCTTCTGGCCGCCATGGTGGGCCTGAGCGTGCTCGGGGTCCTGCGCATCGCGGACGCCACCGCCCCGCCGGCACCCGACGTGGCCATGCCCCACCACGCCGGGCCGCTGGTGGAGTTCCTGGAGCGCCAGGGGATGGACCGCGTGTACGCCAACTACTGGATCGCCTACCGGTTGGCCTTCGAGAGCGGCGAGCGCATCATCGCCACGCCGGCCGACGCCTCCGCCCGCTACCAGCCCTATGTCGATGCGCTCCGGCAGGCCGATGCGCCGGCCTACGCCTTCCCGGCCAAGTCCCAGCAGGTGGCCCAGTTCGAAGCGGGGCTGGCGCAGCTGGGTGTGCCCTACCAACGGTGGCAGGTGGGGGAGTTCGTGGTGCTGCGGCCCGAGCGCCGCGTCGAGTGGGCCGAGGTGCTGGCCGCCGGCGCCGGCTAGAAGTCCGTCAGATGCCGGCAGCGGACCCGGCGGCCAGCCTGGCCAGCACCGCCTCCTCGATGGCCGCCAGCCTGGTGTCGTCGGTGACCTTGGCGCCGGCGCTGTCCACCACGTAGAAGGCGTCGACCACCTCGTGGCCCAGGGTGGCCACCCGGGCCTCCCGTACGTCGAGTCCGCAGGCGGCGAGGGCCGCGGTGATCCGGTGGAGCACGGCCACGCCGTCGGGGGCCCGCACCTCGACCACGGTGGCCCGCGCCGATGCCGTGTTGTCCACCAGCACCCGCGGCGCCGGCGTCGTGGCCGCGGTGCGGCGGTAGTGCCGGGCGTAGGAGCGGGCTCTGTCGGCGAGGCGGGACTCGAGAGCCAGGCGGCCGGCGAGCACCGCCTCGATGTCGGCAGCCACCTTGTCCCACCGCGGCGGGCGGTCGAAAGCAGGCTCCACCTCGAACACCTCGACGGCGCGGCCGCCGCGGTCGGGGGCGACGGTGGCGCTGCGGACGTCGAGGCCGTGGAGGGCGAGCACGCCGGCCACTTTGCTGAACAGCCCGGGCCGGTCCGGCGCCACCACCGTGCAGCGGTTGCCGTCCACGTGCACCCCCTCGCCCACCCCCTCCCCCACCGCCTCCAGCGCCTCCCCAAGCCCTGGGGCGTCGATGCGGCGCCCCGACAGCACGGCGCGGGTGCGTTCGACGAGTTCGCGCACCAGGCTGGCCTTCCACTCGCTCCACGCCGCCGGGCCGGTGGCCAGGGAATCGGCCTCGGTGAGAGCGGCCAGCAGCTCCAGGGTGGACACGTCTCCGACCGCGGCCGCGACTGCGTTGGCGGTGGCGGGGTCGGACAGGTCGCGGCGGGTGGCCACGTCAGGCAGCAGGAGGTGGTGGCGCACCAGGTCGACCAGCACGGCCACGTCGGCAGGCGGGAAGCCGATCCGGGGCGCCAGCCGGGAGACGACCTCGACACCGGCGTCGGTGTGATCACCGGGGTAGCCCTTGCCGATGTCGTGGAGCAGCGCCCCCACCAGCAGCAGGTCGGGCCGCGCCACCCGCCGCGTCAGCGCCGCGGCCTGGATGGCGGCCTCCCACAGGTGACGGTCGACGGTGAAGCGGTGGTATGCGTTGCGCTGGGGCCGGTACCGGACGGCCTCCCACTCCGGCAGGAGGCGCACCAACAGGTCGTGCTGGTCGAGGGCCTCGAGCACCGCCAGCGCAGGGGGACCGGCGCCCAGGAGAGCGACGAGGTTCTGCCTCCACGGCGCCGGCCACGGATCGGGTGGGGCCGGCGCCTCCGGCGCCACCGCGGCCAGGCTGGTGCGGTCGAGCGGGACGCCCATCTGGGCCGCCGCCACGGCGGCACGCAGCCAGCCGGCGGGGTCGGTGACGACGATCTCGCCGTCGCGCAGCTGGACGCCGGGAGCCACGGGGCGGTCCGCGCTGCGCCGGCGCCCGGCCGGGCCCGCCAGCCACGCCGCCACCCGTTCCCAGCCGTCGTCGCTCGTGTAGGCGATGGTCCGGGCCGCGGCGCTGACCTCGGCCATGAGCTCGTCGGCGCCGGGGAAGCCGAGCACCTCGGCGACCCCGTCCTGCTCCTGGAGCAGGAGGCGGTCCAGGCACTTGCCGGCCCGTCGGTGCAGGGCGGCTCGCACGGCCGACAGGCGGCAATGGGGTTGGTCGAGGCAGTGCAGGCGCTCGGCCAGCACCGGCGTCGCCCGGGCCGCGGCCCACAGGGCGTGGACATCGCGCAGGCCGCCGCTCCCCTCCTTGAGGTCGGGCTCCAGGAGGTAGGCGACCTCCCCGAAGCGCTCGTGGCGATGGGCCACCGCTTCGGCCAGCGCCGGCAACCACCGTTTGGCCTTGGTCCGCCACTGCGCCGCCACCTTCGACGCCAGCTCGTCGGCCAGGGCGGGGTCGCCGGCCACCAGCCGGACGTCGAGCAGACCCAGCATCGCCTTGAGGTCCCCGTCGGCCACCGCCAGGGCCTCCTTGACGGTACGGACGCTGTGGTCGAGGCCGATGCCGCTGTCCCAGATCGGGTACCAGAGCCGGTCGGCCACGACCTTGATGTCCCGGCGGCCCCGGTGGACCAGCACCAGGTCGAGGTCGCTGTGGGGGGCGGCGTCGCCCCGGCCGTGCGAGCCGACGGCCACCAGCGCGACATCCGGCTCGTCCCCCAGCAGACCGGCGAGCCATGTTCTCAGCCCGGACGGGGCCGGGTCAGACGGCGTCGGCGCCCATCTCCCCGGTGCGGATGCGCACGATCCGGTCCACGTCGGTCACCCAGACCTTGCCGTCGCCGATCTTGTCGGTGCGGGCCGCGGCCACGATGGCGTCCACCACGGCCTCGGCCTCGGCGTCGTCGGCGAGCACCTCGATGCGGACCTTGGGCACGAAATCCACGGTGTACTCGGCGCCCCGGTAGACCTCGGTGTGTCCCCGCTGGCGGCCGAAGCCCTGCACCTCGCTGACCGTCATGCCGGCGACGCCGGCGTCCTTCAGCGCCTCCTTCACCTCGTCGAGCTTGAACGGCTTCACGATGGCGGTCACGAGCTTCATCGGTGCCGCTCCTCCTGGTCAGGTTGGCGACAGCGTGGCGACGCCAGGTTTCCCGGTCGTGACCCCATTGTTGCTTCTCGGTTAACGGCCGGAGGTGGCGTCGGCGGCCTTGCGGGCGGCGACCAGCACCGGGTCCCACACGGGCGAGAAGGGCGGCGCGTAGGACAGGTCGAGCGCGGTCATCTCCTCCACCGTCATGCCGGCGCTGAGAGCGGTGGCGACCACGTCGATGCGCTTGGCCGCCCCCTCCCGGCCCACGATCTGCGCCCCGAGGAGCCGGCCGCTCCGGCGTTCGGCCAGCATCTTGATCCTGATGGGCTCCGTGCCCGGGAAGTAGCCGGCCCGGGTGGTGGAGTCGATGGTCACGGCGTGGAACTCGAAGCCGGCGGCGGCCGCCTCGGCGGACGAGAGGCCGGTGCGGCCCACCTCCAGGCTGCAGAGCTTGGTGACGGC
The DNA here is from genome assembly GCA_019348255.1 of Actinomycetota bacterium. Classification (GTDB taxonomy): domain Bacteria; phylum Actinomycetota; class Acidimicrobiia; order Acidimicrobiales; family CADCTF01; genus JAHWJQ01. The sequence goes on along the minus strand of JAHWJU010000078.1, from coordinate 2,138 downwards.
GGTTCCCAGGACGCCGGGGAAGGTGGCGTACCCGCCGCCCAGGTTGATGCCGGCGACACGGCCCTGCTTGTTGGCCACCGTGCCCAGGGCCACGTAGACGTGGCGGCCCGACACCAGATGGAACGACTCGCAGCAGTCGCCGGCGGCCCAGATGCCCTCGGCGCTGGTGCGTTGCCGGCGGTCGACGCGGATGGCGCCCCGCTCCCCGGTGGCGACGCCGGCACCGGCGGCGAGATCGCTGCTGGGGGTCACTCCCATGCCGAGCACGACCAGGTCGGCGGGCACCAGGCCACTGGCGCGTGTGTGCACGCCTTGGTCGTCGAAGCCCAGCACCGGCTCCCCCACCCGCAGGTCGATGCCGTAGGCCCGCATGGCGTCGGCCACGAGGGAGCCCATGTCCTCGTCCAGGCTGGCCATGGGCTGGGGCAGGTCGGTGACGACGGTGACCGCCGCCCCCCGCTTGACGAAGGCCTCCGCCATCTCGATGCCGATGTAGCCGGCGCCCACCACCACGACACGGCGGATCGAGGCGGATCGCACGTGGTCGAGGAGGTGGGCCGCGTCCTCCAGCGTCTGCACCCCGTGCACGAAGCCTCCGTCGATGCCGGGCAGCGGTGGGCGAAGGGGCCGGGCCCCGGTGGCCACGTGCAGCAGGTCGAAGCCGAGGGCGTAGGTGCGGTCGTGGTCGTGGTCGCGCACCTCGACCTTGCGCCGGTCGAGGTCGACCTGCATCGCCTCGTGGCGCGTCCGCACGTCGATGCGGAACTTGTCCCGGAAGGTCTGGGGGCTGCGGGCGACCAGGTCTTCCAGCCCGCCCACGTCGCCGCCCACCAGGTACGGGATCCCACAGGCGCTGTAGCTGGTCCAGCGCCCCTTCTCCAGGGCCACGATCTCGAGGTCCTGGGGGCGCCGGCGCCGCGCCTGGGAGGCGGCGGCCATGCCGCCGGCGTCGCCACCTATGACCACCAGCCGCTCGGCCATCGTCGTCTCCCGGGAAGCGTGCGACCATGGTCTACATGGCCGAGCCCTCAGTCCGGGAGGACTGCCGCCACTTCGTGGGCCGCTCCACCGCCGGCGGGGAGCGCATCCTGCGCTGCCGCATCGACGTGAACGAGACCGACCCGTTCGCCTGCCCCGAGGGTTGCCTGTTCTGGGAGGGCCGCCGTGTGTCGGGGGCGGGGTGGACGGTCTCGGCCGACGACCAGCCCGAATAGCCCGTCGTCGCAGTCAGGCCAACAGCTGGGGCAGCCGGCTGAAGAACTGGCTCCGGGGCAGGACCTCGTCGCAGCCGGCGTCGTGGGCCGCGGCCAGCAGGGCCCGGTCGACATGGCTGCCGTAGGCGATCACCCGGGCGTCCCCGGCGGCGACGTCGGCCAGGACGTCCATGACACCCTTCTTGGCCAGGTCGACGACCACCACGTCCGTCCCGGCCAGGCCCACCAGGGCCTCGGGCCGGTGCACGAAGCGGCAGCCGGGGGCGGCGGCGGCGATCTTGGAGCGGTCCATGAGGTCGGGGGTGTAGGCCGCCACCCTGATGGAAGCCGGTGGGTCGTGGGTCATCAGGAGTGCCTCTCCTTGTGCGTGAACGCCTTGGCTGCGCCCCAGGCGATGCCGGCGTCGACCAGGGCGGGGTCGATGTCGGACCAGGTGGCCGGGACCAGGTCGTAGTCGTCGTGGGGGAAGCGGTCGCGGCTGAAGTCGTCGCGCTCGACGGGGGCCACGCCGGCGGCCCGCAGCACCTCAGTGGGATAGCGCGCCGCCTCCCGCAGCAGGGCCAGGGGGTTGGTGTGGTGCTGGTCGATGTCGAGCTCCAGCAGCCGGCGCACCTCAGCCCCGACCTCCTGCTGGGCCCGCCGCCCCGCCTCCCGGGCCGCCTCCATCACCTCGGGCGGGGCGGTGGGCAGCCGGCGCAGGACGCTGCGCTGCACCCACCCCGGCAGTGCCTGGTCCACCGCGTCGGCGAGGGCTCGGGCGTACTGCTGCATGCCCCGCTCAGGACTCCAGGACGTCGCCCAGACGGTCGACCTCGACCCCCAGGTCGCGCAGCCACTCGATCGCTCGCTCGATGGCCACGTCCGGCCCGCCGAGCTCGAGCACCACCCAGCCCACCTTCTCTTCGATCTTGGCCTGGCGGATGT
>JAHWJU010000238.1 GCA_019348255.1 Actinomycetota bacterium | reverse complement strand
ACGGCCCCGTACCCGCCCGGACCTGACCCCCGCCCCCGGGCAGCACGGCCGGGCACGGACGGGGTTGGGGCCCCGTCCGGGGGGCGGTGCAGCCGCCAGGCAGCACGGCCGGGCATGGGGTTGGGCCCCCATGCTCCGGAGTCCTCGGACCACGAAAGGACGGTCCGACTTCGCAATGCTGCCGGCCTGCAAGAGCATTTTCTAGAGCGAAGTCGGACCGTCCTTTCTCAGGTCCGAGGAGGACGGGGTTGGGGCCCCGTCCGGGGGGCGGCGCAGCCGCCAGGCAGCACGGCCGGGCATGGGGTTGGGCCCCCATGCTCCGGAGGAGGACGGGGTTGGGGCCCCGTCCGGGGGGCGGCGCAGCCGCCAGGCAATATGGAGCGGTGGACGCCCTTCTGTGCCCGCCGATCGGCTTTGCCCATCGCGGTGCTCGCGCCCACGCCCCCCAGAACACCATCGAGGCCTTTCGGCTCGCCCTCAAGCTGGGAGCCACCGGGCTCGAGAGCGACGTCTGGCTCAGCGCCGACGAGGTGCCTGTGCTCGACCACGACGGGTTCGTGAAGGTGGGGCTGCGACGGCGGCCCATCCGGTCGTTACCCGCGTCAGAGCTGCCACCGTCGATCCCCACCCTCGAGGAGCTGTACGCCGAGTGCGGTACGGGCTTCCAGTTGAGCCTCGACGTGAAGGACCCCGGCGCCACGCCGGCGGTCCTGGCGGTGGCCGGGGCCGCCGGCGACGACGCCGTGGGGCGGCTGTGGCTGTGCCACCCCGACTGGCAGCAGCTGGCCGAATGGCGAGGCCTCGACCGCCGGGTCCGGCTGGTGGACTCGACCCGCCTCCGGCGGATGCGGGGAGGCCCCGAGCGGCGGGCCGCGGACCTGGCCGCCGCCGGCGTCGACGCCGTCAACCTCCACCACTCGGACTGGACGCTGGGGCTCACCACCCTGTTCCACCGCTTCGAGCGCTACTGCTTCGGGTGGGACGCCCAGTTCGAGCGGGTCCTGCTCCACCTGCTCAACGCCGGCGTCGACGGTGTCTACAGCGACCACGTCGACCGCATGGTCGACGCGCTGGCCACGCTCGACCGCTAGCTCTACAGGAGGCTGATCTTGGGGACGGGCCAGACCCGCACGAAAGCCCGGCCGATCACCTCCCGCTCCTGGATGAAAGTCGGCCGGCTGTTGCAGAGGAACCGGCTGTCCTTGGAGTTCTCCCGGTTGTCGCCCATGACCCAGATGTGCCCGGATGGCACCCGAACGGGTCCGAAGCTCGCCGTCGACTGCCCGCGCGGCAGATAAGGCTCCTCGATGCGCTTGCCGTTGACGAACACGCCACCGTCGCGGCCCTCGATCGAGTCGCCTTCGACACCGACCACCCGCTTGATGAGGTCCTTGATCAGGGGATCGCTGCCGTCGCAGTCGGGGCGTTCGAACACGACGATGTCGCCCCGGTGGATCTCGTGGAGGCGGTAGCTCACCTTGTTCACCAGGACCCGGTCGCCGATGTTGAGCTCGGGCTCCATCGAGGCGGAGGGGATGAAGAACGCCTGTACCAGAAAGGTCTTCACCACGAAGGCCATGGCGAGCGCGGCGACGATGATGAGGACCCACTCCGCGACTGAGCGGACGGCGCGGCGGGCGAGGCCCGGAGGCGGTGGGGAGGGCGGCGCCTCCGGTGCTTCGATCACGAGTCCCTGACGATACCCTCCGTGCCCTCACCCGCTGCCGGCGGGCCGGCCGAGCCGGCGGCGACCGTCCCGGCAGCCCCCGACCACTGGAAGAAGGCGCGGTCCTCCTCCGGTCCCCTCCCCATCGACGACACCCGCAGGCCCCGCGCCGCCAGCAGCGCCCCGACGTCGGGTGTCTGGTCCATCGCGGGCGCAGTGTCGAGCGGCGTGACGGCGGCCAACTCCTTGGCGGTCCTGGTGTGGTGGCTCAGCCCACGATGCCGGTCGCGGGGATCGCGCTCGCTCACCCGCTCGGCCAGGATGGATGTGCCGCCCAGCGCAGAGGTGGCATTGAGGATCGTCACGACGTCGAGGCCGGTGTGACCGAGTCTGGTGCCGGTGCCGACCACGCCGGGGCCGATCCCGGCAACGACGACGTCGGCCCCGTGGTGCCGGGCCAGGGCCAGCCCGGAGTGGACGTTGACGGCCTCGAGGTCTCCGCCGAAGGCGTGCCCGGCGGTGATGGTGAGGTCCAACAACCCGACTTGACGCAGGTCGTGCACGAGGTCGCTGAGCGCCAGCGGTAGCGCCCCCCCGTCGGTCATCAGGTAGGCCACGCGCAACCGGGGCCGCAGGTGCTTCACGACCACCGCCACGGCCGCGACCTGGCTGTGTAGCCCGCAGGCGACGACCGGCATCCCGCCCAGGTCCGAAGGAGGATCGACCGTCTCCTCCGCGACGCCGGTGTCGACCTGAATGCTCGTGTAGCGCAGCTTGAGGACGTGCCCCGGTCCCGGCTGTGACCATTCCTGGCGGGCCAGGTTCCAGTGCACGACGTGCCACCCCCCCGTCCCCAGGCCGAGGTCCACCGCGGTGGTGTTGAGCACGACCTGGTCGCCGGGGCTCACCCGCCCCACGAGCTGGGTCAGGACGTAGGCCCGCTCGCCGGCGGCCAGCACCCGCTGGAGGCCGGGACGTTCGCTCAGGATCTCCTGCACTGTCGCCGTGCGGTACGAGGGCACAGCGTTGGTCTACAGCGACGCGATCAGCTTCTCCACCCGGTCGTCGCGGAACTTGAACGGGTCCTTGCACAGCACCGTGCGCTGCGCGTTGTCGTTGAGCTTGAGGTGCACCCAGTCCACGGTGTAGTCCCGCCGGCGCTCGGTGGCCCGCTTGATGAACTCGCCCCGCAGTCGGGCCCGGGTGGTCTGGGGCGGCTCGTGCACCGCCAAGTCGATCTCCTCGTCGGTGCACATGCGCTCGACGAGGTCTCTGTCCTGGAGCTTGTAGTAGAGACCCCGGCGACGGTTGACGTCGTGGTACTGCAGGTCGAGCAGGGCCACCTTCGGGTGGGTGAGAGACAGTGAGTGCTTCTCCCGGTAGGCCTCTATGAGCTGGTGCTTGATCACCCAGTCGCACTCTCGGTCGAGCTTCATCGGGTCGCTCTCGAGCACCGTCAGGCAGTGCTCCCACATGGCCAGGGCACGCTCCTCCAGAGGCGACAGCCCCTTGGCCTCCTGGTAGCGCAGGGCCCGGGCGAGGTACTCCGACTGGATGTCGAGGGCGCTCAGCTCGCGACCGTTGGCGAGGCGGACCTTCTTGCGGCAGGTGGGGTCGTGGCTGATCTCGCGGA
>JAHWJU010000237.1 GCA_019348255.1 Actinomycetota bacterium | reverse complement strand
TTCCGGGGCGCGGGCTGGAACGTGATCAAGGTCATCTGGGGATCGAAGTGGGACGAGCTGTTGGCCCGCGACACCGACGGGGTGCTGCTCAACCAGATGAACACGACCCTCGACGGCGAGTTCCAGAAGTACGCCGTGGAATCCGGCGCCTACATCCGCGAGCACTTCTTCGGGCCCGACCCCCGCCTGCGCAAGATGGTCGAGCACCTGAGCGACGACGAGCTGCGCACCCTGCCCCGGGGCGGGCACGACTACCACAAGCTCTACGCCGCCTACAAGGCTGCCTCCGACCACCAGGGAGCGCCCACCGTCATCCTGGCCAAGACGGTCAAGGGCTGGACGTTGGGCCCCGACATCGAGGCCCGCAACGCCACCCACCAGATGAAGACGATGACCCGCAAGCAGCTCGAGCTGCTGCGGGACCGCCTCCACCTCCACGACGAGATCCCCGAGGGTGCCCTCGACGCCGAGATGCCGCCCTACTACCGGCCGGCCGAGGGCAGCCCCGAGTACGAGTACCTGATGCAGCGACGCCGGGCGCTCGACGGCCCCCTTCCCTCGCGCGTGGTGCGAAAGGTCACTCTGCCCCAGCCGGCGTCCGGCGTGTTCGACGACTTCCTGAGCGGCTCCGGCAAGCAGGCGGTGTCGACCACCATGGGCTTCGCCCGCCTGATGCGCAACCTGCTGCGCGACCAGAACATGGGGGCGCGGGTGGTGCCGATCATCCCCGACGAGGCCCGCACCTTCGGGATGGACGCGCTGTTCTCCGAGGTCAAGATCTACGCCCACGCCGGGCAGCGCTACGAGCCCGTCGATGCCAGCATGCCGCTGTCGTACCGCGAGAGCCAGTCCGGCCAGATCCTGGAGGAGGGCATCACGGAGGCCGGCTCGATGTGCAGCTTCACGGCCGCCGGCACCGCCTACGCCACCTTCGGCACGCCGATGGTGCCGTTCTACATCTTCTATTCGATGTTCGGCTTCCAGCGGACCATGGACCTGATCTGGGCCTTCGGTGACATGCGGGGCCGGGGGTTCCTGCTCGGCGCCACCGCCGGGCGCACCACCCTCAACGGCGAGGGCCTGCAGCACGAAGACGGTCACTCGCTGCTGCTGGCGTCAGCCGTTCCCAACGTGGCCGCCTACGACCCCGCCTTCGCCTACGAGGTCGCCACCATCGTGCGCGACGGCATCCGGCGCATGTACGGCGAGGTGGCCGAAGATCGCTTCTACTACCTGACCCTCTACAACGAGAACTACCCCATGCCGCCCATGCCCGAGGGTGCCGAGGACGGGATCATCAGGGGGCTCTACCGCTTCGCAGCGGCGCCCGAGGAGCCCGGGCGGCGAGCCACCATCCTGTTCTCCGGCACTGCCTACAACGCCGCGGTCGAGGCCCAGCGCCTCCTGGCCGAGCACCACGACGTGGGCGCCGAGCTCTGGTCGGCCACCTCCTACAAGGCGCTGCGGGAGGACGCCGTGGCCGCCGATCGCTGGAACCGGCTGCACCCGGGTGAGGCCTCCCGCACCCCCTTCGTGACGGAGGCGTTGCAGGGGGCGGAGGGGCCCGTGGTGGCGGTGAGCGACTTCATGAAGATGGTCCCGGACCAGGTGGCCCGTTGGGTCCCCGGCGACTTCACCTCCCTGGGTACCGACGGCTACGGCCGCTCCGACACCCGGGCCGCTCTGCGCCGGCATTTCGAGGTCGACGCCGCCCACCTGGTGGTGGCCGTGTTGCAGGGGCTGGCTGCCACCGGCGAGGCCAAGGCCGAAGAGGTCTCCGACGCCATCGCGGCCTACGACATCGACCCGGAGGCGCTCGACCCGCGGGTCGCCTGACTACGGTGGCCCCGTGGAGGTCACCGATCTGGAAGAAGCCGCCGCCGGCATCGGCTGGTACCACTCCATCGACCTCGGTCACGGCGTCGTCACCAGGGGTCTGTCGCAGAACCGCATCGCCGCTGAGGCCCTGCCCGATTTCGCAGGGCGCAGCGTTCTCGACATCGGCGCCTGGGACGGCCTCTATTCCTTCCTGGCCGAGCGCCAGGGGGCATCTCGGGTGGTGGCCCTCGACCACTACGTCTGGTGCCTCGACTTCCACGCCCGCCAGCAGTACTGGGAGGAATGTGAACGCCAGGGCATCCTCCCCGACCACGACCGCGACGAGCGGGACTTCTGGCAGCCCGAGACGATGCCCGGTCGCCGGGCCTTCGACTTCGCCCACAAGGTCCTCGACAGCTCGGTGGAGCCGGTGGTCGGAGACCTCATGACCATCGACCTGGAGGCGCTGGGCAGCTTCGACGTGGTGCTGTACCTGGGGGTGCTCTACCACATGCGCGAGCCGCTCACCGCCCTGCGCCGCCTGCGCCGGGTGACCACTGAGGTGGCGGTGATCGAGACCGAGGCCATCGAGGTACCGGGACACGAGGACGAGGCGCTGTGCGCCTTCTACCCCGGCGGCGAGCTCAACCGCGACTACGGCAACTGGTACGCGCTCTCGGAGGGTGCACTGGCCGGCATGTGCCGGGCGGCCGGCTTCCGCCGGGTGGAGACCAAGGTCGGGCCGCCCCTGCTGCCGCCGCCGCCGGCGCCTCCCATCTGGCGCTCGAGCCGCCAGGACCGGGAGAACTACGAGCGGGTCATGCGCGACCGCCAGGCCACCCAGCGCTACCGCATCGTCGTGCACGCCTTTCCCTGAGCCCGCCGGTCAGGCCGCCGGCCGCTGCGCCCGGGCCGGCGGTAAGGTGAGGCGGTGGCGTCGCCCCGGTCGCTGAAGCTCCCCCTGTCGGGCGATCCGGCCGCCGACAGGCTTCTGGAGAAGGACGCACTGGCCCTGCTGATCGGGATGGTGCTCGACCAGCAGATCCCCCTCGAGCGGGCCTTCAAGAGCCCGGCCGACCTCAAGCAGCGGCTCGGCCGGCTCGACGTCCACGAGCTGGCCGAGGCCGATCCCGACGAGATGGCCCGGACGTTCGCAGAGCCCCCCGCCCTGCACCGGTTCCCGGCCTCCATGGCCAAGCGGGTCCAGGAACTGTGCCGCCACCTGATCGACGAGTACGACGGACGCGCCGAGCGGGTCTGGAAGAGCGCCGGCGACGGTGCGCAGCTGTTGGCCAACGTCAAGGCGCTGCCCGGCTTCGGCGACCAGAAGGCGCGGATCTTCGTCGCCCTGCTGGCCAAGCGCCTGGGCGTGCAGCCCGAGGGCTGGCAGGAGGCGGCCGGGGATTACGGCCAACCGGGCACCTTCAAGTCGGTAGCCGACATCGACAGCCCCGACGCCCTCAAGCAGGTCCGGGCCTACAAGCAGGAGATGAAGGCCAGGGCCAAGGCCAAGGCCT
>JAHWJU010000236.1 GCA_019348255.1 Actinomycetota bacterium | reverse complement strand
CCGGTCGAGGAGGAAGGCGAGGGTTTCCCTCACGATCCGCTCGCGGTCCACATCGACGAGTTGCAGATCATCGACGAATCCGCCCGACACGTACACGCGGTGGCTCGTCGTGACGTCTCCCTCTTCGATCTGCACCCCGTAGTGGTCGGGCTCCATCTCGGTGATCGTCATGGCGGTCATCGTCAGGCCCTCGGTCCGAAGAGCTTGGAGTTCTGGTCGTCTCGCGGCATGCCTACGTCTTACCCAGTGGGCGGTGCGAACCCGACGCAGGCACCTGTCCGCGCATTTCCGGTTGGGCGCCGGCTTCGTCACGGGTACGGAAGGTGGCGATGGTTTCTTACGGCTACACGCTCTCCAGCGAAGAACATGCCCCGACCGATCTCGTACGGAACGCCGGGCGGGCCGAGGACGAGGGGTTCGATTTCGTCTCCATCTCCGACCACTTCCACCCCTGGGTGAGCGCCCAGGGCCACAGCCCCTTCGTCTGGTCGGTACTGGGCGCCATCGCGGCGTCGACCGACCGCATCGAGGTCGGAGTGGGGGTGACGTGCCCGATCATGAGGGTTCACCCTGCGGTACTCGCTCAGGCAACGGCGACCACGTCGTTGCTGTTCGGGGGACGTTTCTTCTTCGGTGTCGGCACCGGCGAGGCGCTCAACGAGCACATCCTGGGCGACCGGTGGCCGGCGCCCGACGTGCGCCTGGAGATGCTCGAGGAAGCCGTCGAGGTGATCCGCTCGCTCTGGTCGGGCGAGACCGTCGACCATCGTGGTGAGTTCTACGAGGTCGAGAACGCCAAGCTCTTCGACCCGCCCGCCGACGCGCCCCCGATCGTCGTGTCAGGGTTCGGGCCCAAGGCGGTCCACCTCGCCGCCCGGATCGGGGACGGCTACTGGGGGGTGTCGCCCGAGCGGGAGTTGCTCGACCAGTACGAGGCCGCGGGTGGGAGAGGGGGCCGCTACGCGCAGGTGGACGTGTGCTGGGCCGAGGATGCGGCGACGGCGCGGCGGGTCGTCCACGAGGTCTGGCCGAACGGCGGGATCCCGGGGCAGCTGTCACAGGACCTGCCGACATGGACGCACTTCGAACAGGCGGCGACGATGGTCACCGAGGAGGAGGCGACGAAGTCGACCCCGTGCGGCCCGGACGTCGAGCCCGTGGTCGAATCGGTCCGCCAGTACCTCGACGCCGGCTACGACCACCTCTACTTCCACCAGGTCGGGCCCGACCAGGACGGCTTCTTCCGGTTCTGGTCCGACAAGCTGCAGCCGGCGTTGAAGGACCTCGGATGAACGGCCCGGCGACCTAGGGAGCGGCTTCGTCCTTCGGCTGGCATTCCGGGCAGTCGGAGATGTCAGCGGTGACGACGAACGGGTCGATGGCGTCCACGGCGTACTGCTGGTTGCGCGCCACCCGGGCGGCCAGCTCGGCGTCGAAGGAGTCCCTCAATCGCTGGAGGATCGAGGACTGCAGCGCGGCAGGATCCGAGTCGGTGTCGGTGAGGGACTGGTTCATCTTGCCCACGTAGGAGTGGGCGGGATCGGTGGTCATGAACCGCCGCTTGTGCTCTTCCTCGTGGGGCTTGAGCTGCGTCGCGATCAAGGTCTTCATCTTGCCGCTGGCGCACTTGGACAAGCCGGAGGGGACCTTGGCCAAAGAGATGGTGACCGACGCGGTGAAGCTCCCCTTCAGGGTGCCGGTGGCGGCATAGGTGATGGAGCCGTCGGGCGCCTTGACCTTCTTGGGCTTCGAGACCGTGATCGGACGGGTGTGCTTGCGTGACACCTTCGCCGTGCAATGAAGGTCGGGCCCGGCCGAGCACGAGCCGCCGTCGACCTGCCGGGCGACGGTGATGGCCCGCTGCACGGCGGCGTTGCCCGCCAGGCGCTGGAGGGCCAGGAGCCTCCGGGCGCCGTTGACGCCCCCGCCCAGTCCGCCGAACTGAGCCAGCAGCCGGGGGTCCGGCCTGGACGCCGGCGAGGGTCCAGATCGCGCTGTTGCCGCAGTTGCCGTGTGTCGCAGGTTCGAGCTCATGGCACCGCCTTCCCGCAGCCTGGGCAGAACTGTAGATCAGCCCGCCCCCGCGCCCAGGAGGTGCATCCGCCGACGAGCGGGATCGCGACTTGTGGCCATCAGTGCGCCGACGGCCACCACGGCGAGCAGTGCCCAGCGCTGGTGGGCGACGGTCCACCCGGGATCTCCGGGACCCATGGGGAACATCGTCAGGTGCTTCGGCCAGCGGGTCTGGGCGATCAAAAGAGCGATCACCAACAGCGTGAGTGCCGGCATGGCCGCCGCGCCGCCTAGGCCGTCACCACCCCTGGCGGCGGCCACGGCAGCCGCCGCCAGGGTGAAGCCGACCAGGCCCAGCGCCTCGAGCGTGAGCGCGCCGGCGGGCAGGGCCGGCGCGCCGGCTCCCTGCAAGGTCCAGGCGCCACCCAGGAGCAGGCACCAGGCGAGCGCCACCGGCACCAGGGCGACGGCGAGCCGGAGGCCCCGCCTGGCCGCCAGGGACGTCGGTGAGGAGGCCAAGGTGGGCGTGGCCCGCTCGTCGAGGGCGAGGCCGGCGCCGGCGGCAAGGAGGTAGGCGGCCAGGCGCAGGCCGCCGATGGTTCCCGCCGAGTCGCTGCCCTCGGGTCGCAGCAGCCACAGCAGCACGAGGCCGGCAGCGGTGGCGCCCAGCAGGGGCGACCACCGCATCGAGCGGGCCACCGGCTTGACCGAGAGGCCAGCCACGGTGAGGCCCGGCCGCCGGAGCGGCCCGGCGCCGGCTCGTGGCGGCGCACCCGTCTCCGACGGGGGTGGGGCGGTCGTCGTCATCGGCAGGGGCCGTCCAGTCGTAGTCCCCGGCCCGGGTCCTGGCCGGGAGCGCTGGTGGTGCGCAGCGCCGACGCCGCCACCGGTTCGAGCTCGAGCTCCGCCGCCAGCTCCTCGGTGGTCGCTGTCGGGTCGGTGAAGCGGTCCCACTGGGGAGCAAGGACAGCCTCCACCTCGGCCGCCGGCCGGCGCTGCAGAGCCAGGGCGTGGCGGACCTCGACCATCCCCCAGGCGGCCGCCCGCTGGACAGCGTCCTCGGCCATCACCAGGTGGGGCGGCCCCGACTGCGGGTCCGAGCCGCCCAGGTGGGCGACGTGGGTTTCGGTGAGGTGGCCGAGAGCCCTGCCTGCCGCCGGAGTGGACTGGGCGGCCAGCCACAACGCCACCACTGCCCGGGCCTGGCCGGCGGTGTCGCAGAGGGCGCCCGGCTCCGCCGGTGCCAGCGGCAGCCCGACCACGCGGGAGGCTGCCCCCAGGGCCAGGCTCAACTCGGCCATGCCGTCGTCGGTCCAGCCCCGGCCGGG
>JAHWJU010000077.1 GCA_019348255.1 Actinomycetota bacterium | reverse complement strand
AAGGGCCGCTGCCGGACTTCGACGAGCTTGGCCGCCCGGCATGGCAGTTCGGCGAGACGGTGCACCTGCACTGCCCGCGTGGGGCCTGGTACGAGGAGGGCAACTTCGCCCGCGAGTTCGGCGGCAAGGAGTGCCTGGCCGAGATCGGCTGCTGGGGGCCGGTCGTGAATTGCCACATCACCGAGCGGGGGTTCATCAACGGCAAGGGCGGCTGCATGGTGGCCGGCGGCGCTTGCATCGGCTGCATGTCGCCGGGATTCCCCGACAAGTTCACTCCCTTCTACAAGCGGCCGCCCTTCACAACTCCTGCTACCACGCTGTCTCGCATGCACGGGGCGTTGAGCAAGCCGCTGCGTCGGGTGACGCAGCTCGAGCGGAACCGGGAACCCCGCTGGCGCGACACGGTGCCAAGCGGCTGGGCACCGGAGTACGACAACGTCACGCTGTTCCACCGCACGTTCGAGTACTTCTACACCCGCATCCAGTACTTCCGCTCCGAGCTCCCTGGGCGCAACGAGAAGGACGAGGAGAAGTACGCGAGCGGCTATGTCGTCCCGCCAGAGGCGGCCTACGGCAAGGAGTACGCCCAACTGCTGCCGGACCGGAGGGCCGAGGAGGCCCGCAAGCGCGGCACCTATCAGCGACCGGGGCTGTCGCCCCAGGCCGACACCTTCGACACGCCGCTCCGAGGCGACCAGGAGTAACAGCCATGTGCTTCCAGAACCTGCCCGTCGAGTTCGACGCGCAGGGCAACGCCCGGCTGAAGGAGAGCATCGGCGACCCCTACGCCTACCAGACTCGGGAACTGGACCGGTCCAAGATCGAGAACCTCCTGGCCTCGAACGGCCACGTCAAGGACGTCAACCTCGACCCCGTCACCAGGGTCGCTGGTGCGTTGGCGTTCCACACCGTCGTCGACCTCGAGCAACGCTGCGTGCTCGAGGCCCACTCCATAGGGACCCTCTTCCGCGGCTACGAGGTCATCCTCAAAGGCCGCGATCCTCGCGACGCGATGTTCATCTCCAGCCGCGTCTGCGGAGTGTGCGGAGGTGTCCACTCGGTCGCCTCGTCGCTGGCCATGGAGATGGCCTTCGGCATCGGCGTGCCACCTATGGGGGGCGCTCTGCGCAACATCCAGCTGGCCCTCGACTTTCAGATCGACAACCCGGTCCACCTCTATCTGCTGGCCGGCCCCGATTACTCCCAGGTCGTGGTCGAACGCACGAACCCGTCGCTGTGGGAGCGGGCGAAGAAGACCGAGACCCGCCACGGCGACATCCACGGCTTCCGGACGATGGGCGACATGATGACGGCGTTCAACCCGCTGACCGGCAAGCTCTACCTCGAGGGCCTCCACATGACGCGGCCGCCCAAGGAGGCCTACTCCATCCTCTACGGCAAGTACCCCCATCCCCAAACGGTGGTCCCCGGCGGCCTGTCGACGACGGTCTCGCTGCAGGTCCTCAACGAGACACAGCTCCGCATCATCCGTACGCTCGATTATGCCAAGCGGGGTGTGTTCATCTGGGACGACATCACAGAGTTCTTCTACGACGCCGATGCCCGTTACAAGCAAGTTGGCACCAGGGCGAAGAACCTGATCGACAACGGGATGTGGGACGACCCCTACGCCTACGACGGCACCTACGCGGGCGCCGCCGAGTGGGGCGAACGGCGGTGGGCGACCCCCGGCGTCATCATGGACGGAAAGCTGGTGACCACGAACCTGCACCACATCAACATCGGGATGGAGGAGTTCGTCGAGCACTCGTACTACGAAGGTTGGGAGAACGACGGTACCCCCTACCGCACCGACCCGGCGGGCAACCCGATCGGGCCCAACCACCCCTGGAACAAAGAGACAAAGCCGCGGTCGGACCAGCGCAACTGGAAGGAGCGCTACACCTGGAGCACCTCGGCGCGGTGGGACCGGCAGGTGATCGAGGCCGGCGCCTACGCACGTCTGTGGACCACTGCCGCCGCGGGGAAGATGCCCCACAACCGCTTCCTGGAGGCCACCGGCACGAGCGTGAAGATCGCCGTCCCCCAGACGGCGGCGCTGCCGGCGATGGAGTTCGAGTGGAAGATCCCCGACACGTGGAACGCCTTCGAGCGCAACCGTGCTCGCGCGTACCACATCGTCTATTCGCTGATGGTCGCCTACGAGAACGTCCAGATCGCCTTCGACCTCATGGGCAAGGGCGAGAACAAGGCAGCCACCATGACCGAGTTCAGGATTCCGCGCGACGAGCGCATCGGCGTCGGGTTCTGGGGTGCCGGACGCGGCTTTCTCACCCATCACCTCACCATGGACAAAGGCGTCCTCACCAATTACCAGATCGTGACGCCCTCGACCTTCAACGCCTCACCCGTCGACCCGTTCGGGCAGCCGGGGCCCTACGAGGAAGCCGTGATCAACACGCCGATCCTCGAGGAGTTCGAGTCCGGTGAGACGTTTACCGGGATCGACATCTTCCGCGCCATTCGGTCCTTCGACCCCTGCATGCCCTGCACCGTCCACGTTGCCAACGGGCACAACCTGGTCGTACGCGACGCGACCACCTGCGCGTGTGGAGCGGGCTGAGGTGGCGGCCGCCCGGGTCCTCATCGGCGGGGTGGGCTACCGCTGGTTCGGCGATGCCTCGTTCGGCCTCGTCACCAGTGACGAATTGGCGGGCCTCGACTGGCCCGAAGGCGTCGACGTCGAGGATCTCGGCTACGGCGCCCTCCATGTGGCCCTCGATCTCCTGGAGACCCGCGCTCGCTACGACCGGGTCATTCTGATCGCCGTCAGCGAGCGGGGGCGGGAGCCGGGTCGGCTTTACCGGTTCGACTGCGACGCGCCGACCGCTGACGACAAGGAGGTCCAGGACCGGATGTACGAGGCGGGCGCCGGCGTCATTGACCTCGACCACCTCGTCGTAATCGGCCGTCACTTCGGTGCGCTTCCCGACCATGTGGTGGCCATAGAGCTCGAGCCTCACCCCGGCACCATGGGCGACGTGCTCAGTTCCCAGGTGCAGGCTCTGGTGCCCAAAGCCATCGACCTCGTTCGCCGTGAGGTTCTCGCGGCAGCTCCCCTTTCGGGCATTTGAGGGCAAGGACGAACGCGTGGACGCACCGCTGCTGTACAAGCCCCATCCAGCCCTGTTCCCGGTGGCGCTGCTGGGCGGTGTGACGGGCACGGTGTTCCTGACCGCGCTGCTGCGGCTCGCGTCGGCACTCGGAATGACGGTCCTCGACCTGCCGCCGATGCTCGGCAGCCTGTTGTCGAGCGACAGCAGCACGAGCTTCGACGTGGGGCATGCCGTCTTCGTCGTCACAGGGATCTTCGTCATTCCGCTTGCTCTCGCCCTGCTGTGGCCGTTGGTGCCTGGCGACCGGTTCACCTTTCGAGGTGCGCTCGCTAAGGGGGCGCTGTTCGGCCTCGTGCTCGCACTTCTCACCGGCATGCTCGTGCCCCTGCTGGGCCTCGTGAGTCGGGCTCCCGACCTCAGCTTCCTCCGTCCAGGACCGTTTGCCCTCGGCCTCGGCCTGTCCGGACCGGTGCAACTTCTGGTGGGGACGCAGCTCTACTCACTCACCTTCGCGCTGGTTGCCGCCATGGCCCGTGGACTGCAGCCGCTCGACGCCGTCGGGTGGGGCTGGTGGTCCCACGGCAGCGGAGAGTCGCCATGACAGGCCGACGCGAGGCGCCGCCTCCGGAGGTCGCCGCGGCACTGCATCAACTCGGTGATCTGATCCACATGTTCGCCCAGCACCCCGACGAGAGCGTGCAGGAAGCGGTTGTGGGGTTGTTGCGAACGGTCGACGTCCTCCACCGGGGAGCACTGCAGCGCCTAGAAGCGTTGCTCGAGGCCCGCTCGCTCCTCGAGGAGGCGCTCGCGGATCCTCATGTTGCGCTGCTTTTTGAGCTGTACGAGGCGCAAGAGGACGACGACGAACGGTCAAGAGCCGAGGCAGCCGCCGAGCGGATCCGTCCCTATGTCGAAGCCCACGGCGGCCGCATCGAGGTGGTCGCCGTCGAGGGCGGCATTGTCAATGTCCGGCTCCTGGCCGCCAGCGAGAGCTTTTCCGGGTCGACAGCGACGCTCCGGGAGCTGGTGGAGGAAGCATTGCGCACGGAGCTGCCGGAGTTCGTCAGGATGGACGTCTCAGCGCCGCAGGCAGCCTCGAAACCCGAGGACGCAGAAACAACCCTGATACCCATCTCAAGCGTCACCGTGGGCGCCGGTGGGCGGCCGGCCCAGAGCGGCGGCTGCGGGTCCGGTGGCCATGGCTGCTCCAGCTGCCGTTGACCCCCGGCGACGGGTGCTCGTCGCGTGCGTGGGCAACACCGTGCGCGGCGACGACGGTTTCGGTCCCGCCGTGGCCGCCGGGCTATCTGGGTGCTTGCCCGCCAGAGTGGATCTGATCGAGACCGGCATTGGCAGCCTCGGGATCGTGCACGAGCTGATGAACGGCTACGGCGGCCTTGTCCTTGTCGACGCGGTCGACCGGGGAGCGCCTCCCGGAACCGTGTTCGTCCTGGTGCCGGAGGTTCCGGAAACCACCGAGCCGACACTTGAGGACTGGCGGGCGCAGCTTGCCGACCTGCATCTCGCAGAGCCCTCGCGCGTCCTTCGGCTCGCTCGTGCGGCGGGCGCTCTACCCGAACATGTTCTGTTCGTCGGCTGTCAACCGGAGATGTGCGACGGCTTCTCGGAGGTGCTGAGCTCCGCCGTGGCTGCGGCCGTTCCGACTGCCACACGTCGCGTTCGCGACGTCGTGCAGGAGCTTCTCGCCCAGCTCGATTGACGCCATCGCCGTTTCAGCCGGGAAGCGGGCGGTGGTTGCCCGCCTCGGCCGTGCGCCGGGCCGACCAGTCGGTCGGTCGGACCTCATCCGGGTCACTGTCCTGTCCGCCATCGGAGCAGCGCGGCATACAGGGTGAGGCCAGCGCCGAAGGCCACACACACGACATGGTCGCCATCGTCCAGAGCCCGTTCGGCGACGAGGCGCTCGAGCACCAGCAGCACCGTCGGCGACGAGCAGTTCCCGTGGTCGGCGAGGACGGAGCGAGTGGGTTCCAGGGCGGCGGCCTCGAGCCCGAGGCTGCGGCCGACGCCGTCCACAATGCGTGGGCCCCCAGGATGGATGGCCCATGCGGCCACGTCTCCAATCTCGAGGCCGCGGCCCGACAGCAGCCCTGTCACGATGGGACCCACCTCAGCCTCGATGGCGGCGGGGATCTCGGGGGACAGGTGCACCCGAAAGCCGTGGTCGGTGATGTCCCAGCGCAGCAACTCGGCGTGCACAGGGTCGCTATGAGCGGCGATGTCGATGATCTCCAGCCCGGGGCCGCCCGGCCTGACCGCCACTGCAGCAGCGGCGTCCGAGAACAGGGCGTGGGCCACCACCTGATCGACCTCGTCGCAGGATGGCTGGACGTGCAGGCTGGAAAGCTCCACGCAGAGCAGGACGCCGGTCCGGGCCCTGGCCACCGCCGCGTCGGCCACGACCGCCAGTCCCGGCAGAGCCGCGTAGCAGCCCATGTGGCCCACCTGAACTCGCTCCAGCGACGGTGGCATGCCGAGGTCCCGGGCCACCAGCACGTCCATCCCGGGACTGGTGTAGCCGGTGCAGGACACCACCGTAAGAAGGTCCACCTCAGCGGCGTCAAGGCCGGCGCCGGCGAGGCACGACGCCACCGCCTCCTTGCTCAAGGGCAGGGCCTCGTGGCCGAACCGGCGCATGCGAGCCTCGGTCGTCCAGCCCCGAACGTCGTCGACGGGCGGGACGGCCACAGCGTGGCGGCGTTCGACACCTGCACTGCGCCACAGGCGCCGGGCCACCGACGGGCCATCGTCCGGGAACAGCGCCTCGTAGACGGCGTGCTGGGAGACGGCGGCCGGGAAGGCCGATCCCAGGCCGGCAATCACCGCCCTCACCACGGGGCTTCCTCCATGGCCGTCATCGGGTCTGACGCCAACGCCGTGGTCCCCAGGTAATCGGCGCAGATGTCGCTGCGGGGCGGCATGATCGCCCCGCAGCGAGCATCGCGAAAGATGCGCTCCAGTGGCGAGCCCCGCCCGAGCGCCCCCAGGCCACACGCCTCCGATACGGTGGCGGCCACTTCCATCGCCGTGTCACCGGCGATGAGCTTGGCCTGGTAGAGCGAGCGGTTGGTCTCCGGCTCGCCTGGGCGCGTGTCGACCAGCCGGGCCGCGTGGGCAAGCACGAGCGTGGCGGCGTCCGTGGCCGCCTCGGCTCGCCCGAGCCGGGCCCTCACGGACGCCGGAACTCCGCTGCGCTTTCCGCCTGCGTGGTGGGACCGAAGGTATGTGATCCCCTCGGCCACTGCGGCCCGGGCCAGGCCGACGTAGACGGCGGCATAGGAGGCGACCAGCCACTGGGGCATGGCATAGGCCATAGGGACGGCCAAGCCTTCCACTCCGGTCAGGAGGCGTTCGGGGGGCACGACGACGTCGAGCAGCAGGCGCCTGCTGACCGTTGCCCGCATCCCCACGGGGTCCCAGGCACCGTCCACCGTCACGCCGTCGCCTGCGCTCACCAAGAAGTAGGACACCACCGGCGCTGCTTCCTGAGCATGGCGGGCGCGGGCTGCCACCAGGTAGGCGTCGAGGTAACCGGCCCCCGAACACACCGACTTCTCTCCCCGCAGCCGGTAACCGCCATCTTCGGGCTCGTAGGTGGTCTCGACCATCGACAGTCGGGAGCCGATCTCCCGCTCGCTGATGGCCACGCCGTACAGCGCACCGTCCACCGCTGCTCGCAGCACCCGGTCCCGCATGGCGAAGAAGTCGTCTCCTGCACCGAGGGCCCGGGCCAGCTCGTCGGGAACCCCGGCCAGCGCTCCGGTCACGCCAGCATGCATGTTGAACACCAGCGCCGTGGCGCCGCTGCCCTCCGCCAACGTTGCCGCCACTCCCACGTATTCCTCGAATCCGCAGCCCATCCCGCCGAGGCGAGTCGGCACCATCAGGCCCAGCAGGGCCTCGGATCGGAGGTCGTCGAAATCGGCGGCCGGGAACGAGGCGCGGCGGTCGTACTCGTCAGCTCGCGATGCGAAGCGCTCGGCCAACTCTTGGGCCCGCTGGCGCAGGCCGGGACGGGTCACAGCCTCTGCTTGTGCCCGACGCCCTGGTAGACCCCGGCGACTGAGCGGCTGGGGAGCATGCGGACCGCCCGGTCACGCCGGACGAGGAAGCGCAGGTAGTCGACCACGGAGGGCCGGAGCCCGCCCACCCGCAGCTCGACGCCATGTCGAGCGAACAGGTCGACCAGACGTGCCGGGGCCACGAAGAGCTTGGGGTCGTGAATTCGTCGCGGCGGCCCGCCGGGGAGCCACTCGCCCAGTGCGACCAGCGCCAAGCGGGCCCGCCGCGTGGCGCTGATGGTGTCGACCACCACCACACCCCCGTGCCGTAGCACCCGGCTCACCTCTGCCACCGCAGCCTCAAGGTTGGCCACGTGCTCGAACACCTCCCCGGCGACGACGACATGGGCCACGCCGGTGGCAAGCGGCAGGGCGGCGGCGTCGGCCCGCACTGGCACGACGCCTCTTGCTGCGGCGATCTCCAGAGCGGACTGCGTCAGGTCCACCCCCACGTGCAGATACCCCTGCATGTACGCGCCGAGGATGCCGCCGCCGCAGCCGACATCGACCAGGAGCCGCTCAGGCGAGGGGGACGGAGGAACCAGCTGCGACCTGGCGCGGGCCAACCAGTGCAGGGCGGCGAATTCTCCATCGGGCCTCCACCACTCCCCGACGAGGTCGTCGTACTGGCAGATATCGTTGCGAGGTCGTCGTGGCCGCCGGAACGAACCCGTCTCGGCGGTTGCCGAGAGGACGGAGGGCGCCACCTATGTCGGCTTCCGTCCCTCGAGCAGGTCCTTGAGGTTCTGCAACGAGTGCTCTACCTCGCGCTCGTTGCGGCGCTCGACGTAGATTCGGTCGAGCGCCGCTCCCAGGAAGGAGCCGGGAAGGTCGTAGTCGACGTCGAACTCCACCCGGCTGCCTTCTGCGCTTGGCGCCACCTGCTGGCGCAGCGTCATTCGCCCACCTGCCATGGAGGTGACCTCGTAGGCCAGCGACCGCGGCGGGTCGAACTCCACCACCCGCCAGTGGGTCTGCAACGGAAGTCCCGCGATGCGCAACTGCTGGTCGAACTCCTCCCCGACGCCGCTCGCTAGGTCGGGACCATCATGGCTATGGGTGACAGTCGACCACTCGGCAAGGCGTGACCAGTTGATCAACGACTCGAAGGCAACCTCGGGAGTCGCTTGTATCTCCACCTCTCTCTTGATCTTCGCCATCGTGTCCTCCTTAGCGCCGCCGCGTCGGCCAATCCTGGTGTCCTACAGCTCACGGCTGGTTGTCCCTCTCGAGGCGCTGCAGGCCATCTGGCTGTCAGCGTGGTCCCAGCCCTCCCGCAGCCCACCGACTCGAGCTGAGCCAACGGCACGCCCGGGCCGATCATCGAGCCAATGTACGCCGTCCTTCGCTTGCCGGCCGGCCCGAGAAGGAATGCGGGGAGTCGGCGTGGGCGCCGTCGTCGATACCGATCGCGTGCCGGTCGACGAGCTCGCCGCCGAGCCAGCCGGTCATACCCGCCAGGGCGAAAGCGGCGAAGGACAAACCCAGGGCGAGGGCCTCCGGCGCGGTCGGCTGGTCGCGCCGGAGCAACCAGCTCAGAGCGAACAAGACGAGGACCACCAGGTTGCCAACGCCGTGAACAGCACCCACCTTCTTGGCCCGAGTGCCCTTCGGTATGGCGGTCCAGTCGATGGTCCCGGCCGGCGCTGCGATCAGGCCACCGATGATTCCGGCGGCAATCATCCAGTAGGCGACGTTGGCCAACTCCCCGCTGTCGGTGATCAGGTGGAACACATCGAAGATGACCGCGGTGGCCAGCAGCCCGAACGGGAACGGGATCAGTTGCTGATGCAGGGCATGGCCGAGAAACTTGACTCGGCTCTCCACCGGAGCCGCAGCCACCGGTGCGGGTGGCGCTCCGGGGCCAGCCGGGCCCTGTGGTTCCGGGGAGCGGGCGAGGCTCTCTCCGTAGCGAAACTCGTAGTCCTCTGCCATCGCTGTCTCCAGGGGTTCGACCGACCGTTCCGTTGTGCCTCTGATTCGTGTCCTTTTCTATTGCTGATCAAGCTGGACGATAGTCGCCTGCTCGAGAACGATCAACTGCCCGTTTTCGAACGGAGCCTTCCTGTGCATCCGTTGATTCGGCGATTGCGCTGTGCGGTCCCAGCCCATCAAGGACCTGCACGCGCCGCGCAACCGGCTCTTCGGCACCGGCGCCTGAGCGGCCGCAGCGAGGGCGAGGAACACCATCAGCTCGGGTGACCACCATGCTGGCAGCGCTCCGGTGGACGAGACCGGACCCTACGTCTAACGTGAGGGGTCACTCGCTATAGAGCGGCACCCATTTCCGCCGCTTCGTGTCGACCGTCTGGAGGACGTGCGCGTGAGCATCGCCCACATCGACAACATTGCTGAGCGAAGCAGCGGGCTGCGGGTTTTCGGTGGCACCGCCGCCATCGACCTCGGGGCGGCGCAACAGGCGGTGGCCGACCTGCTCGTCGCCCTAGGCCAGGACGCGGACGACGAGCACCTTCGGGAGACGCCTCGGCGGGTGGCCGCGGCCTATGCCGAACTGCTCACGCCTCGGGCGTTCAACCTCACCACGTTCCCCAATGACGAGGAGTACGACGAACTGGTGGTGGCTCGCGACATCCCCTTCCACTCGCTGTGCCAGCACCACCTGCTTCCGTTCAAGGGGATGGCGCACGTGGCGTACCTGCCGGGGGAGCGAATCCTGGGACTGTCCAAGCTCGCCCGCGTCGTGGAGCTGTTCGCCCGCGGCCTGCAGGTGCAGGAGCGGCTCACCAAGCAGGTCGCGGACTGGCTGCAGGAGCACCTGGAACCCAAGGGCGTCGGCGTCGTGCTCCAGGCCGAGCACCTGTGCATGTCCCTACGCGGTGTCCAGGCCAGCGGGTCGATCACCGTCACCTCCGCCCTCCACGGCTTGTTGCGCCACGACGCCCGGTCGCGCTCGGAGTTCTTCACGCTGGCCGCGGTGCGAGCATGACGATTGTCGATGCCGGGCGGGGCGTGAAGCGCTTCGCCGGTACGCCCCCGACCGCCGCCGACGTAGTTGCGCTGAAGGGGCGCCGGACGATCGCCGCCTGCATCCCCGCACGCGACGAGGCGGGCACAATCGATCAGGTAGTGGCGACGTGCGCTCGGCTAGCCGACGTCGGTGTGCTCGACGAGGTGGTCGTGGTCGACGATCACTCTGTGGACGCGACGGCGGAGCGGTGCCGGCGGGCGGGCATCGCGGTCGTCACCAACCCCGCTGGCCCTGGGAAGGGGCAGGCTCTGCGGTGTGCCACCTCGCTCACCACGGCGGAGATCTTGGTGTTCCTCGACGCTGACGTCGTCAACTTCTCCGAGCGCTTCGTCACCGGCCTCGTCCGTCCTCTGCTGGACGACCCGGGCCTGCAGTTGGTGAAAGCGGCGTACAGACGGTCGCTCGACGGCCGTCCCGACGAGGGGGGGAGGGTGACAGAGTTGCTCGCCCGGCCCCTACTCGCCCGTTTCTTCCCGGATCTCGCCGGCGTGAGCCAACCGCTGGCCGGCGAGTGCGCGGTGCGACGCCAGGCGGTGGCGGACGTCTTCGCCGACCGCTACGGGATCGAGATGGCGCTTTTGATCGACGTGTTCCAGCGGTTCGGTTGCGCGGCCATCGCCGAGGTCGACCTCGGCGACCGGGTCCACCGCAACAGGCCGCTACTCGAGCTCCGCGCCCACGCTGATGACGTGCTCGACGCGGTGCTGTCCCGGGCGTGCGTGTAGCGGTCACCGGGGCCACGGGCAACGTCGGGACGTCCCTGCTGACCGCCCTGGCAGGGGATCCGACGGTGACGTCCATCGTCGGCATCGCCCGGCGGATGCCCCCCGTGGCGCTTCCCAAGATCGAATGGCGGGCGGCCGACGTGGTGAAAGACGACCTCCTGCCGCTGTTCCGGGGGGCCGACGCGGTCGTGCACCTCACCTGGATCGTGCAACCCAACCACCAGGAGGGCGACTTGCGGGCCGTCAACGTCGGAGGCAGCCGCCGCGTCCACGACGCCGTGGCGGCGGCCGAGGTTCCAATCCTGGTGAACGCTTCGGCTTTCGGAGCCTACGCCGGTGGTGCCGGCGGTCCCAGACGTGCCCGGTGCCCGCGTCCAAGCCGTCCACTCGGCGGACGTGGCCGACGCATACCGGAGGGCTGTGGTGCTG
>JAHWJU010000235.1 GCA_019348255.1 Actinomycetota bacterium | reverse complement strand
CGACGCCACCCCCCTCCGCACGGTGCCCGAGGAGCGTCTCCGGTGGATGATGCTGACCGAGGACCGTCGAACCGTGTGGCCGATGTGATCGAAGCGGGAGCGATGGGCATCGTCCACGGCCAGGCCGGGGCGGGCAAGACCTTCGCCGTGGAGGACGCGGTGGCCGCTACCGGCGAGCAGGCGGTGTTCCTGGCCTTCGCCTCCCGCCCGACGATGCGGGGAATGGCCGAGGAGCTGTGCGCCCGGCTGTTCGACTTCGAGCCCGGCCGCGCCGAGCGCAAGAGCCTGACCCGGCTGTTGCGGGCCCGCCTCGACATCGAGCCGGTGCTGATCGTGGTGGACGAGGCCCAGCGGCTGAACCGGGAGTGCTTCGAGTTCTTGCGCTACCTGCACGATCCCGCCGAGCGTGGTCTCGGGGGCGTCGCCCGGCGCTCGCCCATGCTGCTCGTGGGCGGGGACCAGGCATGGGGGGTGCTGGCCTCCGACCCGATGCTGCGCAGTCGGGTGTACCGACGGGTGCACTGCCGGAGGATGCGTCCGGAGCAGGTGCTGGCATGGATGCCGCGGTTCCATCCCCTCTACCGCGAGGCGGCGCCGGAGCTGCTTTCCTTCGTCGACCACCACTGCGGCCACGGGCTGTTCCGCAACTGGTCCGCCTTCACCCGTACCGTGCTCGATGTCCTCGGCGCAGACGGCGAGCTCACCCAAGAGGCGGCGGCCAACGCCTTCACGCTCCTCGGTGGGGCCAACGATGCTGCATGAGCGCCGCCGGCACAGCGTCGTGGCGGATGGGCCCCAACTGCTGGAGGCGCTGGCTGTGCCGTTCGGCACGTACTCCGGCGTTGCCGTCTGCCGGCCGGTACCCGGGGCCCGTTGTCTCGAGGCCATTGCCCCGGACCTGCTTTGCGCCGTCGGCAAGACCGAGGCGCTGACGCGGGCGGTGGGCAAGGGGCTCCACCTCGTCGAGGTGTGGTTCCGTGCCCATGAGGTCACCCGGCTGTTCGTGACCGGCGCCGACGGCCTTGGGGCCGAGCTGTGGCATGACCTGTGCGGGCTCGGCGATGACGGGCACTTCGACATCGTCTTCGTCAGCGCCGAGCCCTGGCGTTGGGTCTCCAAGCTGGCGGGCCTGGTCCATCCGGGGCGCAGCACCTACCTCGCAGTGGAGCCCGACCAGCTCCCGGTGCAGCCGGGGGTGGGGGCGGTGCTGCCCGAGGTCGGCTTCCCGGGACTACCGGCGGCGTGCGCCGAGGTCCTCGAGGCGCCCCACGCCGCCCGAGCCCAGGCCATCTACGACGAGTGCCTGGTCGCCGCCTTCGAGGCTCTGCCGTTCGATCGCCTCCTCGAGTACCAAGACGCCGACCACGCGTTCCGCTGCGCCCTGGCTCGCACGCCCGAGCTCGGTGCGGTGGTGCTGGCCATGCACGCAGTGCGGGCAGCGGGGATCCTGCGGGGCTACCACATCAGCTTCTGCCATGACCATGGGGTGGTCTTTGACGACCTGCTCACCGCCGACCGACTCGCCCAGCTGGGTCGGCTCGTGTCCCCCGAGCCAGCCGCTGCAGGCGTGCTGGCGGGGATGGCGTCCTGGTCGATGCCGGTGATCGGCAGCGACGACGGAGCCTGGGTCAAGTCGGCCGGCACCCACCAAGTTGTTCCCGCCCAAGGCAGGCCCCTGTTGCGAGCGTGGTTGCGGACACAAGGTGAGTCCCGGTCACGGCCCCGCGGGGCGCCGCCGAGGCCGACCGATGAGCGGAGCCGCCAGCTCTGGCGAACGCCGCCTCCCACCCATGTCCGATCCAGGTGCGAGCCCATCGACTGCCGGCCGTTCCGTCGCATCGCCGAGCCCCCCATGGGCTGGACCAGGCCACCCCGGCCCAGCCGACGGCGCAATGGACGCCCACGAAGCGCTTCGACAAGCTGATCTCGGCTCGGCGGAGGTGCGCCAGCGCGTCGGCGCTCGCCCGGCGGTGGACACCGATGCCGTGCGGCAACGCACGGCTGCGCTGCTCGAGGCCCCGGCCGGCATGGACGACCCCTCGGCCGACGCCGAGCCGGGGGATGTCCGCCGGTGTGGTGCCCTCATCGTGCGCCTCGACGCTGCTGCCACCATGACCGCGGTCGCGGCCTGGATGGGATGGACGCTCGAGCGCACGACCACGGCGGTGGCGGAACTCGATCGTCGCCTCGAGGGCTGTGGCCTGCAGGTGAGCGCCGACGCCGACGGTCACCTACGGATCCGAGAGCGAGCGCGTCTGCGCGCCCGCCCACAGCGCCTGGCCTCCGAGCTGGTCGTCCGGCTGGACGATCCCGCTCACCGGCATGCCCTGGCCCACCTGGTGCGAGGCGACGACTGCCCACAAGGCGAGGACTGGCTGCAACCCCTCCTCGACCTCGGGGCGGCCGTCACCGGTACGTCTTTTGAGGTACAGCCCTCCCAAACCGCTCGCTGTCGCCTTCGCAGGCGTGCGCCGCAGGGTCGTGGCCGGGCCCTTGTCCACTTGACCGTCCGGTGCCGGTAGGTGACGTCGCGCCGTCACCGTACGGGTGAAGCCGAGCCGAACGAGGGGCGCGGCAACCCGGGCCGTCGGCTGGTCGGCGAGCGCGACTGGATAATCGGTGCGCCGACCGCCGGCGGGTGCGCCCACGCCCGGCCTCGGGGTGGGCGGCGGATAGCGGCACTTCTCCGCGCCCCTGAACCCGCCGGTGAAGACTTGGACTACCTTCTGGATATGGGCGCATGGGGCGAAGGTCCGTTCGACAACGACGACGCCGGGGACTGGGCCGACGAGTTCGAGGGCGCCGACGAAGCGACCGGAATGCAGCTACTCGCCGATGCGCTCGACGTCGGCGAGGCTGGCGACTATCTCGAAAGCCCGGAAGGATCGACTGCTGTAGCGGCGGCCGAGGTTGTGTCGTGGACGATTGATCCCGAAGCGATTTCGGACTCGCCGTACAGCGAAGCTCCCGCCGCATGGGTTCGGACGGCGAATCCGACATCCAACGCCTCGCTCATTGCGGTTGCCCTTGCGGCCCTCGATCGTGTTCGTTCTGACAACTCGGAGCTCGCCGAGCTTTGGGCTGAGAGCGACGACACAGCGTGGCGGGAGTCGCTCGCCCAAATCGAGACGCGCCTTCGAGCTCACGGCTAATTCGCCGGGTCCGGTCAGGGCTCCAAGAATGAAGTTGCGCCACGTGCCGAGGTGATGGTTCCTCGCGCCGGAGATTGGCACCCCTCTGTCAAGCGGGGGCAGCGGCGAACGGCTTAACCTTGCGTCCGGGTCCGGGCTGTGGCTTCACCAAAGAGCCGGCCGTCGGGGTTGGGCCGGTCACGCTGGTTTCAGGAGTCGTCCCCGC
>JAHWJU010000234.1 GCA_019348255.1 Actinomycetota bacterium | reverse complement strand
GGAGAGCGTGTGTGGCGCAAGCCACCGTGGGTTCAAATCCCACTCCCTCCGCCAGTGCTCCACAGGAGCCGAGCTGTCCGGCGCTAGCCGCCGGGCCTGCACTGGACGATGCCTCCGGTGAGACCGGAGCAGCCGTCGTCGGGGGGAGGGGGCGGCGGGGGCGGCGGCGCGCTCCCCCCAGGGGGTGGAGGCGAGCCAGGACTCCCTGCCGCCGGCGGGGGCGCGGTGCTGGTGGGTCGGGACGCGACCACCCGGAGCTCTAGCGCCCCGGGCAGCTGGTCGAACTGCACGGGAACCCGGTTGGGGAAGTCCCTGCGCAGCCCCTCGTGGGCGGCGGCGAAGGCACCTTCCACGGTGCTGAGGCCGCTGCCGATCATGGCCCTGCGGACCATGTACTCCACGAGGTAGGAGCGGGCGAAGTTCAGGTTCTCGTAGGCGACCTCATCGGCAGAGGCGGCCGCCACCAGCACCCGACCCGGCTTCATGACCTCGGTGAAGCCGCCGCCGTAGCAGGCGGCGATGCCCACCCAGACCTTGCGGGCCTGCAGCCCGTCGAGCAGCCCTGCCAACTCGGCGTCGCTCATCATGCCGCCGTCGGCGGCGACCATGGCCTCTGTGCCCGCGCGGATCTTGCGGACGTGGCCGGCGTAGAAGAACACCGCGGTAGCGTCCGGACCGGCGTTGGCGTTGAGCCATTCGACCGACTTGCGGATGTTGGCGATGCTCGCCTCGGTGTCCCGCAACAGGAGGCGTCGCTCGCCGGCCACCCCGAAGCGGGTCAGCGCCTGGTTGACGTCGTTGGCGTCGTTGACGGCGGACTGCAGGTCGTGGCTGGTTCCCGGGTAGTTGTTGATGCCGATGATGACGGCCCAGGTGCCCGACGAACGGGGGACGTTCTCTTTGCTGGTGGTCCGCAGCTCCACCGGTTCGGGGGCCGGAGGTTCGGGCGCCTCGTTGAACTGCTCGGGAGGGGGGGCGATGGGAGCATCGCCGGGGGGTGCCGCCTCGGGGACGGCGATGACCGGGGCTGTGGGCGGAGGAACGCGGAGGCGCAGGCTGAGGTTCTCGAAGCCAGAGGCCAGGGAGAAGGTGGATCCGGCGACCTCCGTAGCAGGCTGCACCGGACCCGCCGGATCGGCCGCTCGCTGCATCGGGCGGAGAGACGGCCGGTGGCCGTCGGAGAACAGGGCACCCACGGCCACCACCAGCAGCACTCCCACCGTCTGGCGCAGCCTCACCCTTCTTGGCTCCCGTCCTTCTCTCTGTCTCGGCCGGACGGCCCCAGCACCGCCCGACAGATACCCATTCCATGTCTCAGTTCGCCGTAGCGCCGGAGATTCCTGTCGCTGATTCCAGCACAACAGAGCGCACTGCGCCCCCACCGAGGTGGCGGCTGGATCCTAGGTTGTCTAGATGGGACCGGGCCCCAGCCCACCACCGGCTGCGGTGAGCGACTACCAGGCGATGGGCCTGGCCCTCGAAGAGGCCGCCGCGGCCCTGGCCCACGGCGACGTGCCGGTGGGGGCCGTGGTGCTGGTCGGGGACCGGGTGGTCGCGGCGCGCCACAACGAGCGGGAGCGGCGGGCAGACCCCACCGCCCATGCCGAGATCCTGGCGCTGAGCGACGCCGCCCGGTCCCTGCGGACGTGGCGCCTCGACGGCTGCACCCTGGCCGTCACCCTCGAACCGTGCCCGATGTGCGCCGGCGCTCTGGTTGCGGCCCGGCTCGGGCGCCTGGTGTTCGCCACACCGGACCCCAAGGCCGGCGCCTGCGGCTCCCTCTACAACCTCTGCGCAGACCCCCGGCTCAACCACGAGGTGTCCGTGACCGGGGGCGTTCGTGCCGTCGAGGCGGCCAGAGTGCTCTCGGAGTTCTTCTCCGGGCTGCGAAGCGGCGGCGGCACCGTCTGAGGCAGGAGGTGCCCACCGGGGTACGGTTTGGGGGGCGAGGAGGGGTGCGAGAGCGGCCGAATCGGACGGTCTCGAAAACCGTTGTGGGGGCAACCTCACCGTGGGTTCAAATCCCACCCCCTCCGCCACCGGCCGGGCCCCAGGGCCCGGCCGTGTCGCGAGCTCCGGCTTCACCGGCCGAGGACTTCCTTCACGAAGGCGATGTCGTCCTTGATGCCGGCGACAGGCGTCTCACAGACCACAGGACATCCCGCCCGCCGCACCACCTCGGCCAGCGCGTCGGCCGGGATCTGGCCCAGGCCGAGGTTCTCGTGGCGGTCACGACCGGAGCCGGGAGGGTCCTTGGAGTCGTTGCAGTGCACGAGGTCGATCCGCCCGGTGATGGCCAGGATCCGATCCACCGCGGTCACGAGGCTCTCGCCGGCGGCATGGGCGTGACAGGTGTCCAAGCAGAAACCTAAACCGGGGGTGCCCCCGATGCGGTCCCACAGCCGGGCCAGGGTGTCGAACCGCCGAGCCAGGGCGTGGTCGCCGCCGGCGGTGTTCTCCAGGTAGACCGGCACCTCCGACTCGAGGCGGTCGAGAGCCTTCACCCACCGCTCGAATCCCTCCTCCAGGTCGTCGTCGTCGCTCACGTGGCCGCCGTGGACGATCACCGCCGTGGCTCCGACATCGACGGCGGCGTCGCAGCACTGCTGGAGGATCTTCCGGCTGGGGATGCGGATCTTCGGGTTGGCCGCGGCCAGGTTCACCAGGTAGGGAGCGTGCACGAACACGGGCAATCCGGAGGAGCGCAGGGCCTGGGCGTCGGTTCGGGGCTGGGGCTTCTTCCAGCTCTGCGGGTCCGACAGGAAGATCTGGACGAGGTCGGCATCGGTGATCGCGGCCATGGCCAGCGGGTCGTCGCTCTTCACGTGGGCGCCGACGAGCGTCATGAGCCGGGGGGGCCGAAGCGGGCAGGACGCTTCTCGCTCAGGGCGGCCACGCCCTCTGCGAAGTCGGGCGACGTGAAGGCGGTAAGCATCCGCTCCTCGGCGTCGGTGGCGGCTTCGTCGAGAGGGCGCAGGAGGTCGGCGTACAGCTGGCGCTTCATGGTCCGCAGCGACGCAGGCGAGATCTCCGAGGCCATGCGGCCGGCGTAGTCGAGCGTGAAGTCCAGCAGTTGCTCCGGCGGCAGCACCGAGTTCACCAGTCCCATCGTCTGGGCCTCCTCGGCCAGCACGATGCGGGAGGAGAACAACAGGTCGGCGGCCCTGGCCACCCCCACGATCCGGGGTAGCAACCAGGAGATGCCATGTTCGGCGGGCAGCCCCAGCCGGCCGAAGGAGGTGGTGAGCTTGGCCCCCGACGCGGCGAAGCGGATGTCGGTGAAGCAGGCCAACACCAACCCGACTCCGGCAGCGGCCCCGTTGATGGCCGCGATCAGCGGCTTGGACAGCCCGAGGGCGAAAGAAAAAGCGTGTGC
>JAHWJU010000233.1 GCA_019348255.1 Actinomycetota bacterium | reverse complement strand
CGCCTCGTCCCACGGGAGGTCGGAGCGTCCGCTCACCTGCCACAGCCCGGTGAGGCCGGGCTTGACCAGCAGGCGGCGCCACAGCTCGTCGCCGTAGCGCTCCACCTCGCTCGCCAGGGGTGGCCGGGGCCCGACCAGCGACATGTGGCCCGAGACGACGTTCCACAGTTGGGGCAGCTCGTCGAGCGAGTGGCGCCGCAGCCACCGGCCCACGTTGGTGACCCGCGGGTCATCGCGGATCTTGAACAGCAGCCCGTCCTGGTCGTTTTGGGTGATGAGCTGGTGCAGTTCCTCCTCGGCACTGACGACCATGGTGCGGAACTTCCAGATGGTGAAGCACTGCCCGTCGCGCCCCACCCGCTCCTGGCGGTACAGGGCGGGACCCGTGGTGGTCGATCGCACCGCCAGGGCGATGGCCGCCATCACCGGCGCCAGCAGCAGCAGGGCGACGGCTGCCGTGGTGCGGTCGAAGAGCTCCTTGAACAACCGGGCCCCGCCACTGAGCTGAGGCTCCTCGAGATGGAGCAGGGGAAGGCCGGCGATGGGGCGGATGGCGATGCGAGGCCCGGCCACGTCGGTGACCGCCGGCGCCACGATGAGGTCGATGCCCGTCCCCTCCAGCTGCCAGGCCAGCGCCCGCAGGCCACCTGGTGGGAGGGCGCTGTCCCCGGCCACGGCCACCACGTTGGCCTGGCTCATCACGAGGGCGTCGAGGACCACGTCGGGAGTACCGAAGACGGGAACCTCGCTGTCCCCCACGTGGAGCGCCTTGACGTCGCTGGGGATGCACGACCCCACCACGCTGAACCCTGCGTACGGCGCCCGCTGGAAGTGGCGCACCACATCGGTCACGGCACCGATGGTCCCGACCACCAGCACGCAGTGCATGCTGCCGCCCTGCCCACGCTTGCGATGCAGGTGCCGGCGCACGGCATAGCGGCCCAGCAGGCTCAGGACCGTCACCGAAGGGACAAGGCCCCCGACGAAGCCCCGAGCCAGGTCGACCCTGGCGATGAAAAGGCCGATGCCGACGATGGCGAAGTAGCGCAGGCCGGCGTTGAACACCCGCCGGTACTCCTCGGACCCGACGCCGACCACCGTCCTGGCGTAGGCCCCGCTCATGGCCAGCACCGCCAACCACACCGGCGCGCTGAGCCAGGTCAGCACGGCGTAGGGCGCCGACGCCGAGTGCGGCGTCACCCACGTGGTCTCCAGGCCGAACCGGAAGATGTGGGCCACCGCGCCGGCGACGAGCACTGCCAGCAGGTCCACCGCCACGAGCCGCTTGACGTAGGCCCCCTGCCACGCCGCACGACGGCTCAGCTGCCGTCGCCAGCCTCGCGGTCGAGCACGGACCCTCGGCTTGTCGGTTAGGTCGAGGACCATGCGTGCTCCCCCGCCACCAGGCGGCTCGACGACGTCTCCTTGGACTACGCCCCCCGGCTGTCCTTGCTGTGGTCGAGGTCGCCGCAGCACCCCGACCCGCCATGCATACGGTGCGTGGTGCCCCACGGACCACGAAACGGGCGCATGCGGGCGCGCTCCGCCGGGCGGCCGGCGCCGTGCGCCCCGGCAGCGCAGCGCAGACACTGCGGCGGCAGCTATCTCCGACCTTCCCGTGCCGTATGGGTGCTTTCGAGACGCAACCGCCCACAACGCGACGGGGTTGACGCGACCCTGACGGCTACGACGACTCAGGTCGTCGCCATGGCAGGACGTCGGTGGTCGTCAGCCGGTGGCTTCCTCTTGCGCCTCGTTGTGGTGGCGCACCTCTTCGACGATGCGTTGCCACAGTTCTGGCGACGGCTCGGGAGGTTGGGGCAGGAGCGCCCGGGCTTCCTCCAGGTCCCGAGCCTCTGTTGTGCAGGCGGCGCATTCCTCGAGGTGCGCATCGATCTGTCGGCGCCTGGCTCCGTCGACCGCGCCCAGCACGTACGCGCCGAGAAATTGCTGAAGGATCTCGTGACGGCTGCTCATGCGCCTTGCCTCAACCTCATGGGTCAGACCGGCAGGCGCTCCTTGCCGACGGTCTCGTGCAGTTCTTCTCGTCCTGTTTCGAATCGTAGGATGCCGGGGACGCGATGCGGCCAGAAGAGGCTGAAGGTAGCTGAAGATCGCCCATCCATGCGTGACTTCGTGGCCGAAGGTGGTGTTGGTGCACGCCGAGCGTCATCAGATGGTCGAGGGTCGGGATGCGGCGTCGCCACCGGTGCGAACACCACCGAGGTTGCTCGCCGTCGAGGACGACGGGTCATTGCGGGTGGCGCTCACCGCCGCGCTGGTGGCGACAGGCTACGACGTCCGAGCGCTCCCAGATGGTGTGGGGATCGACCAGGTCGCCCACGAGTTCCGGCCCGACCTGGCCATCCTCGACGTCCGACTGCCCTCGGGCCCGGACGGGTTCGAGATCGGACGGAACCTGCGGTCGTCGCTCGGGATCCCCGTCGTGTTCGTCACCGCAGCTGACGCCCTCGACGATCGCCTCCGCGGCTTCGACCTCGGCGCCGATGACTACTTGGTCAAGCCCTTCGCCATGTCAGAGCTCCTGGCCAGGGTGAAGGTGGTGCGGCGACGAGCGCAACGCCTCACCTCGCCCACGTGGGAGGTCCGCGGTCTGGTGATCGACGAGGCCAACCGGGTGGTGTCCCAGGCGGGCACGCCAATCGACCTGACCAGAACCGAGTTCGATCTCCTGTGCGTCCTCGCCCGCGAGCCGGGCAGGGTCTTCTCCAAGGTGCAGCTGCTGTCGCTGGTGTGGGGGTTCGAGGAGTACGCCCCCAACCTGGTCGAGGTGCACGTCAGCGCGTTGCGCCGCAAGCTCCAAGCGGGCGTGGGACGATGCAGTGGCGGCGCGGGATGCCCTCTCCCGCTTCGGGCTGGAGGACTACGCCCTGGTCCCGTGGCGGCTCGCCGCCGCCTCGCCGCCCGAGCGCTCGGCGAGGTGGACGAGGCCAAGCGGTTGGCCGAAGAGGAGCTCGCCTTGTCGCAGTCGGCCGAGGTGCCTCGATGCGTCGGGGCTGCCGTGACCGTGTGCTCGGAGGTGGAGGCTGGCGCTCGGCAGGTGCCGCTCATGGAGGAGGCCGTCGACGTGCTCGAGCACAGCGACGCCCAGGTGGTTCGGGCCGAGGCCCTCCTGGGCCTCGGGACGGCTCGGCGACGCAAGGCCGCCCGAGCGGCAGCTCGCGCACCTCTGCTGCGTGCGCTCGAGATCGCCGATGCCGCCGGCGCTGTCGACCTGGCCGCCAACGGACCGCACCAACAGCGAGATCGCCAGCCAGCTCCACATCACCAGGAACACGGTGGAGTTCCACCTCATCCGCGCCCACGGCCTGGGCCTGGGCCTGGGCCTGGGCCTGGGCCTGGGCCTGGGCCTGGGCCTGG
>JAHWJU010000232.1 GCA_019348255.1 Actinomycetota bacterium | reverse complement strand
CGAGCCGCCGTCGGTGTGCAACAGCCCGTAGAAGATGGCCATCGACAGTCCGAAGCCGAGGTGGCCCACGACCGAGGTTGCCACGTCAAGGGGCCCGTAGTTCTTGTAGGCCAATCCCTGCCCGCCGATGACCTCCGTCTCCGGATCGGTCGAGGGAATGATGGCCACCACCGGTCCCGCGATCGTCAGGTGGATCAAGGCGCCGATCAGGCCCCACAGCCAGAGGTTGCCCTCGACCCCGGCGAGGTCAAAGAACAGGGCGTAGAGGACAGCAGCGAAGACGGCGATGGCCTGGTGGAAGAAGAATCCGGCGACATAGCCGCCAGCACCCGGGACCCTCAGCAGGTTCTGCCCCCAGGTTCGGAAGATGTTCTGCTTGACGGGCAGCCCCAGCGCCTTCTGCAGGTAGACCGGGCCTTCCATGATGGCGCCGGCAATGAGACCGGCCACTATCGCTGCGCCGAGCTCGAATGAGACCTCCAAGGGGCACTCCTCTCTTGTCCGCGGGCCTGAACCCGCTCAGATCAGTGATTACCTGGTTCAGGTGCGAGAAAACACAATAGCCACTGCTTTTTCCAAGGGTCGCCGCCCGGGCGGACAACACAGAGACTGGACGCAGAAGAGATGCGCTGGCAGCGGTCAACCAGCTGTGCTGAGTGGTCGGGCCGTTTCCGCACACCTACCCATTCGGCGCGACGGCCGATTTGGATCAACTCTTCGTGCGGTTGAGAACGACGCAGCAGTGGCCTTCTCGGTGATCCTCCACTGCCTCGAGCCGCCGTGCCCTGCATCCCTCCAAGGCCCCCTGCAGCAGCTGCAGGTTGATCTCGCAGATCAGGTACGGCGGGAAGACCAGGTGGTCAAAGGGGCAGTTGCGGAGAAGGATCTCAGTCCCGACGAGTCGCGGCTCGTAGCCCAGTTCGTCCAGCAGCCGCATCACCTCGCCACGCGTCGTGCCCCGTCGACGCCCAGCGTCCTCTGCCTCGAATTGCTCGCCGGCCTCCCGGCCCTTGGCGCGAGCGAGTTCGAGGGCACGATCAGTGGGTGAAACCGCACCTGCCGTGGTACTGAGGGCGCTGGCCAGGATTTCCGCCGCCACGTCATAGCGACGGGGCGGAATCCGCAGCGCCACCTCCCTATCGGTCGGTCGGTAGTACTTCGCCGGCCGCCCGCTACGGAGCGTCTGTTGTGTCGTGGAGCGGGCGAAGTGGGCCTCGAGGAAGCCACCTTCCAACAGCTTCTCCAAATGGAACGTGGCCAATGTCCGGGAGATCCCGAGCGAGGCGGCGACCTCGTCCTTCGACATGGCCTTGCTCGCTTGGCGCATGGCGAGGTAGATCCGTCGGCGCTGGGGATCGCCAAGCAGGTCGTACTTCGCCGCCTCTTCTTCGAGGGTGCGTCGCATACTTCGATCCTCCCAAGACTTCGGGCGTGTAAAACGGGGAGCCGCGTCGGCCTTCGGACAAAGTGCAGCGCTCGCTGCATATAACGCCGGACTGTGGGGTAGCTTCGGCCCGTGGTCGAGAGCGGACCGTCGTCGCTCGTTAGCGAGGAGCTCTGGTTCCTCGCACTTGCGCTCGGCTCTATCGCCGTCGTCGTCATCGCGATACTTCTCGGCTTCGTGATCGCCACGCTGCAAAGCATCGACCGACACGCGGCCCGCACGTACACCGCAGGCAAGCAGATCGCCCAGAACACGGTGGCGTTGTGGACGCTCGAGCAGACGAACCGGGACCTGACGGCGATCCGCGATGCGGCGCGGGCGGCCCAGCGACGTGGCGTCACCGCGGCCGCGGCCACCCCCCGCGCCGCCGTCACCGAGAAGGTGCAGGGCTGGCTGGGTGCCTCGGAGCACCACGACGACAAGAGCTCCTAGCGTGGTCACGTTGGTCGTGCTCACGGCAGCTTTCGTTGCCGTGACCCTGGTCGTGGGGCTGGTGACGGTCCTCATCTTCGTTCTGCAGATCCGCGCGTTCATCTCCGAGACGTCCACCGCGCTGGACCTGGTTGACGAACGAGCATCTCGCCTTGCCGGGCACCTCGAGCGGCTGCAGGTGGCGACCCATGCTGCGGCGAGCCGGCTCGCCTTGGCCGAGACGTAGCCGACGAGCAGTGGACGTCATCGCCTGGATCGGACTGGCCGTGTCGTGGCTCCTGGTTCTCCTCCTGGTGAAGTTCGTGTTCATCGTGCTGCGGGTGCTGAAACAGACGCGTCGGCTCGCACAGATGTCGCGTGACGCTGCCGAGGGGCTGGCGGACAACCTGTCCAACGACACGGTGTTCACCGAACTCGAGCTCCTCGCTGCGCAGCTGCCCGAAGCCGTCGCTGGAATTCCCCGCGGTGCCGCTGCGGCGCGACCCAACGTCAGCTCGGTGTCACCCGGCCTGGGCGGCCGGCGCCTGTGACGACCCTTCTGACGGTCCTGTCGGTGCTGTTGGCGTGGGCGCTGCTCGGCGTACTCCTCGTGGGCTTGTTACTCGTCACGAAGTCGCTGCAGAGCATCCGGCACTGGTTCGAAAAGACCACCGTTGGCCTGCGCGCCGTCGAGCACCAGACCCGCGACCTCGCAGTTCGAGGCGCGGTGTTGGCGGCATCGATGCGTGATGCGATCGATGCGCTGGACGCGCTGTCCCAACGGCGGCCGGAACACTCGCGGGATTAGGAGAGCCGATGGAGAACATGATCTCGGTGCCCATGAAGGCGCGGGTGGACCTGCCCCTCGAAGGGGAGCTCAGCCGGTCACTGCCCGACCAGATGGGCAATGTCGCGGGTGCCCACAGCGCCGAGCTCCACCAGCGCCTGCTCGAGACCGGGGGTCGGATGGACACCCTCGGTCCGCTCAAGAAGGTCTACGTGTTCTGGTTGCCGGGGATGAGCTGTGACGGCTGCACCGTCTCCACCCTCGGTGCCACGGAACCTTCGATCGAGGAGCTGTTGACGGGGTCGTTGCCCGGCGTCCCAGTCGTGATCCTGCACCACTACCAGTTCCAGATGGAATCCGGCGACCACTTCACCTATCAGCTGGAGCAGGCGGAGGCCGGGGCGCTCGATGCGCCCTACATCATCGTCTACGAGGGCTCCATCACCGACGAGCACCTGACCGTGGGCGCGGAGCCCTTCGCGGCCAAGGGCTCCCTGCCGACGTGGGCGCCGGCCGACCAACGCCAGCGTCGTTCGACGCCAGAGTGGGTGCGGCGCCTCGCCCCCCGGGCCGCCGTGACGATCGCCATCGGGACGTGCGCGACCTGGGGTGGCATACCGGCCTCGCTCGGCAATCCCACGGGAGCGATGAGCATGATGGACTTCCTGGGCAAGGACTACCGCAGCGCCCTCGGCCTGCCGGTCGTCAACGTCCCCGGATGCCCGCCGATCGGGGACGACTTCAC
>JAHWJU010000014.1 GCA_019348255.1 Actinomycetota bacterium | reverse complement strand
AGCGCCGTCCGTGTGGGCGCGGCGCCTGGGCCCGGCTGCGAAGGGGCAGGGACATGAGGGGGAAAACCGCAATGAAAGCGCAGCACCGTTCAAGAGGCGAGCAGGGCCAGGGCGCCATAGCTATGGCGGCGGTGGTGGTGGTCCTGGTGGCCGCCGTCGGCCTGCTCATCCGCACCGCCACGCTGGCCAACGACATCGACCGCCAGTCGGAGTCGATTGCCAAGAATGGCGAGGGCATCAACACCGCCACCAAGTCCATCATCCGACTGGACAACACGAACAAGCTGGGGACGTCGATCCTCGAGTCGTCGACGCCGCTGTCGCCGAACCTGGCCGACATCGTCAACCTGGCGGCGTCGATCGACGGCACCGCCACCAGCATCACCGACTCGGCGCTCACCATCAACGGCACGGCCAGAGGCATCAACGGCACGGCTGCGCAGATCCTGGACGTGGCCAGGTCGATCAACCGGGGCGTCGAACAGATCAACCGGAACGTCGACGAGACGATCAAGCTGGTCCAGGCGATCAGGGGCGACACCGCCAGCATCCTGGGTGAGGCCAACGAGGCCGTGAAGAACGCTGCCTGCATCGACGCCGGCCTTACCGGCAACAACGACGGGCACTGCAAGTGACGGGGCACGTGACTACGCAAAGAAGGGATGGGGATAGTGGCCGCTGCTGAGACGATTGGACCGTCACGCCGGGCGATGGCCCGGGCATCGGTAGGGCAGTCGGAGTTCCTGAAGCGGTGGTTGGTGGTCTGGGTGGTGCTCCTGACCGTCGTCACCGTGGTCGTGGTGGTCTTCCTGACCGTCATCACCAACTCCTTGTCCTCGATCACCACGGGCCTCGATGACGCCGACCAGGGCGTGCTGCAAGCCGGCGGGGACGTGCGAGACCTGCCCAACCAGATCGATTCGATCAACGCCAGCCTCGAGGGCATCGACCCGGCGCTCAAGCCCATCCGGGGCTCGACCGAGGACATCAGGGCCGCCTTGACCTCCATCGACACGAAGCTCAAGCGCACCGATGGCTCCCTCAAGGACACCTCCTCGATGCTCAAGGCGATCCTGGGTCAGGCCACCACCATCAGGGGCATGCTCGTCGATGCCGACGACCCGCCGGACAAGTTGGGTGTCCAGAACATCCACCAGCGGGTGGCGCACGCCAACGGCGTCGGCAACCAGGGCTTCATGGGCCAGAACCCGCACAGCCTGACGGCGGCCAAGGCCGACGCCGCCAACATCCTTGGCGGCCTGAGGGACGTCAACATGCACCTGAGGAGCATCTGCAACTCCCAGGCCGTGGGGGCGCAGGGCACCCGACCGAGGCAGTGCTGACCATGTCGTCGGGCACCTCACGCAGAGGGGAGGAGGGCGTCGTCGCTCTGACACTGGCGATGACGCTCGCCTTCGCCCTGTTCGCGGTGATCCAGTTGACCCGCACCACCTTGGCCGCCCAGCAGATCGACGACCGGGTGGACGTGATCGTGGGCGAGGTGGATCCCATCGCCGAGGATCTCACCAACGTGCCCAAGCTGGACCAGACCGACGAGATCGCCCAGCAGATCCTGGCTGCGGCCCAGCCGCTGGCGGCCCAGGCCCAGGAGATCAACACCATCGCCAGGTCGATCGACGGCACGGTCACCAAGATCGAGGGCAACGCCATCTCGATCAACGGGACGGTGAGGGGCATCCAGGGCAACGTCAACACCCTGGCCCCGGTGGTGCGCTCGATCAACGACGGCGTGGCTGCCATCAACGGCCGCGTCGACCGGGTCATCGGGCTGGTGGCCGGAATCAAGATCGACCTCGACAACGTCTTGGCCGAGGTCGGCACCGCCACACCCGCCGGCCACGGCAACCCGAGCAACGAAACCATCCACGGCCATGCCAATTCCATCAACTGCCAGAGCGCCGTCCGTGTGGGCGCGGCGCCTGGGCCCGGCTGCGAAGGGGCAGGGACATAGCTCCTTAGACACTCGGACCCGCTTCAAGCGAAAGAGCCAGGCCGGTGGGGGGTCACCGGGCCTGGCTCTTTCGCGTGGCCATGAAGTGGCAGCCGGCTACTCCCGAAAGCTGTCCTCCATCCGCCGGCGGTGCTCTGGCGTCAGCCTCACTCCGCCTACCGGGTCCATGGCCGAAGGTCCGGTCTCGTCTTGTTCATCCGGTGCCGGCCCCCGCCGTTCACGGATGTCCCTCCAGCACTCGCGGAGGATCCCGAACCCCCGCACTTCACCTTCTTGGTCAGCCATTGATCTGGCGCTCCTTCCCCAGCCCGAGCGGGCCTTCGCCCCCCGTTTTGCCCCAGCGGAGGTGCGCCGTCAATAACTGCAGATGACACCTACCAGTGACACGTAGATGCTCCCTACACCCACTGAGGAGGTATCAGCCGCTCTTCTCGGTGCTCACGAAGCTGTCGCGAATGGCGTCAAAGGTGGGCTCGAGGCGCCGGATGGCTTCGGCCGGAACGGCTTGGAAGACCACGGCGTACATCTTGTTGTCCCGGAACAGGAAGTAGTGGGAGTGCAGCCCCTCCTGCTTAGAGGCGGTGTCGCTGAAGGTGTACAGGTAGTAGTAGCCGACCATGCCGTTGACCGTCACCGACCGCTGCTCGAGCACCCGGACTTCAGCCTCGGAGATGATGGCGTCGGTCACGGCCTTGAGGTCGCCGACGTTGTCCGGCCCCACCTTGCCCTCGAGCTCGGTCACCCGCACCGACACGTAGTCGAGACCGCCGGGGCTGAGCACCAGGTTCGGCGGGTCGGGCACCTGGAGGTCCTCCGTGGGCACCCTGCGCCACGTGTTCGGATGCTTCAGGCTGAACCCGGCATCGGAGTCGGTGTAGGTGACGAAGTCAGCTGGGACGGGTCTCGGAGCGGACGACGTCGACGGCGCCGGCTGGGCAGGGGCGGTGGGTTCGCTTGCCCTCTGACCGAGGAGGAACGCGCCCACCAGCACCGCCATCAGCGCCAACGCGCCCAGTGCCATGAGAAGCCACCGCCGGGAAGCCGGAGGCGGCGGCGTTGGCGGGTTCGACGGACCAACTGGTTCGTTCGGCGGCGGCGGCGTCGGTACGGGATCTTCAGGGCCGACGGGCTGGGGCTGTGGCGGTACCGTCGGCTCCGTCGTCGCTCCGACCCCAGAGGCATTGCCCGTGCCCTCGGCGCTATCTGGATGGGTATGGTCGCTCCTGGGCTGGCTCACAGGGACCAACGTACCTGCGCCGGCACGAAAGTGCGGGCCGTTGCCTTGCCCGCTAAGTGTTGCCGGTCTACTGTGACGGCACACACAGAGGAAGGGGGGGTGCCTGGTGCTTACGGCACAACAGGGTGAGGCCGTCCTGACGGGGTGGTACGTCGGTTACGTCATCGCTCTTGTCGTCATCTCGGCCGTCGTCGTGCTCGTCGGCATGATCCTCGGACTGGCTCGCCGCATCGGCGTCCAGGCCGAAGAGGTCGTCGCTGCACTCGACGAAGGTCGCATCAACACGTTGCCGTTGTGGGACGTGGCCAAGGTCAACGACAGTCTGCGCGTCACCGGCGAGCACGCCATGGCCGCTCGAACCATTTTGGAGGCAGGGGAATGAATTTCGCGCTGCAGGCCGAGCACGTGACGTTCTGGTGGATCACGCTGGGCATGGGGGCCGTCGTGATCGCCGCCGTCATCGTGTTGCTGTCGTTGCTCACCAGCTTCGTGAAGGACATCGACGAGAACCTCAAGGATGCCTGGGACACCGCGACCCGACTCGCGGCCAACACCGCCACGACGTGGCAGCTCCATCACACGGTCAGGCGGGTCCAAGCCCTGAAGACCGAAGTCGGGCTCCACAACCAACTGCTTGACGCCGAGCTGGGAGGCCGTCGATGACGCTGCGCATCTTTCTGACCGTCCTCGAGATCGTCTTGCTGGTGGCGGTTCTCGGCTACTTCCTCAACCGCATCTCCATCCAGCTGCGGAGCATCTCCCGGACGCTGTCGAAGATCACCTTCGGCGTGCGCGCCGTCGAGACGCAGTGCCTGGTGATCGGCCCCGCCGTCGACCAGCTCAACCCGGAGCTGGCGGACGTGGCCGCTGGTCTCGAGCAGGTGGCCACCAAGGCCGAGCGGCTGGCCAGCTGATTTCGGGGGGGATGCTTCCGCCGTTCGGAGAACCCGCCGGTCCCGCTTACGAAGACGACGAAGCGCTGCTTCGGGCCTTCGTCCGGCGGGAGACAACCGGCCACTCCGAGAACTATCACATCGAAGGCGCGACCCTGATGGCTAGTGGGGACGCCGCTGCGGCGTTGTGGATCGGCCCGGACACGGTACTCGTCCGGGCCGATCTGCCTCCGCGCCTCGAGGACCGTCGACCGCCCATCGACGCTGCCCTGAGGTCGGAGGGCCTGGATCTGCTCGACGCGAACACGCTTCTGGCCGCACCCATCGCCATCCAGGTGCTGGGGCTGCGGATCTCGAGCTGGGATCTGTGGGGGCGGGACCTGGAGCAGTCCTTCGCCGAACTCCGGCTCGCAGCCGCCGGCGGCGAGGACTCGAGCTTGTTCAGCCAGGACCCCTTCGGCCAGGACAGCTCGGGACCGGGCTTCGGCTCGTCGTCGCTCTAGCTGCTTCTGCCCTGGTGTGAGGACGACTAACTGCTAGTTGACGAAGCGAACCGGGGGCATTAGGTAAAGGTGATGTGACCCTCGGCCAGCTCCGTACCTTCCTGGCCGTGGCGGCCATGGGTTCTGTCCGGGCGGCCGCCGAACAGCTGGTGGTGACCCAGCCGGCGGTGTCGTCGGCGATCGCCGCCTTGCAGCGCGAGTTGGGGGTGGCGCTGGTGGAACGGGAGGGGCGGGGCCTGCGGCTGACGGCGGCAGGCGAGGAGTTCGCGGGCTACGCCCGTCGATCACTCGCCCTCCTCGAAGAGGCCACAGCCGCCGCCGCCGGGCGAGCTGAGGCCGACCGGTCCCGCCTGCGGGTAGCCGCCGTCACCACCGCCGGCGAGCGCATCGTCCCGCTGGCGGTGCGCTCCTTCCGTTCGCAGTTCCCGGAGGCGGAGATCGTGATCGAGGTGGGCAACCGGGAGCGGGTGTGGGACCTGCTGGTCCACCGCGAGGTGGACCTGGCGGTGGGTGGCCGTCCTCCGACGGAGCGGGGGCTGACGTCGCTCGCCACCCGGTCCCACCGCCTGATCGTGGCCGCCGCGGCCGAGCAGCCCTCCGCCGATGCAGGCCCCGGTGATCCAGCGGGCACAGGCTGGCGCGCCGTGAACAGGAACCACCTGGCCCGCGCGACGTGGCTGGTGCGGGAGGCGGGATCGGGCACCCGCGCCACCACCGAAGAGGTGTTCGCGGACCTGGGCCTGTCGCCGGCCATCCTCACCCTCGGCTCCAACAGCGCGATCCGCGAAAGCGTCCAGATCGGGCTGGGCATCACGCTCATCTCGGCTGACGCCGTGGCCGGCGAGCTGGAGTCGCAGGTGATCGAGGAATGGCGGTATGGGCCCCTGCCCCTCCAGCGAGAGTGGCACCTCGTGGCTCGTGACGGTGAGAGCCTGGCCGCCGGCGCCCGCCGGTTCCTGCATCATCTGGTGGACAACGGGCCGTCTGCCGAGCGTTTTCACCTGACCCCGGAGGGGCTCAGCTTCGTGGCTCCCGCGGCACGAACACGCTGACGGTCGTTCCCTCGCCGGGGCGGGATGCGATCCGCACGGTGGCGCCGACGAGCGCGGCCCGCTCGTGGATCCCGGCGAGCCCGAAGGAGTCGGCACGGCGCTCGCTCCCGATCCGCTCGGGGTCGAACCCGGCTCCGTCGTCGGCAACCACCAACCGGGCTCCTCCGGCTGTGGTGGACAGCTCGACCCGTACATGAGTGGCCTCGGCGTGCTTGGCCACGTTCTGCAAGGACTCCTGGGTGATGCGAAAGATGGCGGTTTCGACGTGGGGGGCCAGCTCGCACTGCTCCACCTCGACCTGCACGTGGACGCCGCCGGCGGCCAGACTGTGGGCAAGGCTCTCTATGCCCGCACCCAGGCCGAGGTCGTCCAGGACGGCTGGGCGCAGGCCGACGATGGTGCGGCGGGCTTCCTCCAACGCCGCAGTGGTGAGCTCCTGGGCGGCTGTCAACTGCGATGCCACCACCTCGGGATACTCGGGATTGGCGGCCTGCGCCGCCGATAACCGGTACCAGAGGCTGACCAGCGGCTGGCTGATGCCATCGTGGATCTCCGCCGCCACCCTCCTGCGCTCGAGCTCCTGCAGCTCGATTGTTCGGGACGCGAACCGCTCGAGCTCGGCTTCCCGGGCCGCCAGCCGGTGGTAGAGCCGGGCGTTCTCCACCACCCCCGCCAGGAGCCCGGTGACATCGGTGAGCACCGCCAGCTCCTCCGGCGGGCACGTCCAAGGCCGCCGCGAATGCAGGTTGACCACCCCCACCACCCGCCTCGCCCGACGGATCATCGGCAGTGAGACCAAAGACGCGAAGTCCTCCCCTCGCAGGGCCGGAATGTACTTGTAGCGGGTGTCGCTCCACTTGTCATCGACCACCGCCGGCACGCCGTGCCGGGCAACCCACCCCGCGATCCCTTCCCCCACCGCGAGCTCGATCGTCCCCGCCAGTTCGTCGAAGGGGGGCGTGGCGCCGGCCAGCGTGAGCCGCCCCCGCTCCTCGTCGACAAGGTGTACGAAGCAGACGTCGGTGCCGGTCGCATCGGTGACCAGGGCCGCCACCCGGCCCAGGACCTCGGGGAGGCTCAGGTCGAGGGCGGTGAGCTCGATGATCCGGCGAAACAGGGAATTCCAGCGCTGAGCGTCGCCGACCTCGCCGCTGGTCAGTGGAAGACCCCCTCCCTGAGGGCAGCGGCGATGGCCTGGGCCCGATCGC
Organism: Actinomycetota bacterium; assembly: GCA_019348255.1. GTDB lineage: Bacteria > Actinomycetota > Acidimicrobiia > Acidimicrobiales > CADCTF01 > JAHWJQ01. The sequence continues at coordinate 28,157 of JAHWJU010000014.1, read as the reverse complement.
CGGCCTCCAACTTGCGGTATATCGACCGGGCGTGGGTCTTCACCGTCTCCTCTCCGACCACCAGCTGCACGGCGATGGCGCGGTTGGACAGTCCCCGCACCATCAGCTCCAGGACCTCGCTCTCGCGCTGGGTTAGCCCGAGGTGGGCCCCGGGCCAGTACTCCCCACTCTGGAGCCGCGCCGCCGACAGAGCCACCCGTCCCGCCAGGGCGGGATCGACGACGACCTCGTCGTCGAGCACCCGCTCGAGGTGCCCCACCAGCTCCGGAGCCGTCACCCGCTTGAGGAGGAACCCGGAGGCGCCGGCCCGCAGGGCCTGGAAGAGGTACTGCTCGTCGTCGTACACCGTGAGGAACACGACCTTGGCCGCAGGGACCCGCGCCCGTAGCTCCTCACACACATCCAGGCCACTGGCGCCCTTGAGCCGGACGTCCAGGAGCACCACGTCGGGGAGGAGGCGCGCCACGGTGTCGCCTGCCGCGGTCGGGTCGGTGAGCTGGGCCACGATCTGGACCCGGTCCTGGTGGGGCTGCAGCATCGCGGTCAGACCGTCGAGCACGATCTGATGGTCGTCGACGAGCACGACCCTGATGGGAGGCTCAGGGCCCGACACCTGCACAAGGTACCGCGCGGCAATGGCGGCTCACTCGCTCGTTCCCCTACTGGGGGGACGACGGCCCAGGTATCCGACCGTACCGTGGCGCCATGGACGGGCGCCCGGCGATGCTGGCCATCGTCGGCGACAGCGCCACCGGGAAGACCACGCTCGCCCGCGGCCTCGTCGATGCCCTCGGCGCGACCCGCAGCACCACCATCGACGTCGACAACTACCACCGCCACACGCGCTCGGAACGGGCGGCACAGGACCTCACCCCGATGAACCCGGCCGCCAACTACCTCGAGGTGATGGACCAGCATCTGCAGCTGCTGGCCTTGGGCCAGCCCATCCTGCAGCCGGTGTACGACCACGCCACGGGCCGGCTGGGGCGGCCAAGGCTGATAGTGCCGCACGAGTTCGTGATCGTGGAGGGCTTCCATCCCCTGCACAGCAAGGTGGCTCGCGCCTGCTTCGACGTTACCGTCTACATCGAGTTCCAAGAGGCGGCGCGACGCATGCTCAAGATCCGGCGCGACGTGCACCGCCGGGGCTACACAGAGGAGCAGGTGGTGGCCCAGCTGGACCGGCGGGAGCGGGATGCGGCGGCCTTCATCCGGCCGCAGCGGGCACATGCCGACATCGTCGTGCGCTTTGCGCCCATCGAGGAGCGGGGTGAGGGGATTTCGGATCCCCTGAGCGCGACTGTGCTGCTACGCCCGACCATCCCCCATCCGGACCTGATGGCCATTGTGAACCCCGACCACCAAAAGGCCATCCACCTCAAGCTGTTGCGCGACGAGGACGGCAAGCCGGTCGACGCCCTCCACGTCCACGGATACGCCCCCGCCGAGGTGACGCGCCAGGTGCAGGAGGCGATATGGGCGCAGCTGGGCACGGAGCGGCCTCTGCCGGATTGTCTCGGACAACTCGGGCCAGCGGGAGCTGCGAGCCCGGAGACTCGGAGCGAGCCGCTCGCAGTCGTTCAGCTCTTGCTGCTCTACCACCTGGTGCGGTTCCGCAACGAGCCGCGAACCTGAGACTGCGCAGTCGGCGAGCGTCCGCGTCTGCGGGGACGACAAAGGCCCGGCCCCTTTGGTGTGGGACCGGGCCCGTGCCGAATCACCCGGCGGCTACCAGCCGGCGTTGGCGACGTCGAGCCGGCCGGAGCTGTTGCGGCCCCAGCCGGTGTTGCTGGTGGCCAGCTTGGTCAGCGCCTTCGGCGCGTCACGGTTCTGCAGGAGCTCCTGCTGGCGTGTAACCATCTGGCGGCCCATGTCGAACAGCTCCTGCTTGTACGGCGCCAGGAGGGGGAAGACCTTGTGCTCCTCTTCCTCCACGTGGGCCTCGACGTCGAACTTGAGGCGCAGGACCGTGGGCCGCAAGGACTTCGACTCCGGGTCCATCTCCTGGAGCCTGGTGATCAAGGCCTTGACCTCCGCGTGCTCTTCTTCTGCGTGGTCGGCCAGCCTGGCGTCGACCTGGCGCAGGAAGGGGTAGAGGATCTCCTCTTCTATCGTGGCGTGGGCCGTCAGCTCGTAGCCGATGGCCATGGCCAGGTCGTGGTCCCCTGTCCAGCGCGTGAAGCCGCGAAACATCCGCTTGATTCGCATGTGGTCGTTGATGAGCATTGCGTCAATGTTCGGCACACAGTCCCCCTACGGCTCGGTGAGCAATCGGATGCATTCTGTCGCAATCCGGCCCGGCGTGCCCAGCACTCAGGCGCTGGGCTCGTCATCGAGCAGGAACTCGATGAGGAAGGTGTCGGAGAGGAGCTCGTAGTCGGGGGCCACGAGCTTGGCGTAGCGCTCGAAGTAGAGGATCTGCTTGATGAGCAACACGAGTGACGAGGGAACCTGCACGCCTTTGGCAGCGGCCTGGCGCAGGGCCGAGAAGAAGACGTCCCTGTAGTCGATCTCGGACAGCGGCTTGTCCAGGAGGGGCTCCGCCAGACGCTGGATGGCGGCCGCGGCCTTGGCCGAGTCGAGGCCGTAGCCCAAGTTGGCGCCCAGCTCCACCAGGCAGTCCGTCACGGTCTGGAAGTCGCGGTCGTGGAGCAGGCCCACGATCCCGCGGCGGACGATGTCGGCGGTCACCTCGTCGAGCTCGCCGACGATGCCGAAGTCGATGAAGACAACCCGGCCCTCGGTGTCGACGAAGAGGTTGCCGGCGTGGACGTCGCCGTGGAAGAAGCGATGTTGCAGTGCCGACTCGATCCATGCCCGCACGCCCGCTTTCAGCAGCCCGGTCAGGTCGAGACCGGTCAGGTTCAGCTGGAAGACGTCGTCCACCTTGATCCCGTCGATCCGCTCCATCGTGAGCACGCCAGGGCCGCACAGGTCGCGGTGGACCTCAGGCACCCTCACCATGTCGTTCGAGCCGTAGGCGCGCAGGTTGGCCGAGAACCGCTCCATGGAGTCGGCCTCGCGATCCATGTCCAGCTCCCGTGAGAGCTGGATGACGACGTCGTCCACCACCGCGACGGGGTTGATCACGCGGGCGGACTTCGACAACCGGCTGGCGGTGCGGGCGACCACCCGGAGAAGCCGGAGGTCGGTCAGGAACTGGCGCTCGACGTTCGGGCGCAGGACCTTCACCACCACCCTTCGTCCGTCCGTGGTCGTGGCCGCGTGCACCTGGGCCACCGATGCGGCAGCCACCGGATGCTCCTCGAAGCTGGAGAACACGGACTCGAGGGGACGGCCCAGTCCAGCCTCGATCGCATCGCGGATGGGCGGGAACGGCACAGGCGGAGCGGCGTCGAGAAGTCCGCGCAGCGAGTCGGAGATGGCCACCGGGAAGAGCCCGGGGCTGGAGGCCACCACCTGGCTCAGCTTGACGAACGGCGGCCCCAGGTCGACCACGGCGTCATGGAGCCGGGGAGCTACCGCGGCGACGGTGCGGGTCCGGCGGCGGGCGATGGTGGGGAGCAGGTGCCGGCTGACGACTGCGCCCACCTTGGCGGCCCTCAGGGCCTCCTTGGGCGTGAGCCGGCGCGCGGATTCCACGGAAAGAAGCGGGGGGGACTGGCCGATGCACCACCATAGGTGGCGCGGCGGGGTCGGCGCCTGTGCAGGCGGGGCAGAATCCTGTGACGCTGCCGGCATGACACAGCCTTCGTTGCGTTGGCGGGAGGCACTGGGACAGTGGGCGATCCCAGAGGCCATCGTCGAGGCCGCCCCCGAGCGACCATGGGGCTTCCCACCGGAGCTGTTCCGCTGGAAGCCGAACGAGGACCGCAACAGCGAGATGCGGCCCTCCCGCCTCCGGGCGCTGGAGGCACTACCTCCCGGTGGGTCGGTGATAGACGTGGGCGTAGGAGGGGGGGCGTCCAGCCTCGGCCTCGTTCCCCGCGTCGGGCTCATCACCGGCGTGGACGAGAGCGACAACATGTTGCGCAGCTTCGAAGAAGCCGCCCGCGCCGCCGGCGTCGCCGCCCGGGCGGTGCAGGGGCGATGGCCGGAGGCGGCGGACCAGGTGGGGCCGGCGGACGTGGTGGTGTGCCATCACGTCTTCTACAACGTGGGGGACCTGGAGCCTTTCGCCGCCGCCCTCACCGACCACGCCCGCCTCCGGGTGGTCGTGGAGCTCACCCAGCACCATCCGCAGTCGCCCCTCAACGCGCTGTGGAAGGCGCTCCACGGGCTCGACCGTCCGACCGCTCCGACCGCGGACGACGCCTGGGCGGTGCTGGGGGCGATGGGTCTGGAAGTCCATCGCACCGAGATCGAGGTGCCGCCCCGGTGGCGGGAGGTCACTCCGGAAGTTGTCGCCTTCGCCCGCCGGCGCCTCTGTCTGGGTGCTGATCGAGACCACGAGATCGCCGTCCTGCTCGAGGAGCACGGGGCTCAGCCGCAGCGCGTGGTGGCGTTGTGGTGGGATGGCACCGCACACTGATCCAGACGAGCGGGTGCAGGAGCTGCGGCCGGGTTGGTTCGTGCGTGGCGACCGGCTCCCTCTCCTAGGCTGGCCCCGATGCGGCTTTCCCGGCGGGCGTTCCTGCAGCGGGCCGGTGTGTTGGCGGCCGCCGGCCTCGCCAATCCAGACCTGCTCCGGGCCCAGGAGCGGGCGTGGGGGATCACTCTGGCGACCGCTGCGTCACCGGCTGGCACCACCCTGGAGTCGACTTTGGTGCCGGTCGGCGCCGGCTATCGCCGCTTCACCGAAGCCCCCGGGTGGCCGACGCTGGTGCGGACCCTGGGGCCTGAGGCCAGAGCGGGTCGGGAGAACCGCCGGGTGCCGCTGGCTTCGATCGTCCACCTCACCGACATCCACATCATCGACACGGAGAGCCCCGCCCGGGTCGAGTTCCTGGACCGCTATTCCGATCCTCCGTCGCCCGATCGGTTCAAGGCGGCCTTCCGCCCTCAGGAGACGCTGACGGCTCAGGTCGCGGAGGCGATGGTACGTCGGGTCAACAGTCTGTCCGGCGGGCCCATCACCGGTCGCCCCTTCGACTGTGCCGTCTCGACCGGGGACAACGGCGACAACCGCCAGGAGAACGAACTGTCGTGGTTCATCACCCTGCTCGACGGCGGCCGGGTGGCCGCTGGCAGCGGGGGCCCCAACTATGAAGGAGTGCAGGACCAGGAGCCGACGACCTACGACCGGCACTACTGGCACCCGGACGACCCGCGGCCCGATGGTGACTTCTACAAGCAGTTCCGCGGGTTCCCGTCCCATCCAGGCCTGCTGGCTGCGGCAGCCCAGCCGTTCACGGCCTCGGGACTCCGGGTCCCCTGGTACACGATCTACGGCAACCATGACGGGCTCGCACAGGGGACTGCTCCCGCCAATCCGGCCTTCGAGGCGATCGCCACAGGACCGGTCAAGGTGGTGGACGTCCCCCCGGGGATGAGCCCGGTCACGCTGATGAACGGACTCCAGACGGGGAATCCGGCGGTGCTGGCGGCGCTGGCCGAGGCCCCCGCTCGGGTGGTCACCCCTGATCGCCGGCGACGGTTCCTGTCGCCCCAGGAGTGGGCGCAGCTGCACCTCGCGTCACCGCCCAGCCCCGGCCCCGTCGGCCACGGACTGCCGGCGACGGCAGCGACCTCGGGCGTGCTCTATTACACCTTCGACGTGGCGCCCGCCGTCGTGGGCATCTCGCTGGACACGGTCGATCGTGGTGGCGTCGAGCAAGGCTCGCTCGACGCCGCACAGTTCGCGTGGCTCGAAGAGCGGCTCAAGGAGCACTCGTCCCGCTACTTCGACGGCGCCGGCAGCCTCGTCAGGACATCATCCGCCGACCGGCTCATCGTCGTCTTCAGCCACCACAACCTCGACACGATGAACAACGAAACCCCCGATCCGACCACCCCGGGCCGGCGGGTGTTGGGACCTGCGATCAAGGCGCTGCTCCACCGATTCCCGAACGTGATCGCGTGGGTGAACGGGCACAGTCACCGCAACCAGGTGCTTCCCCACCCGGATCCGAGATCGGGCGGCTTCTGGGAAATCCTGACCTCGGCCCATGTCGACTACCCGAGCCAGGCGCGGCTGGTGGAGATCGTGGACAACCGGGATGGGACCCTGTCGGTGTTCGGGACCCTTGTCGACCACCTGGCGCCCGCTGCTGCCGCCCCCGGCGCCACCGGGCTGCTCGACCTTGCCTCGCTGAGCCGGGAGCTGTCGGCCAACGACCACCAGCGTGACCACGCCAAGGCATTGGGGACAGCGGAGGATCGCAACGTCGAGTTGCTCGTGGCGGCACCGTTCCAGCTGGCGCCGAGTTCATCTCCGCCAGCCGTAACCCGGAAGCCGGCAGGAGACGGCGGCGCCACTCTGCCCGCCACCGGAGCCGAGGCTTCGCTGCCGCTGGCAGTGGGAGCGGCGACCTTGGCCGGCGCCATTGCTCTGCGCCGGCGTCGAGGGCCCTCTACAGGCCCCACCTGCGGACCCGTAGACGGACGGTAGCGGTCAATCGCCTCTGTGGCCGCTGGCGTCCTCCGGCGGGCAATAAGGGATTCTGGAGTGGGCGTTGTGGGTGCCCTGACCCATCTCGTGGTGTTCGTGCTTGGGCACGCTGGCATGAGCCTGGGTCGTGGTGTGGTGCTCACAGCGGGCTGGTGTTGCCTCCGAGAGTCTCTGGGCCAGTGGACCAGGCGACGGCCTCGGCGAGAAGAGCAGGGACGATCGGCTGCCAGCGCCGACGGAAGCAGTAGAGACAGGCGAGACGGAAGAGCGAGCGGGCGCCGGCCGCCACCACGGCTGCAGGGTCCACATCACCGGCTGCCCTCCGGTAGACAGCGGTGAACCGGGCCGCCTGGCTTCGGCCGCCTTCGGCCGGATCTCCACGCTGGAGGGCCCGAAGTACGAAGTGGGCGGCGAGGTTGCCGATGTCCTCGGCCGGGTCTCCCCGTCTCAGGGCGTCGACGTCGAGCAGCACGACGCGATGGCCCCTCAGGATCACGTTCTTGTCGTGGAGGTCGCCGTGGACCAGGCGGTCCACGTAGCGCGGGGCCCCGGGTTCGGCGCCCTCAACCGCTTGCAGCACCTCGCCGTAACGCTTGCGCCACGCCGGGAACTGGGCCGCCACCAGAGAGGCCCACTGGCCCAGGGCCGGGCCCGTTGCGCTCGGGACGTCCAAGGTGAAGGCAGGCGTCCCGTGGAACCGGACCAACGCCCGGGCCAAGTGCACGAGCACCGGAGAGTCGCAAGGCAGCCGACGCGCGAGGTGGTCGTGGAGCGATGTACCCCTGGCGTCAGCGAGGAGGATGGCGTCGTCGACGCCGGCCCCGACCACGGCCGGGACACCGGGGAAGCCTGGGTCGGCAGCCGAGAGCGCTGACAGATCCTCGTGTCTCGCCACCAGCCTCGCCGCCCTCTTCGGGGCCACGAGTTTGGCGTAGGCGGTCGCGTCGCCAGCGACAGTACGGACCACGGCGCGGCGGCCGACACGGTAGCTGACCAACTCGCCGCGGGTCAGCCACCGCCCCAGCGTCGGCAGCACCAGGTCTTGGGCGGGCGCCACCTCCTGCAGCGTCTTGTCGATGGGGTCGTACAGCCCGTATGCCCTCTCCTTCCCTCCATGGCTGAGGATCGCCGACCATGAGCCGTGGACGCGGGGGTAGAGGACATCCCATTGAAGGGACTGGCCCTTGCCGGCCGCGGGCGATCCCGCGCTGGTGGCGACGTGGGGGGCGGGGCCGGCAAGTGGTCGTTGCGGCAAGGTCAAAGTCGCCCCGGAGGGAACTCGTCCAGGGCAGAGTCGGCCAGCTCCAGTGCCGCTTCGGCCAGACGGGGCCATTCTCGTTCCACGCAGCGAGCGGCGAGAAGCGCCTGTTGGAGCAGCCCGCAGCTGACGGCGAAGCCGAGGTCCCCGTCGACTGCCGGCCGGGCCAATCTCAGGTAGGTCTCGACCAGCTCTTCTTCGAACGGGCGCAGGATGGCACCGAGTTGGTGGCGAAGAGCGAGGACGCGGAGGTGAGCCACCAGTCCACCCAGGTCGAGCAACGGGTCGTCGTCGGCGACCCGCTCGAGGTCGACCAGCACCGGCCCGGCGCCGGTGACGACCACCTGGTGGAGGTGGAGGTCGCCGTGCACCGGCACGGTGGTGGCGGCGTGGTTGCGTTCGGACAACCGCGCCACCACCTCGTCCACCTGGGGGCGGAGGCCGGGGGCGAGGAGGGCGATGTTGTGCAGCCCCCGCGCGGCGCTGACGAGGAGCGCTCCGGGCGGCCGGGCGGGCCCGAACGACAGGCACGACTCGTGGAGCCGGGCCAGTGCTTGCGCCACCGGCTCCGCCTCGGCGCCGCCGTTCAGGACGGCCGTCGCCAGCTCGACGCCGCTCACCTCCTCCTCGAAGAACAAGCGCCCCTCGAACAGGGTGCCGAGGGGCTTCGGGACGAGAGGACCGAGCGACGACGACCGGACACGATCGGCGGCGCCGGCCAGAGCCACGCCCCTTTTGTCAGAGAAGTAGCGCAGGATCACCGCCCTTCTCAATCTCCAACCGTCCGAGCCGGACAACCTGAGGTTGGCGCGGGCCACGATCCGCCGTTCCGGCTTGTAGCGCAACAACTCCAAGCTGGAGCGGCGGCCGCTGACCACGAACCCGGGCGGGCCCAGCGCATCGAGGCCGCCGAGTCGCCGCTTGAGCTTGGGCATCTTCATCACCCATGACAGTTCGCGGAGACGGGCATCGGCCGGAAAGAGGAAGAGGACGCTCTGCCCACCCGGCAGAAGCCGAACAGCGGGACCGAGAGGGGTGGGCCCCTTCGCCCGTCCCCATTTGGCGGCGAGCGCCGCCGCCCGCTCACCCGTCGTCGTACGGACGTAGGCAGGCAGCCGCACGTGCTCGCCCTGGGAGCCCCGTCCCTCGATGGTCAGGCCGACCAGCGCCCCCGTCTCCGGCTTCAGCCGTAGGTAGCCGGGGTCGACGGCGGTGACATCGATGCCCGCATCAACGAGGAGAGAGCGGGCCGGCACCGGCGACAGGAGGCGGTGGAGCTCGGCGAGGTTGCCCCACGGTGCCCGTCCCGCCAGCGTCCTCACCCGCTCGTTACCGACTCGCTCGATGGTGACGGTCGTCGGACCCGGTCCTCAACCGCCTCCACGCGACCTTCACCCAGGCGGACGATGACATCGGGTTCCAGCTCCGGGTCGCTCCCGTGGCTCACCACGATGGTCGTGCGCCCTGTGCTCATGCGGCGGATCGCCTGGGCCACGAGGGGGCGAGCGGCGGGGTCCAGGCCGGCCAGCGGTTCGTCGAGGAGGAGGATGGGAGCGGCCCGGACAGCGGCCCGGGCCAGCATGAGCCGGCGGGCCTGCCCGCCCGACAGGCTGGCGCCATTCTCCCCGAGCTCCGTCTCGTAACCATCGGGTAGCGCGGCGATGACGTCATGGATCATGGCGTCCCGCGCCGCCTGCTCGACCTCGGCGTCCGTGGCGCTCGGGCGCCCGTAGAGAATGTTCTCCCTCACGGTGACCCCGAAGAGGAGGGCGTCCTGGGGTACATAGGCAATTCGCTCGCGGTAGGAGTCGAGCTGGAAGGCCTCCACGGGTTGTCCGTCGAGGAGCACCAGCCCCCGGTCGGGGACGAGGAGGCGGAGCAGGATCGACAGCAGCGTCGACTTGCCGGAGCCATTGGCGCCGCAGACGAGAGCGAGCGTCCCGGGCCGCAATTCCATCGAAACACCTCGGAGAGCCTCGACGCCGGTCGGATAGGCGTAGTGCAGGTCCCGGACGATGACCTCCCCGTGGAAGTAGGGCGCCGGCCGGCCTCGAGCTGTGTCCTCGGGCGGCTCCCTGAGCACCTCCAGCAGTCGCTCGGCACATGCGCCCGCCTTCGACAGCCGCCCTCCCTCGCCCGAGATCTTGTTGAGCGGCTTGTACAGCGAACGGGCGTAGGACATGACCACCAGCAGGTCCCCCGGCGAAAGCGAGCCGGCGAGGACGCGTCGGGCGCCGACCAACAGGACCAGCGCCAGACCGGCGCCGGTGAGGGTCTCGGTGAGGCGGCCCATCTCCGCCGTCAACTTGGCGGCCTTGACCCCGGCCCGTTCCCCGGCACGGGCGTCGGTGGCGAACTGCTCCGTGGCGCGCCCCTCGGCTGCGTAGGCCTTGACGACCCTGATCTGGCGGAGGGTCTCGGCCGCTCGACCGGCTGCGTCACCCTCCCGCCGGCGCTGCTTGCGGGTCACTTCCTTCAGCTTCCGCGAGGAACGGCCCACGCCGATCACCAGGAGCGGCATGGGCGCGAGAGCCACGAGCGCGAGCAGGGGGTCGAGGACGACCATGATCAGCGCCGTGGCGAGGACGAGAGCGCCGCGGGCGAGGACGTTGATCCACGACGCGAACAGCAGGTCGCGGACCATGTTGACATCTCCCATCAACCGCACCAGCAGGTCTCCGGTGCGGCTCGACTGGTGGAACGGGAAGTGGAGCCGGTGCAGGTGCTCGAAGACCTGCCGACGGATCCGGGTGGTGGCCTTCCGCCCGACTTGGGCCACCGCGACGGTTGAACGGACGTTGAGGGTGCCGATGAGCAGCGGCGTGAGGAAGGTGGCGACTGCTGCCAGCACCAGCACCGTCACGGGGGCCAGGCCCCACGGGTCCGCGGTCCCGCGGGCGAGGAGCACTCGGTCGAAGACGACCTTGAGCGGCCAGGGCCGGGCCAGCTCCAGCCCCGTCGTCATGATCGACAGCAATGCCGCCCGCTGCACTTGGCGTCCTTGTCCCTCGAGCGCGGGTCCGAACGTCCGCCACGACTCCCTCAGTGTCGATGCCGACAGGCCGCGAAACGTGGGGGGCCTGAACCTCATGCCGCTTCCCCGACCCCGAGCCGCCCAACTGCCGATACGAGGGATTGAGCGGCCGCTTCCCAGGTGAAACGGGACAGTGCTCGGTCCCTGGCAAGAGACCCGATCCGGCGACGACGGGGTCCGTCGTCGAGCAGGTCCTCGATCGCCGCGACGAGCGCCTTGGTCTGGCCCGGCGCCACCAAGACGCCGCCATCCCCGACGATCGCCCCCAGATCACCCTGGTCGGTGGTGACCACGGGAAGCCCGGCGGCCATGCACTCGATGACCTTGAGCGGGCAGAAGTAGAAGAAGGGGTCGGCCGGGTACGGGGCCACGGCGATCGAGGCTTCGACGAGCCGGGCGGCGGCCAGCGCAGGGACGAGGGGGCCGGTCACCTCGAGCCACGGTGCCACACCTGCACGGTGGGCAGCCCGGCGCATCGCCTCGGCCCCCTTACCCCCGCCGATGACCAGAAGCCGAACCTTCCGGCCGCGCCGGCGGAGAAGAGCGACGACGGGAGGCAGCTGCTCGGCGCCGTGCCAGGGCTTGGGGTGACCCAGGAAGACCAGCGTGGCCTCTGGCGCCGCGTCGAGTCGCGCCGGGACGGGATGCAAGGCGGGATCGCACCCGTTGGTGACCACGACGGTGCCCTCGTCGCTGCCCCGCACCGCGGCCACGTGGCGCCGGAGGGGCTCGGACACCGCGACGACGAGGTCGGCCTCCCGAAAGAGGGTGCGCTCCAAGTCGGCGTCGCCAGGGCCCACTGAAGCGGGACGATGGCGACGGGCCTCGACCACCAGTGGGGCATTGACCTCGAGGACGAAAGGCCGACCCAACCGCCGGGCGGCCACGAGGCCGGCTCTGTGCCCGAGCGAGTACCGCTCATAGACGATGTCCGGCGTCCCCGTCGAGCAGGCGGCCCGGATGATGGAGTGGGGCGAGTCGATGATGTGCAGCGGTGCCGGGTAGACCGGTGAGTCCGGCTCCGGACGGGGCACGGCACTGGTGAAGCCGACGACCTCGTGGCCGCCGGAGACGAGTGCCGCCGCCAGACCGCGCATGTGCACCGAGGCTCCCTTCGTCCCGTCGAGAGGGACACCACGGTCGGCACAGACATGGAAGATCTTCATGCCGGTACCGTCACGGGCAAGCGGCCGGGCCCTTTTCCGCCAAGCAACCCGACTAGGTGGGGAATGGTCTGAGCGCGATCGAAGCGTGCCAGCGCCTTATCTCTCCCGGCGGCAGCCAGACGCTGGCAGAGCCCTTCGTCGGTGAGGATCCGTGCCACCGCGGCGGCCAGCGCCTCCGGGTCCCCCTCCTCGACCAGGAGGCCTTCGCTGCCGTCGTCCACGATCTCCGGGATGCCGCCAACCGTGGAAGCCACCACGGGCAGGCCGAGGGCGAGTGCCTCGAGGAGGACGGTCGGGAGGGCATCGCGGTTGCCGTCGCGGGCTGTCACGCAGGGTGCGACCAGGAGCCGGGCGCGGCGCATCCAGCCGAGCACCTCCTCCCTAGGCATCGCGCCCGCCATCTCCACATGAGCCTCGAGTCCGAGGCGGGAGCGGAGGGCCGCCAGCTCCTCTCGCTGATCGCCATCACCGATGAGGACGCAGCGAAAAGGTGTGCCGCTGTCGAGCAACAGACGGCAGGCCTGGAACAGGATGTGGAACCCCTTCTTCTCCACCAGACGGCCGGCGGCGACGACGAGACCCGGCTCGCGCCCGGCGGAGCCGGCGGTGAGCGCACCGATGGGGACGCCGTTGTAGACCCGGACGACCCGGCTCCGAGCGGCCTCGGCGCCCAGAAGGGTCTCGCAGATGTAGCGGCGGTTGGCCTCGCACACGGTAACGACAGCGTTCGCCGCCGCGGCCACTTCACGGAACACCCGGACGTCCACCTCCGACCGGTAGATGTCCTTGGCGTGCGCAGTGACCGTGAAGGGGACGTCGGTCAGTAGATGGGCGACGTAGGCGGTGTGGGAGGCGATGGTCATGAAGTGGGCATGCAGGTGGTCGAGTCGGTGTTCCCCGACCAGCTTGGCGAGGTGCAGACCCTGCACGAGCAGACCCGCGCGGCGCTCGGGCCGCAGGCTTCCGGCGAAGGCGAGCACGCGGCCGAGCCGCTCGGAGCCATCGGGCAGGGCCGGGATCAGCTGGAGGGCCTCCATGGTCGACGCCCCCCCGAAGGGGGGCAGGTAGTGGGCCCGGGCCCGCACCAGCGCCAGCTGCGCGTGGAAGTGCCCGTCGTCGGGAGGGCGGAGGGAGAACACGGCAACCTCGACCGCCGCCGCTTCCACTCCGAGGATCTCGTCGAGGATGAAGGTCTCCGACAGGCGCGGGTACTTCTTGAGGACGTACCCCACGCGCAGCGGCGATCCCTCAGACGACGCGGGCGACACGGTCCCCCCTCTCGACCAAGGCTGAGGCTCCAGCGCCCGTCTGCACCAGTCGTGCCATCTCGGCGGCGACCGTCTCCACTCCTGCGAGGCGAAGCGCCGGCACCGGCAGGCGACCCCGGTGGAGGGCTCGGGGCACGAACTCGGCGATCGCGGCCACCTGGTCACCTCCCGGAGGACACATCTCCAGCCCGGTCAGCCCCACCAGGCGCTCAGCCCGCAGCAGCTGTTCGCGCCGGGGCTCACCCCGGGGCATCAACAGGGCGGGGACTCGGGCGGAGAGGATCTCGGTGACCGTGTTGTAGCCGGCCATGGCGACCACCCCCGCGGCTCGCGAAAGCAGCTCCTCGAGGCGCTCGGTGAAGGTGAGCAACTCGAGGGGATGACCGAGGGCGGAGAACCGCCGCCGCAGCTCCGCTTGGCGGTGCTCGGACAGCAGCGGCCCGGTGACGATCACCGACCGGAACGGCGCCGGCGCCGGAAACTGCTCCAGGAAGGCGGCATAGGAGCGCAGGAGCCGCTGACCGTCACCACCCCCTCCCGCTGTGACGACGATGCTTGGAGGCTCGTTCCCGAGGGGTGGATCTGTGACCGCGGCGCGGCCGCCCAGATAGCCGACGAACTGCACCTTCCCGCCGAGACGGTCCGCCAGACCCAGTTCCTCGGCGGTGGTGAGAACCCTCTGGTCTCCGTAGACGAGCACGGCGTCGTACATGGTCTCGAGCAGGTGCCATGCGCCGGCCTGCTCCCACTCGGCCCGTACCCGCCGGGCTTCGTCGACCACGTCCCGCAGTCCCAGGACGAGCCGAGGGCGGGCGCGGTGGTGGAGCTCTTTGAGAAGTGGCAGGAGCTCGCCGGCCATCCCCACCGGCGCATGGTCGACGAGGATGAGGTCGGGCTGGAACGAGGAGGCGGCGGTGCGGAGCAGGTCGCTGCGAATCCCGACCAACTCGTCGAGGGGGATCGCCAGGGAGCGGGCACGGTACCGTCCGTCGGGCCCCTTGGTGGCTGCCGGCAGCTTCACGGTGTCACAGCCATGGGGGAGGGAAAACGACTGGGCGCGGGGCGACCCGGTGGCGATCAGGACCGAGGGGCGGGGGCTGAGCCGGGAGAGTCCCTCCGCGATGCGCAGACAGCGGCGCAGGTGCCCGAGCCCGTAGGTGTCGTGGCTGTAGATCAGGATCCGTTCTGTTGATCCCATCGACTGTCCGGTTTCGGGAAAGGGCGTGGTGGCGCCCGGCGGGAGGGCAGCGTCAGGGCCACGCCCCCTGGCCCCCTCATGGTGGACGCCGCACCGTTAGGACAGCGCTAAGGGGAGCCTTGTTCTTGCCAAAGTTGGGTTCTCGTCCTCACCGCGGGAGTTCACCGTTGTGCGGGGGGAACTCCATCTCAACCCGTCCGCCACCATTGCCTGTGCCGACGACGCGAAGTGATCCTCCCGCCGCCTCGGCCGTGCGGCGGGCGATGTCCAGGCCGAGGCCGGTGGAGCCGGCGCCGCTCGCCCCTCTGGCCACCACGGCTTCGCTCTGGAAGCCCGGGCCCTCGTCCTCGACGATGATCCTGGCTTCGCCCTCCTGGCCTGCCTCGACCAGCACCCGAAAGCCGCTGCCGTCGGGCGTGTGGGCGAAGACGTTGCCGAGGAGGGCGTCCAGCGCGGCCTCCAAGTCGTCGCTGTCGACGGGTACCGGCAGGGCCGCGTCCGGGGTCTCGATCGACCAGCGCCGGCCCTGCTCCTCGGCCAGAGCGGCCCAGAACTCGACCCGCTGGCGGGCGAGATGGTTGAGGTCGGTGCTCGATGCCATCCCCCCACGTATGGGACGGCGGGCGTCGATGATGATTCTGTCCACGACCCGCTCGAGCTCCTCTGCGT
Organism: Actinomycetota bacterium; assembly: GCA_019348255.1. Lineage (GTDB taxonomy): Bacteria > Actinomycetota > Acidimicrobiia > Acidimicrobiales > CADCTF01 > JAHWJQ01. The sequence goes on along the minus strand of JAHWJU010000014.1, from coordinate 13,053 downwards.
CCTGCGCGATGCGCCGGCGCTCCTCGGGGTCGGTGAGGATCTCGGTGTCGAGGCGCAGCGCGGTGAGCGGGGTGCGGAGCCGGTGGGAGAGGTCGGCCACTGCCTCCCGCTCGGCGGCGAGCAGCTCTTTCACCCGCCCCGCGACCCGGTTGAAGGCCCGTCCCACCTCGGCTATCTCGGGTGGTCCCTCCGGTGTGACTCGCACCTCGAGGTCACCTTCGCCCAGCCGGTGAGCCGCCTCCGCAAGGCGTTCGACAGGACCCACGATCGAGCGGGCCATCCGATCGGCGAAGACCAGGGCCAGGAGTACCAGAGCAACTCCGAGGGCCACCAGGACGAGCCACGCCTGACCCACTCCGCGGTGCAGCGCCTCGGAGGGCACGAGCACCCGAACGACGGCGGTAGAACCGTCCCCCACCACAACGGGCACGAGCACCTCGGTCCCGCCCGGAGCAGGCGTCGAGAATGTGCGCCCCTGCCGGGCGAGAGCAAGGCTGTGCCTGCGGTCGGCGGGGGCACCAAAGCTCCGGCCGTCGTCGAGGAAGATGGTGAGTCGTCCTTGCGCCCCGGAGGTGGTGGCCTCGATGGCGGGTTGGATGACGTGGGGGTCGTCGGTCAACGCCAGAACCGGCGCCAGCGACTGGGCCTCGAGCTCGGCCGCGCCCATGGCGCGGTCGCTGGCGAGGGTCCGCACGAGCAGAGCCAGTGGCACGAGGAAGGCCAAGGCCACCAGCCAAGTCGTGGCTGCGGTCAGCAGAATGAGACGCGGCCTCACTCGGGTGCCACCAGCTTGACCCCCACGCCCCGCACTGTTTGCAGGTAGCGCGGCTCGGCTGCGGTCTCGCCGAGCTTGCGCCGCAGCCACGAGAGATGCACGTCGACGGTCTTGTCACCCCCGCCGAGCGGTTGACGCCACACCTCCGCCAGCAACTCTGGCTTGGTGACAACCGTGCCGGCATTGAGCGCGAGGAACGACAGGAGGTCGAACTCCTTGCGGGCGAGGTCCAAGGGACGCCCGCCGAGGGTCGCTTCCCGGCTCTTCAGGTTTATGCGCAGCTCCCCCACGACCACATTCGCGGCGTCCCGGGAGGCGCCGGCGCGGCGAAGGACGGCGCCGATGCGAGCGTCGAGCTGCTCGCCGGAGAACGGCTTGACGACGTAGTCGTCCGCACCCAGGTTGAGAAGGCGAACGATCTCCGTCTCGTCGTCGCGCGCCGTGGCCACGATGACAGGCACAGCGGTGACGGCCCTCATCATCTTGAGCAACTCGGAGCCATCCATGTCCGGAAGCCCTAGGTCGAGCACCACCACGTCCGGAGGGAACTCCACCACCTGGCGGAGGCCGTCCATGGCCGTGGACGCGGCGCGCACCGCGTGGCCCCGGGCGGCGAGAACCCGTACCAACGCCGATCGGATCCGCGGATCGTCCTCGATCAGCGAGACCGACGCCACCACAACAAGCTAGAGGCCGCGCCGGCTCCGGGAGCGCTCTTCACCACCATTTAGGGCACCCTTAGCGCCACACAGTCCCGTCATGCGCCATCGTTTGCCGCGTGCGGCGCGTCGTGCTCGTGGTCGTCATCTGGAGCGCCGCCACCGCGGCCGCGGTGGCTCTCGCCTGGAATGGTGTTCAGGTCGTGGCCTCGCAGGTGACCGAGAGACGGGTGAGCCCCATGTCGAGCGCTGACGTCGCCCAGGCGCTGCGGGCGGAGTCGGCGAAGGCTCCGGCTCCTGGCCGGTCGGACGCCGAAGAACCGTCAGCGTCGCCGCCCGCCGTCCCCGTAGTGCCGCCGCCCTCCGTCACGCCGCCTCGAGTGGAGCCCCTTCAGTCGCCGCCGCTGCCGACGCCGACCCCGTCTCCTCGACGGGCTGCGACGCCGGCGCCGGCCCCTCCCAGCAGCACGGCCAGCACCTCGCCCGCCACGACCGTGGCTCCCACGGCGACGAGTCCGTCCACCACGGCGGCACCTTCCCCAACCGCACCCGGCGGCGCCACGGCGACGACGAAGACGATCGACAGCATCGGCGGCCAGGTTGCCGTCCGGTACGAGTCAGGGCGCGTCGAGCTGATGTGGGCCAGGCCGAAACCCGGGTTCCAGGTGGAGGTGGAGGACGACGGTCCCGAAGAGGTCGAGGTGGAGTTCAGAAGCAGGGACCACGAGTCGCGCATCAGGGCCTTCTGGAAGTCTGGCACCCCCTGGCATGAGGTTCGCGAGGGCGACTGAGGCGCGCGTCCGCCTCCCGCTGGCCGAGCCTCAGGCTCGGGCTGCCTCCGCGGCCTCGTGGATCTTCTCCGGTTGCACCACGCCCACGAGCTGACCGGACAGCGTCGTGACCACGACCCACCTCGCCCGGCTGTCCTTCAGCTTGCCCGACATCTCCTCTGCCGTCACATGCGGTCGGTAGGTGCTGGGTCCTTCCTGCATCACCTCTGCTACCGGCCGGTCACCGTCGCCACCGAGGTTCTCGGCGCGAACCAGGCCGAGCACCACCCGGCTGGCGCCTGTCACGACCAGCGACAGCGGCCACTGCCCGAGCCGGGGCCGGACCTGCGACACCGCGTCGTCCAGCTTGCACGTGGGCACTCCAGGATCGGCGAGGGTCCCGAGCCGGGGCCGGTCCACCAGCGCCCCCTCGAACGGAAGGCCCTCCCCGATCCAGTCCATCTTGGAGCCCACGTAGTCATAGACCTCGTCGAATCCCAGGCTCTCGAGCCGCCACGCGGCTCGGGGACTCATGTCTCAGAGCGAGTCGTAGCAGTAGGTGATCACGGGGCGGCCGGCATCGAGCCTCTCGGCGGCGAGCTCGCTCAGCTCCTTTAGTGGAACGTGGACCGCGCCGGCGATGTGGGACTCGTCCCACTCCGAGGCGCCCATCACGTCGACGAGTTGGGCACCTTTGGCTAGCAGTTCCTGGACTTGGTGGCGGTCGACCTCGGTGGGCATGGGGCCTCCTGTCTTTGCGTGGAGATCCGGACCAGTCTCACCGCTACCGTCCAGCGAGGTGTCGCGAGGGTCCCCCTGTGGCGACGGTTGGCGCACTTCACTCGGCGTTGCCTGCTCGAAAGGCGCCTTGGTCGGAGGTCGGCGAACGGGTAGAACGTCGCCATGGGCGAAGTCGTGTACGTATCAGAGTCGAGGATCGAGCGTCGTGACGGCCCGAACCGGGCGGCGTTCCTGCCGGGCGAGGAGCAGCCGACCTTTTACGGCGTCCACGGTGCCGTCGCCGAGCACTACGGCGTCCCCGAGGGTGCCTTCGAGGTCCACGCGACGACTTTGGACCACGTCGTCGCCGCCGCCGGCGGCTGACTGACGGGCACGTTCGCCGGTGCTCTCAGGGCCCGGCGGATCGACCCCACCGGTCTGGTGGGGCACGCACGGGGTGAGATCGAGCTCGAGGGAAAGGTCCTCGTCATCAAGCGCATCCACGTCACCTACCGGGGCGTCACCATCCCCGAGGATCGGTGGGAGGCGGCTGAGCGCGCTCTCGAAGCCCACGCCGACGGTTGCCCCGTCGCCCGCAGCCTCGAGGCAGCGATCGAGATCACGACGTCGCTCGACGAGAGCGGGTGAGCGACACGATCTCGAGACGAGCTCGATGATCGGAGCAGAGATGGAGGTCGGACACCTTTCCCGGACCCTCTAGGCCGTCCAGTCCAGGAATGCACCGCCCAGAGTGACTAGAGCGATCCAGAGCAGCACGGCGGCCACTGGTGTTGCCAGGACGATCCAGGGCCGGTGTCGGTTCGCGATGGCGTAGGCCAGAAAGGCGGCGCCAGCGGCCCAGAACATGGTGAGCCACGGCTGGGGGACGATGAGCCCGCTGGCAAGGAAGAGGATGCTCACCGGCGCGAAGAGGGCGAAACCCAGCACCGTCGTAGCTGGGGCTACCCATGCCGGCAGCGGGCGCACACAAATGAGGATAGACATCGCTGTTGGATGGAACCGTCCAGGTGCCCGCAAGGGTTTTCCAGAACAGCATCTGAGCAACTTTTTTGCGAGAGCGGGCGACGAGAATCGAACTCGCGTTCTCAGCTTGGGAAGCGATTACGCCCGGATCTGAGCGGACCGGCGTGGACGAATGTGCTGGTCAGCGCGGGTGCGCGGACTGATCCGGACAGGTGCGATCGCGGGCGGATGCCGGATGGATGGCGGATACTCGGTGTCTGCTCTGACGCTGCGATTGACGAGCACCGCTCCTGTCGAGCGGCCAGGCTGGTCGAACATGTCCGAGATGGTCGAGGTGCTCATCGGTGGCGCGGAGAGCGACCATGTCCGCATCCGTGTGGTCGGACGCGAGATCCCGAGCGCTACTGACTACTGGGATGGGAACTGGCTCGTCACCCCTATCGAGCTGCGAGTCGGCGATTCAGCGGAACGCTGCCGGCCGACCTCCGAGCGGAGGAGCTGCGGCGCTTCCGCTCGGAGCTGGAAGGCGTGTACGAGCGCCTCGACGGCGAGGCGGTTCTGGCGTCGCTCGACGGGTGGATCACTTTGACGGTGCGATGCGAACGCAACGGGTCACTCACGATTGCTGGATCAGTGAACGACCACCCCGGCGTCGGGAACGAGCTGGAGTTCCATCTCGAGAACTTGGATCAGTCGCATCTACCGCCGATCATCGAGGCCCTCAAGGCGGTCGAGCAGCACTATCCGGTCCGACCGACGCCGGACGGGTGACCCGCCGCCCGCGATGGCAGCAGTTGACGGCCGGACCGGTTGGGTCATGACGGCGAAGTGTGCTCACGCTGAAGATGGCGCCCGTATTTCTGCTCCGCGTCACGACGAGACGGATTCGACGCACAGACCCACTGGCACTGGAGGCACTCGACGAAGTGGTTCTCGCCTGTCGGCGATTCACTGTCCGGCTCCATCCCGTAGTGAGCGTCGCCCGGCTTCACCCAGCGCGGGGACCACGCGACAGTGAACGCGTAGTCGATGTTCACGGCGATTGCGCTAGCGACCTCCTCGATGGTGACCTCCGACAGACCGAGGTCGCGAAGCGCGCTCTGAGCGCGCAGCTCCTCGGCGATGTTCGACGTCAATCTCGCGAGGTCGTCGTCACTCGTACGCTCGGACACGAGTGAATACTGCCGAGCGAGCCAGTGGCGTGCTGACGCTGGTCCGGCGTTCGTCCGTCTACGCCGAGCGCGATGTCTGGTCCGCCTGGCCCAGTTCGGTCATCACCTGGGCCAACGCCTCGAGGTTCTTCGTGCCGATCTTGTGCTTGATGGCTGCTGACTCCAGCACGCGGTTCGCCTGCTTGGCGAGAGTGGCAGCCGCCTCCGCGTGTCGCGCCACGGTGTGGAGCCGCCAGCGGCGGTGAGGCTGCTCCGCGAGCTCGGCGAGCTGGCGGGCGCGGCTGCGCACGGCATGCGGGCGTCCGTTGTCGAGCGTGTCGGCGACCGTCGGGCAGCACCCCTCGTCATCGCACATCAGCTTCGGGCGCATCTCGTTGATGCCCAGGAGCAGCTCCGCCGCTGGCTTCGGGATGCTCCGCCCGAACTGGTCGAGGTAGGTACCCGGCCCGCCACCGGTCCGCCTCGCCTTGTCCTTGGCGCGGCGGTTGGCCTGCTGGCGCGCGATGTTCGTCTGCTCGCCTGTCCCGATGCCGGTCTCGTAGCCAGCCAGACCCGCCGCAACGAGCGCCGGCCCGTAGATGCCTTGTCGCCACGCAACGATCGGCATCGGCGCCCGAGTCGCACGGGCCGCCGCCCGAAACAGCCCGACCAACTTCGAGTAGCTATCGCCCGGCGTTCCCACAGGGGAGAAGCACAGTCCCACCGTGTGAACGCCATGCGCCTCCGCGGCATCGACGAAGCGACCCACGCCGAGATCGAGCGCCTGAGCGCTCGCGAACTGGCGAAGCTGGCCGCAGAGGATTGCCACAACCGGAAGGGGGACGTCGTTGTCGCGCACGTAGTGAGCCGTCGATGCCAGCAAACGGATCGACATGGCGAACGCCGGATCCCCCGGTTCAGATGCGTACAGGTACGGAGCGATGATCCGTGTGGCGCCCTGCTCCATCTGGAACTGCACGACCTGCTCGACCAGACCCTCGACGTCGATGTCATCGACCGACAGCGGTCGCGCCGATGCGAACGGCAGCTTCGCCCAGGAGGAGGTGGGATCGACGTCGCTCTGCAGGAGCACCGTCGTCGGATCGACCAGGAAGGGGATGCCCGCGTCGTTCGCCGACTCGGCAAGCGTCGGGCGCTGCGCGGCGATGTGCGCATCGGCGACCAGCTGAGCGATCGGTGGGCGCGACCGCCGGATCGTCGGCATCGGCGGGGGCGCGAGGAGGTCCGCGATCACCTGGTGGTCGTTGAGCGACGGCCGGATGAGGAGCTGTGCCATCAGGCACCTCGATTCGTCATGCGGAGGAAGTGACGCTATGGTACGCGTCATCTACTACGTCATCCAGTATGCTATTCAGGGAGTCAGAACGGGGGTGCCACATTGACCCAAGCAACCCCTCAGGCCGGGTTCTCCTATCAAGAGATCGTTCGTGAGATCAGGGCGGCCGGCCTCAGCAACTGCGACATCGCCAGGGCGACCGGAGTCAAGGAACGGCAAGTGCAGCACTGGGCTGCGGGTAGTTCGCGCCCACGCGACGAGACTCGGGATCGGCTCGTCGACACGCACTACGTGGTCCGTCTGCTCGGCGCCGTGTACCGCCCGGAGGGCGTCGAGATCTGGATGCACGCCAAGAACCCAGAATTCGAGGGCGCCCGCCCCATCGACCTCCTCGCCGCCGGCGACTTCCAGCCGGTGGTCCAGTCGGTGGAGCGCCTGCGAGCGGGAGCGATGTAGGTGGTCAGCCGCCGGGAACTCATCGTCGCTGTTGGCCGGGCGCCGCGCACGCAGGTCGAGGGCACCTTCGAGCGCCATGCCAGCCGCGACTGGCGAGGGCTTACCGGGAGCAGCGCGGGCGGCCGCTGGGGGCCGCCCGGCGCGTTCTCGGTCTTGTATCTCGGGCGGCCACGAGCGTCAGTCGTCGTGGAGGCCTACCGGCACCTTGTCGATCCGTTCGACGGCATGACAGGCGACATGGTGCAGCCCCGTCGGCTGCTCCTCGTCGAGGTCGGCGTGTCTGATGTGCTCGACCTCCGGGACCCGGCGGCAGCTGCGTCCGTCGGATTGTCGGAGGCGGACCTCCGCTCGCCCGTCGGCGAGTACGAACCGTGCTGGCAGGTCGCGCGCGCGGCTCATCAGCTTGGGCTCCACGGCATCCTGGCGCCGGCGGCCACCCGCCTCGGTGAGACCTTCGCGATCTTCGAGGAACACCTGGCGCCCAAGGAGCTCCCACGGCTCGTGGACGAGGAGGTGTGGGAGTCGCTGCCCGCTGACCCGCGCCGCCTTCGTGCGGTCAAGGATGGCGACACGGCATAGCGCAACGCGAGTCACACGGCGATCATTCGTTGCCGTAGTCGTCGTATTCCGGTTCGTACTCACGCTCGACGATGAAGGTGTCCGGTAGCTCGGCAACGGCGATGAACTCCTGCTCGGGCAGAACGAGGCCGCAGTTCTCGCACGAGAAGCTCTCGACCAAGACGGTGAGTGTCTCCGTAGCTGTCGCGTCCTCGTAGTCGTACTGCACGTCGCTCTCCCCGACGTAGTCGCCGTGCAGGAACCCGATTCCGCCGCAGGCCGGGCATCGGTGTGACGCGAGGTGTTCGAGCGAGATTGCGGCGGCTCGAGCTGACAGCTCGGCGTGAACTTGCGCAGTCAGAACTGCGGCATCGAGGAGCTGAAGCCGCTGGGTCGCTCGCTGGATAAGCGACTCGACCCGCAGCTTGATGTTCTCCGCATTGCGTGCCAGGTGCTCTTCAACCGTCTTGACTCGGTTCGCGGGGACAAGCTCATCGAGTGTGCGGTCCCGTGCCTGCGCCAACACGGTCGCCAGAGCCCAGAACGTCTGCCACCACACGTCCTGGTGGACCGCAGCGAAAGGCAGGCCACCGGAATGCAGCTCCTCGTTGCGGTTGACCGCGATCTGGTTCGCTCTCAATTCGCTGAACGGCGGGAACGCTCGCGCGCATCGGCTGAACACCGCCTTGGCCTGGATCGATTTGAATCCGGCGAAGTCTGACGAGAGTCCAGCGGCGATCAACAAACTCTTGCCGTCGTCGCTTGGGTCCGCGACGAGCAAAGGACTGACCTTGCTCAGCGCAGCCTTTCCAAGAAGCTCGAGTGCGCATGATGCCCACAACGCGGCCTCGTCGAAGTCACCGGTGTCGGCCGCGGCGAATGATCGATTGATGAATGACTTGGCCTTGAGCCAAAGGGATTCATGGTCGAACGGTTTCGCGGTCACGGCGCCCTCCGGAGCATCAAGCGTCGCAACTCACGGTCGGGAGAGTTCTCCGCCTTCTCGCGGCCATGAACCACCGATGTGTTGTCGATCACTAGAACCTCACGCGCCTGCCAACGGTGGACTTCTGCAGCGTACGTAGCCTGCTCGAAGTAGCGGACGACGGCCCGGGCGAGATCGTCACGTGGTGCCATAGCTACCGGGTCGAATCGCAGGGCTCCGTCTCGCTGACGAGCGGTGACACTTCGCACGGCCGCTCCGTCACGAACGGCGAAGACCCCGTGGCGAGCAGCCTCCTCCACATCGGGCGGCATCGCACCGGTGCCCACATACAGCAGGTACGTGCCGACACCGCTCTCGCGATCCGACGTAAGGATCGTCAGCTCTGGCGGCATTGCCATGTGTGCGCCGTCGGTGTGGAGCGGTAGCGAGCCGAGCCCATACCTTGCGCTCATGGACATGCGCCGGGCAGAGGATGGATCGCGGGGCTGAATCAGCGCGACCTCTGGGTCATGCTTCCTCGTCGGGACAGGTACGTAGCCAAGCTCGAGCGCCGACGAGCTCACGTCCGCAAATTCGCCTTCGTACCGGGCCCAGCCAGTCCTCTTCGCCTCGTCGATCGCGATGCGAAGGGTCGTTGCTGTAGTCGGGCCGCTGTTCACGGATGGATTCTCATCACTCCGACGCCGGAGGCATCGGACGGGCGCGCGGTTCGTCCTGCAGAGCAGCGGCGTCGTCGCCGCTGACCCCACCCGCACCCACAACCTCCTGACGCCAAAGGGTGAGTATGTGGACGAACTCGTCGACCGGAATCGACTCGGTCTGCCCGTCCTCGCCATCGAAGTCGTATGCGGCGACAACAAGGTCGCCCTTGAGGCTGAGGTAGGTCACGTTCCCCGTCGCGAACGGTTCTTGCAGCCGATGCTGGACTGCCCGTCGGACGGCCTCTTCGGTGCGATCGATCCAGTAAGTCGAGAGACCGGGATGCAGCGCACCGCGCGGAGCACGACTGGAAACTGCATCTGCGAGCGCCTCGTTGAGCAAGCTCCGACCATCCAGCAGACAGTCGACGATCCCGTCGGAGCGGAGCTCAAACCGCGGTTCCACGCATCCAGGATGGTCTTCGCGGCGCCGCCATGCAGCGCAACAACGGGCTCGGCGGCGTCCGAGACAGGCGCCGGTGGTCGCGGTTCGTTCGGGGGCGGAGGCAGAGCAGGGACGCGGCCCGGCGGGCACGGCCGGTGGCGGAGGACCGGGCCGGGTGGGCGGCGAGGACGCACGGGCGCGAGGGGCCGGGGAGGGCGCGGGCGGGGCCCGGGTCGGGTGGGCGCGGGCCGGGGGTGGGGCGAGGGTGCAGGGGTAGGCCGGCGGCCGGGGTCGCCGGGCTCACACAATATGCACGGGTACCGCCGGACGGTTTCATGTCGTACGGTTATTACCATGTCGACGGCGGATGCGCCTGAGCCGTCTCGAGGGCCTGGCCGACCGCGGAAGTGGGCCAACGAGGCCGAACGCGTGCGCGCGTACCGGCAACGGAAGGCGGAGGAGCACGCCAGCGTCGACGAGCTGCGAGTGGAGCACCGAGTCCTCAAGCGTCAGCTGAGCGATGCGCTTCGCGGACGCACCCGCGCCGAAGCGGCGCTCGAACGGACGACGACACGCGTCGAACGCCTGGAGTCCGACCTTGAGCGGACTCAGGCGCAGTTGCGGAGCACGGAGGCCGACCTTGCATTTGCCCGGTCGCGGATCCGCGAGCTGCTCGAGCGGCACGACCCGGCCGTCCCCTCGCGCGAGCCCGGACTCAGCCGCCAACAGCGGCGCGCGATGGAGCGCAACGAGCGCAAGCGCAAGCGCTGACTGCGCGGGGGACTCCCTCGACTGGCTGGTCGCGGGTGCGGGGACTCCCCGCGTTGCGTTCCCGGCGGCGAGGACGCGCATCTCCGCATGTGCACGCATCCATGCAAACGGAGGTGGAGGTGGACAGGTACTTGCTCCGTCCGGAGGACGCCGCGCACGTCCTCTCGATTGGAAGGTCGAAGCTCTACGAGCTGCTCGCGAGCGGGCGCCTGCCGTCGGTCATGATCGATGGCTGTCGCCGTGTCCGCACCGAGGACATCGAGGCCTCGTCGCCGACCTCAACAAGGAGACGTCGACGTCACACCGCCCGTCTACCGTTGATGATGGCGAGCAGCCCTCGGGCGTCATCGACCTCCGCGTCGACCAGCCCCTCTTGTTCCCCGACGCACCGGCCACCGGTCGGCGTCGGCGGCCGGCTTCCTGAGGAGGAGCGATGGCCATCCGGACGAGGCGGCTCCGCAACGGCAAGACCGCATACGACGTCGAGCTGCGCCGACCAGACGGCACGAAGTACAGCAAGACGTTCCACGCGAAGCGTGACGCGCTGGCATGGGAGGCAGAGCAGCGCGCGGACCGCGCTCGGGACCGGTGGATCGATCCGACGGCCGGACGTGTCCCGCTGCGGACGTACGCCGACGAGTGGATGCGGACGCGGAGGCTCGCGCCGCGGACCCAGGAGGTCTACGCGAGCCAGCTCAAGCACATCGTCGCGACGTTCGGCGACACACCGCTGAACGCGATCACGAGACGAGCCGTCCGCCTGTGGCACGCCGACCTGTCAGCGCGCGTGAGCCCGTCGCAGGCAGCGAAGTGTTACCGGCTCCTGATGGCGTTCCTGAACACGGCCGCCGAGGACGACCTCATCGCGAAGAACCGATGCCGCGTCCGAGGCGCGGCGTTGGAGACCAGCGACGAGCGACCGCTGATCCCGGTCAGCGATGCCCTGGCGCTCGTGCAGGCGATCGACCCGCCGTACGGGGCGCTCCTGCTGCTCGCGTCGACGTGCGGTCTGCGCCTCGGCGAGCTGCTCGGGCTCACACGCGCCGATCTCGACTTCCTCCACCGGCGCGTCATCGTGAACAAGCAGCGCCAGGAGCTGTCGTCCGGCATCCAGGTGCGTCGTCCGAAGTCGACCGCCGGCGTCCGCGACGTCACGATGCCGGAGTCGGTTGTCCCCTTGCTCGAAGCCCACCTCGAGCACCACGTCGCGGCTGGTCCCGGTGCGCCGCTGTTCCCGGGGCGCAAGGGCGGCGTGCGGCGCGCCTCGTTCTACAAGGCGTGGCATAAGGCACTTCGGGAGACCGGCGTCCGTCCCGACCTCAAGCCGCACGACCTCCGGCACTTGGCGAACACGATGGCGGCGAAGGTGCCCGGCACGACGTTGAAGGACCTCATGGCGCGCCTCGGGCAGTCATCGCCGCAAGCCGCGCTGCGCTACCTCCACAGGACCGCGCAGGCCGATCGCGCAATGGCGCAAGGCATCTTCGACGAGCTGCGTCAGGCCATGGCATCCGGCGACGACGCGCCGGATGAAGAAGCGGATGCCGGATGAAAGGCGGATGGTCCGCTGACGCGCAAGAGGCTGGTCAAGGACGTAGTGGCCCTGACCAGCCTCTTCACCAGAGAGCGGGCGACGGGAATCGAACCCGCGTTCTCAGCTTGGGAAGTCAAAACGGCCGAACGGTGGCGGACGCCCTGGGACTAAAAGCGCAGGTCAGGCGGGGTGGGCGCCTTCTGGCGAACGCTGGCGGACGGCCTCGGCCGACAACAAATGTTGGATAAATGTTGGATGGAATGCAACCGACAGGCGGGGCCGCGAGCCCCTCGGTGGAGCGTCCTGCGACAGCCACCTGTCGCGCTGGCGCACCTGTCGGCTCGCCCCGACGTTGAAATGGAGCAGCCGAGGCTGGAGCGGTCATCCCGGTCCACGGCGTCGAGGCGGCGCTGGCGCTGGACCCCGATTTCCCCAGGCTGCATCCGAGCGGGTGGTGGTGGTGAGGGCGATCGTCACCGAGCTGCTGACCAATGCGGCCAAGCACGCCGCTGCCATCCACATCACCGTCTATGCCGGTCGCGACCTGGCGGACAAGCGGCTGATGGCCTCGGTCCGAGACGACCGCGTCGGCTTCGGCATCGAGCAGGTGGCGGCGGACCGGGGGCTAGCGGGTCGATACGCGTCGCGCCCGCGAGGCCGGCATCCGCGTCGAAATCGCTCTGAGCCCGGGCGGGACCGAGGTCTGCTTCTGGCCCTGAGCCCGCCGCTTTCCGGCAGCTTCGGTCGCGAGCCGCTGAGCATGCGTTGCGATGGCTGCTCTGCCTCACCCTTCGCCACCGGTCGGCATGGCTGGCGAAAGCTTGAGCCCGTGGAGGCGAGCCCCATATGCGGCACACAGACTTGCCACGTCCCCTCGGGACGTGGCGACGTGTGTCCGGCGCGGGCCGCGAACGCGGCCATAGAGGGACGTGCTGTCCATCGCCCGCCTGGCCGCCACCGGAGCGGCGGACTACTTCCTGGCCGAGGTGGCGCCCAACGCGCAGGCCTATTACACGGGGGCGGGAGAGGCGCCGGGTCGCTGGGTGGGATCGCTGTCGGCCGAGCTGGGCCTGTCGGGGCTGGTCGAGCCCGAGGCCTTCCGGGCGCTGCTTGAGGGGCGTCACCCGGCCACCGGCGAGCCGCTGGTGTGTGCACCCCGACCGCAGGAGGGCCGGCGCTGCCGGGGCGAGGAGGGTTGGCTGTCGACGGCGGCGGCAGCTGAGCGGCTGCGGGTCAGCGGCCGCCATGTCCGGCGCCTGATTGCCAACTGGGCTGCGGGCGCCAAGGGCACGACTCTGGCGGCGGAGAACGTGGGCAGCGAGGAGCGCCCCCGGTGGCGGGTGGCCGAG
>JAHWJU010000076.1 GCA_019348255.1 Actinomycetota bacterium | reverse complement strand
AGTGGTGGATCCTGCCGCCGGGCCTGGCGCTCACCGTCGTCATCCTCGGCCTCGCCTTCCTCGGCTACGCCATCGAGGAGTGGGCCGACCCCCGCCTCCGCCGGCCGGCGCCGCGACCGCTCCGCCGGCCGGCCGCAGCCGCGCCGGCCGCGACGGTGCAGGACGCACCGGCCATGCACCTGTGCGGGCTCGTCGTCGAGTACCGGGGCCAGGGCCCGGCGCTCCGGGCGGTGGACGGCGTCGACCTTCGCGTTCGGCGGGGCGAGCTGGTGGGCCTGGTGGGCGAGTCTGGCAGCGGCAAGACCACGATCGCCCTCACCGTGGCCGGCGTCTTGCGCCCGCCGGGGCGGGTGGTGGCAGGGCAGCTGTCGCTTGGGGGCTACGACCTCGGCCGCCCCGCCCGCCCCGCCGTCGCCGCCCACAGGGGGCGAACCGTCGCTCTCGTGCCCCAGGCCGCCATGAACGCTCTCAACCCTGCCTATGCGATCGTGGCTCAGGTGGCGGAGGCAGCCCGGCTCACGCGCGAGCCGGGCGAGGCCATGGTGCGGGCTCACGATCTGCTCGAGCGGGTGGGGCTGACGCGGGACCGCCACGGTGCGTTCCCGCACGAGCTCTCCGGGGGAATGCGCCAGCGGGCGGTCATTGCCATGGCGCTGGCCAACGAGCCGACCCTTCTCGTGGCCGACGAGCCGGCCAGCGGCCTCGATGTCATCACCCGGGCCCAGGTCCTCAAGTTGCTGCTCGAGCTGCGCGATGACCTCGGCGTGGGGATCCTGCTCGTGTCGCACGACCTGCCGACCGTCTCCCGCATCGCCGACGAGATCGCCGTCATGCACGAGGGCCGCATCGTCGAGCACGGCCCCTCCCGGCGGGTGTCCTCGGCGCCCGAGCATGACTACACCCGGATGCTGTTCGCCGCTTTCCCGTCGCTGCAGAGCCGCAGGGAGGAACAGTCGACGGCCGCCGTCGGTGACGGTGGCCGTGGTCGGGCCGCGGCGGTCGATGCGCCGGCCGTCGACGTCCTCCAGGTCGAAGCTGTGACGAAGCGCTACCGCGGCCGCCGCGCTGGCCGCGGCGGCGGGGTGGTCGCCGTGGACGACGTGTCGCTGTCTGTCGCCTCCGGTGAGATCGTCGCCGTCGTGGGCGAGAGCGGAGCCGGCAAGAGCACCCTGGCCCGCCTGATCCTCGGCCTGGAGCGGCCGGACGAGGGAGCGGTGCGCCTGGACGGTCAGGACCTGTGCGACCTGTCGTCGTCGGAGCTGCGCACCACCCGCCACGGGATGCACCTCGTCCTGCAGGACCCGTTCCAGTCGCTGCACCCGGGCATGCGGGTCGAGCAGTTGGTAGGCGAGCCGCTTGCGGTCCGAGGTGTCCAGCGGCGCGAGCGGGCCGGCGCGGTGCGCAGGGCGCTCGAGGACGTCTCGATGCCGCCGGCCACGTTCCTGCGGCGCTTCCCGCACCAGCTCTCCGGCGGCCAGCGCCAGCGGGTGGCGCTGGCGCGCGCCATGGTGGCCCAGCCCCGGCTGGTCATAGCCGACGAGCCCACCTCGATGCTGGACGCGTCGCTGGCGGCCGGGATCATCGAGCTCATCCTGGCCATCCGCGATCGCTTCGGGACCGGCTTCGTCTACATCACCCACGACCTCGCCGTCGCCCGCTGGGTCTCGGACCGGATGGTGGTGATGCGCGACGGGCGCATCGTCGAGTCCGGGCCGAGCGGCGAGGTCGTGTCCCGCCCCCGTCACCCGTACACCAGGCTCCTGCTGGCGGCCAGCGAGGGGGACCTCGACCACATCCCGTTCAACGAGGAGGAAGCATGTCCCGTAGGAAGTTGATCTTCTTCGCCAGCGCCGACCCCCGGGCGAACCCGAAGCCGTCGTGGGCGGCGTACCACTTCGCCAACGTGGCGGCCGGCGCCGGCCTCGAGGCCGAGGTCCGCCTGGCCGGCGACGCGGTACGCCTGGCCCAGCCGGACGGCGTCGCCGACACACCGCAAGGGGCCGACCTGCGCCAGAAGGTGAACAAGGCGGTGGGCGGTCCCTTCCTCGTCTCGCTCTGACCCGGCTGCATCGACACCCGTGGGGTGTCATCGGACGAGGTGGAGGCCGTGGGGGGCGTCCCGCGGCCTCTCGCGGAGATCCTGACCGAGGTGGCCGAGGGTCGGTCGGAGCTGATCTACATGGGCGGCTGACGGCGCAGCGGGCCGACAGCGCCGGTCACGGCACTACCCGGCGAGGAGAGCGCGGGCGACGAGGTCGGTGCCGAAGGCGGTGAGGATGGCCAGGTACAACAGGCCGGTGGCTGCCATCACCGCCGAGTAGGCCCTCTCTTTGAGCGCGGCCCGGGTCACGAAGGTCAACACGATGGTGGTGATGGCACAGGCCGCCCAGAACCAGCCGAGGAGACCGCCGTAGCCGTCGTCGATGCGGCCGGAGAACACCGACAGCATGCCGGGCGGAAGGAGCAGCACGACGATCTCGAAGGGCCACAGCTTGGCCAGCCACTGGGTCAACTCGTTGAGCGGGCCACGGTTCAGCCCCGGTTGCACCAGGTACCAGTGACCCAGGAGCATGGCGTCGGACACCGCGCCGAGAAAGGCTGCCCCCACCAGGGTCCGCGCCACCGCGACCAGCGCCGCCGCTCCACCCTCGGCGCCGCCGGCCGAGGCGAGGCCGGCCGCCACCAGGCCCACCACACCGGCCACCGGCGCCAACAGGTCGAGTGCCGGCGGGAACTCCGCCGTGGTGGTGTCGCGGACGGTCGGCTCGCGGTCGATGCCGGTCATGGCCGCCACCCGCACCGACCGGCGCTCCTCCCGGGCCCGTTCCCCCCGCACTCCGGCCCGGCGGCGCGCCACCGACACAGCCAGCGCCACGCCGGCGGCCACCGCCACCCCCACCGCCGACAGGTCCCTCGCTGGCGATGGCTCCCCCAGGTCCCGGGCCACGAAGGCGCCCAGCGCCAGCACCAGGTACACGGCGCGCAACAGCCAGCCGTAGCCGATGCCCACCTCCCGCCGGCGGGTTGTCACCCACAGGAACAACAGCCCCCCGGTGGCCCATTGCAACAGGACCGTTGCGGGATCGAGGCGGATCACCGCTTGGAGGAAGGCCGGGCGGAGGGCGTCGCTCCGATCGCCGCGCCACAGGCCGAGCAGTAGGCGACGACGAAGTCGCGCGAGACGCCCGCCTCGCCGGCCACGGCCATGGTGTGCCACCGCAGTGCCGGCCCCAAGCCTGCACCGCAGTTGGCACAGCGGGGCGGGGGCGGTTCGGTCCCCGCCGACGCCGGAGCGTCCGGTGCGCCAGGCGCGACCTCGGGGACCTCGGCGGGGGCCGGTGAGGCCATGGCTCGGGCGAGAGCCGCAACGTCGACGCCCAGACCTCGCAGGACCTGTGACGCGATCCCTTCGACGTCGAGCACGCCCAACAGCACCTGTTCGGGCTCGACGTCGGGCAGCCGAGCCTGCACGGAGAAGCGGATGGCCCGCTCGAGCGCCCGCTGGGCCCGAGGCGTCAACGTGACCTCCCCGGCAGCGGCCTCTGGCCGGTTCCTCCCCACGGCTTCGGCCACCTTGTCCCGCACCGCGTAGATCGTGGCCCCTGCCGCCTCCAGGGCGCTCGCCGCCCGACTCTCCCGTTCGAGCACCAGACCGACCAGGAGGTGTTCCGTCCCCAGGCGGTGGTCCCCGAGCCGGACGGCTTCCTGCCCGGCCAGGTCCACGACGGTGCGGGCGGCCTCGCCGAAGCGGTCCAGCGTCTCCGACGCGGTGGGAATCAGAGCAACCCGACCACGCCGGCGCCGTCCACCTGCAGCGCGGCACCGCTCACGAACCTGGCAGGTTCCGAACACAAAAAGGCGACGACCTTGCCGAAGTCGGACGGGTCGCCCAGCGGCCCTGTGAATTGGCCGCTCTCCTTGAGCGCCTTCATCCGGTCGGTGTCGTGGGGGCCGGGGCAGGCCAGGTTGACGGTGATGCCGTCGCCGGAAAGATCCTGGGCCGCCGTCTTGGCCCACGCCCACAGCGCGGTACGGGCGCTGTTGGAGAGAGCGAGGGTGGGGATGGGCTGCTTGATCGACGAAGAGGTGATGAGGCAGACCCGCCCCCAACCGCCGGAGCGCATGTGCGGAACCGCCTCTCGCACCAGACGGACAGAGGTGGTGAAGTTGGCGTTGACGGCCCAGGCGACGTCGTCGTCGGACACCTCCAGGGCCCGGCCGGGCGGAGGCCCCCCGGCGTTGCCGACGAGGATGTCGAGGCGGCCGAAGTGCTCGACCGTCGAAGCCACCAGGCGGGCCGGCGCCTCGGGATCGGTCACGTCGTCGACGATGGCCAGCACGTCGCCGCCCGCCTCCTCGACCGCGGCCGCCGCTTGGCCGAGCGCCTCCTCGCCCCGGGCACAGATCACCACCTTGCAGCCCTCCCCACCCAGGGCCACGGCGGTGGCCCGCCCCAGACCCTTGGACGAGGCGGTGACGAGGGCCACACGGCCGGCGATCCCGAGGTCCACCGCGCTCAGGCCTCCACCACGTGCAGGTCGTGGGAGGTCCGGTTGAGAGGCTCCGGCCCGGCATCGGCGGCCACGACGATGTCTTCTATGCGGGCGCCGAAGCGACCCGGGACGTAGATGCCGGGTTCGACGGAGAAGGCATGCCCAGGGGCCAAGGCCTCACGGTTCCCGGCCACGAGATAGGGGTCCTCGTGCTCCTCGAGGCCGATGCCGTGGCCGGTGCGGTGGATGAAGCGGTCCCCGAACCCGGCCTCGGTGATGAGCCCCCGCGCCACCCCGTCGACCTCCTCGCACGGCGTGCCCACCACCGCTGCCTGCACCGCTGCCGCCTGGGCCGCCTGGAGCACGGCGTAGAGCTCCCGGAACTCCGCGGGGGGATCCCCGGTGAAGACCGTGCGGGTGGTGTCGGAGCAGTAGCCGGCCATGGTGCCGCCGAAGTCACAGACGACGGCTTCATCGGCGGCGATCACCCGCGATCCCGGTTCGTGGTGCGGGCTGGCGCCGTTGGGACCGCTGCCCACGATGGCGAAGTTGACCCGCTCGTGGCCCTCCGCCCGCAGGCGCTGGCCGATCTCGGCCGACACCTCCGACTCGGAGCGGCCGATGAGGCGGATGTCGCCGGCCAGCAGTTGCGTCGCCACCCGGTCGGCGCCCTCCGCTGCCGCCCGCAGGGCGGCCACCTCCTCGGCATCCTTGCGGGCCCGGAGGGGGGCCGTCACCACCGAGGCGCGGCTCCACGAGGCGGTGGGCAACGCCTCCTGCAGGCCGAGAAGGAAGCTGGCCCAGGTACGGTCCGAGACGGCCAGCCGCCGCCTCGGCCCCACCAGAGCGGCGACGATGCCCACAGGGTCCTCCGTCTCGCCCCACGGCCGCAGGCGGAACTCGTCGGCGCGCTCCTGCACCCGGGGCGCCTCCAGGGCGGGCACGACCAGGGTGGCCCCGTCGTCCACGGGCAGCACCAACATCGTGAGCCGCTCGAGAGGCATGGCCTCGTAACCGGTGAGCCAGGGGAGGTCGGCGCCGAGCGAGAGCAGGAGGGCATCCACGCCCAGGTCCTGCATGCGACGCCTCACACGCTCGAGACGGTCTGCCGGCACCCGGCCACGATACGCGAAGGGGCCCCCGCAGTTGCGGGGGCCCCGTTCGCTACCTATGTCTCGCCGCTAGTGGACGGCGTCGAGCACGGGGCTCGTCAGCGGCGTGCCGCCCATCGAGCCCAGGAAGGGGATCGACCCGAAGGTGAAGACTCCACCATCGGATGCCATGAACCAGTAGCCACTGCCGTTGGGGGCGACCAGCATGGCCACCGCCGGCTTGTTGAGCTTGATGTCGCCGGTGGAGCCCCGGAACTCGGCAGTGCCGAAGCTGAAGACACCTCCGTCGCCACCGAGCAGGTAGTAGCCCTGACCATCAGGGGTCACGGCAAGGTCGATGACCGGTGCGTTGAGCTTCAGGTCGCCCGTGGAGCCCTGGAACACGGCGTCTCCGTAGGTGAAGATGCCGCCGTCGGAAGCCACCAGGTAGTAGCCCCGGCCCGTCGGGGTGACGGTCATGCCGATGATCGACTTGTTGAGCGTCAGGTCCCGGGCATCGGGGATCCCTTGCACAGCATCACCGAAGGGGTACACCCGGCCCCTGGCGTCGACCAGGAAGTAGCCCTGGCCCGACGGCGTTGGCTCGATCTCCACGATCGGGGAGGTGAGGTCCTCGCCGCCCAGGGAGCCGAAGAAGCCGGCGTCGCCGAAGTTGAACACTCCACCGTCGGAGGCGACCATCCAGTACCCGCGGAAGGTGGCGGGGTTGGATGCACCACCCACGATCGGCTTGTTGAGCCGCCGGTCGCCAAGGGAGCCCTCGAAGTTGCGCTCGCCGAAGACGAAGACTCCACCGTCGGCGGCAATCATCCGGTAGCCGTCGGCGCCGGTGGGCAGCGGCGTGGTGCCGGTGCCGGGATCGGGAGCGGGGGCGGGACTGGCACCGGGATCGGAACCGGGGTCAGGGCCCACCTCCGTTGCAGGCGGCGGCGGCGGGGCGAGACGGGTGTCCATGGCCTCGGCGATCTCCGCAGCTATGGCGGCGGAGGTGGCGGTGGGGGCCGAGGCGGCGGTAGCCGTGGGGATGAGATCACCGTCCACGGTGGCCGTGCCGGTCAGGTCCGAGGTCACGATGCGGTCGACGTGAGGCGACAGCCCCTTGTTGTCGACATCGCTCTGTGCGGCGGCGGCACTGCCCCCCGGTTGGAGGGTGAGAAGACCGCCGATACGGCCGACGGCGGCGCCCAGCAGGGCTCCGTGCATCGGCTCGTTGCCGTCAGCCACGTACACCATGTTCTTGGGCAGGCCTCGAGCCACCGACTCCCCCAGCACCGCATCGGAGGTGGCGAACTGGTCGCCGCCACTCAGCCGGGTGGGGTTGGGGAGCTGGGACTCGACGCCGGAGCTGATCACCGTGGTCGACCCGATCACGAGGGTCTTGGTGATGCCCAGGAACTGCAGCGCCTCGGAGGTGGCCGCCGGTATCGAGTTCTGGTCGACATAGAGGACGGGGAGGCGCCGGTTGGCAGCCAGGGCCGAGGCCGAGGCAGCGGACGCGCTGTGGGGATTGGCGATCACGGCCGCGTCGAAGGCCGGCAGGTCGGTCCGGACGGCTGCGGGATCGGGGGCCGGCTTCGTGCCGTCGATCCGGGTGATCTCGGCCGCCGGCACCCCCTGAGCCACCAGGTCGTTCTCCACCTGGGCCGACAGCGCGTTCGTGCCGCCGATCACCAAGGCCCCGATGGCGCCGCTGTCCGCCAGACGCTTGACCTCCGCCTTCACGTCGTCCGGGAGACCAGCAGCGGGAGAGGCCAGGACCGGGCCCAGGTTGGCCCGGGCCAGTACGCCGGCGGCCAGGGCTGCAGGCATGTCGGCCTGGTTGACGATGACGATCTGCGTCCGCGGCCGGGAAGCGAAGGTGCCGGCCAGCACCGCTTCGGATCCGCCTGGATATGCCCGCTGGGACAGCGCGACGCTCAGGGCGGGCGCGGTGCCGGTGCCGGCGCTCTCGACCGGGATAGCGGCGTCGCCGGGGTTGACGTTGACCCGGCGCAGGAAGATGTCGAGGCTGTCGGTCTCGACGTTGCCGAGGCGGGCGTCCATGTCGGCTACCAGCAACTGGTCGGTGCCGATGGGCACGGCAGCAGGGCCGTAGTCCCAGTAGACGCTGAAGCGGTAGTCGGACCCCACGTCGTTGTTGTGGGACCGGTCGTTGATCCGCCGGTTGGGGCCGAAGTTCACCCCACCGTCCGTGGACCAGGCGTAGTAGGTGTCGCCGAGGCGGCCTTCGTCACAGGCGGCGTGGGTGTGGACGCAGGGGTAGTTGGCGAGGTCCCTCTGGCTGGTGGTCTGGGCGGTTCCCCCCGGGGTAACAGCGGCCCTGCGTGCGGCGGGGCTGATGTACCAGTGGCGGCGGTCCTCCCAGACGGTGTCCACCCGCCCATCGGGGGCCACGAAGACCTGAGGGTGCCTGGTCTGGGTGATCTCCGGTGTCACCAGACCCGCCTGCTTGGGGTCGTTGAGCTGCCTCAGGTTGCCCCAGGTCGCGCCACCGTCGGTGGAGCGGATGAACCAGGCGTCGGAATCCCAGTGGATGAAGTGGTCGGCTTTGCGGAAGGTGCCGGCGGAGGCCGCGTAGCCCTCGCCCGTGAACCTCGGGCAGGTGTTGGTCGCGCCGGCACCGGGCGCGCCGGCCGGGAAGGGCCCGACGCCGCAGTTGTTCGAGGTTCCCACCCCGGGGCCCTGGGTGAAGACCAAGTAGGCGTTGCCCTCCGGGCCAACGGCGATCCGGGGGTAGGCGGAGCCTGTGAAACCGCCGGCGGGCACGCCGGTGACGGTCCGCCACCCCTGCACGTTGACGGCGCGTGTGCGGGTCCAGTTGACGCCGCCGTCTGTCGACTTGGCCACAACGAGATAGCCGTTGGCCTGGATCTCACCGGGGCCCTCGCAGTAGCTGGGCCCGGCGGTGGTCGGCGGGCACGGGGGCGGCGTCTCCCCTTCTGCGACAGGCGGCGGGGCGTCTCGCAGGGCTCTCCATGCCACGTAGATCGGCCGGAACCCACCGTTGCCCGGATCCGGGCCCAGGGCCGGGGCGGTCACCTCGACCGCCCTGCGGTAGGCGTTGCCGGCGGTGGTGACGTTGCCCGACGCGTCGAAGATGGGCTGGGCGGCCCCGGTCTCGGAGGCCTCCACCCGGTCCGTCCAGTTCGTGCCGCCGTCGTCCGAGCGCACGACCCAGGCGCGGCTGGCCCTGCTCTCCCGGGAGGCGATGTAGATGCGGTCTCCGGCGGCGCGGGGCTCGACGACGATCTCGGGACGGAAGAAGCTCTGCGTGCCGCTCCCTTCCATCCCCCGGACCGGCACGCCTGGGGAGAAGGTCACCCCGCCGTCGACCGACCTGGAGAGCAGCACGGTGAAGCCGTGGGTGGGCGGTCGCGTGCGGTTGCCAGCGGGATCGGTGGTGGAGGTCCAGGCGATGTAGACGTTGGTGCCGGAGCCGAAGGCCACCGACTGCTGGCCGATGTTGCCGGCGCCGTGGCCGGTCACGTCGCAGGGGCCGGGAAGCCTCGTGCCCTGGCCCGGGTAGCCCGCCGGCGCTTCCAGCGTGCCGCCGGTCCAGTTGGCGCCACCGTCAGTGCTGACGTTGTACTCGCACTCCTCGGTCTCGAGCTCCTGGTGGGTCTCGACGATGTGGCTGGCGTTGGCCGGGTTCACGGCGAAGCCGGGGCCGGCCTTGGCCCGGGAGGCCAGGGGGTTGGCGGTCGGCTTCAGCTGGTAGTCGGCGCTGGCGCGGACCTGGCCGACGGCCGCATTCGCTCCGGGAGTGACGAGGAGGCTGGCAGCCAGCGCGGCGAGAGCCGCGATCACTGTCGCCTTCCTGATCCTCCCCATTGGGCTGGTTGTTCCGGTGATCGGCATGAGTCTGAGAAAGCTCCATTTCTCGCGAATGGCTCGCGGGGTCCCGGTTGTCGGTACGCAGGTGCGACGCAAGCAGGGGACAGCCGAAGCTGTCCCCTGCCGAAGGCGTCGTGCGGTGAGTGTTCCCAAACCGCCCTAGCTGGCGGGGGTTAGGTGCTGGCCGAGATCGGTCCGGCCGCTCTTCCAGAACGCGCCCAGGCTCAGAAGAACGAGGGCGAGACCGGCAACCAGCGTGAGGCCGGGCACCATGCTCGGGCGCTCACCTGATGCTGCCGGGAGAAGGATCCCGCTGGCAGGTGGTGCGGGCGGCGCCGAGGAGCCCGAGTCGTAGGTCACGGTTGCCTCAGGAGCCGGCGGTGCGACTTCGGCGGCGGTCGCCGGTGTCGCCGGACTGACGCCTGGAGCGGGGGGCGTAGGACCGACCGGCGCGGCAGCGACCGGCCGGGCCGCCGGCGGCCGGGCGGCCGGGGCCGGCGCGGCCGGCGATGCCTCCTGGGTGGAGGCCGAGGGGGCGCTTCCGGCCTCGGCCGGCTCGGTGGCCGTGGCCTGTGACGCGGTCGCCGGCTCGGAAGCGGGCTGGGAACCGGACGGCTGGGAGGCGCCGGAGGGCTGGGAGGCCTCGGAGGACTGGGCGGGCTCGGAGGCCTGCTGGTTGTCCGATGCGGCCGGAGCGGCCGAGCCGCTGCTGGAGGCGGAGGCCGCAGCAGCAGTCACGCTGATGTTCGCCCGTCCCGGGCAACCGACGCAGGGCGCACCGTTGGCCAGGGTCTGGGTGGCGACCAGGATGTGGTTCCCGATGGCGGTGTCCGCGGGGATCGTCACCTTCCTCGTGAACCTGCCACCGCTGAGCTGGCTGACCGGGACCGACGAGAGCACACGGCCGTTACGGGTGTCGAGCCGGATGTCCACCGGGGACGACGTCGAGTCCATGCTGTAGTTGGCCCCGGTCACCTCGACTGCGTCCGGTGCACCTGCGGCGGCACTGGATGGGTTGGCGTGCAAGGTGACGAGCCGCTGGCAGGCGTAGGCCGCGGATGCGGCCAGCAGGGGAACCATCGCCAGGGCGAACATGCCGGTAAAGATCCGCCGTTTGGATTGACGCACGTTGACTACCTCCGTAGTGCCTATAGGTCTGTGCCGCCACACACTACTACTGACACTCTGCCAAGGGCTACCCTCTGCCCGATCGAGGGCACGACCGCCCTTTCTCTTCGCCTACGTCCGGCTCCGGCGTCGGGGACTACACCGAGTGCTGGGAGCCATGACAGGAGGACACGTGAGACGCCTGCTCCTGCCTCTGCTGTCAATAGCGGCGGGGGCTGGCGCGGTGGTGGCGGCCATCCCGCTGCTCTCGCCGGCGGACGCCGTATCGGTCGGTACGAACGTGTTCGTCAACGAGCCCGCCCCCATCGACGCCAACAACTCACCGACGGTGGTCCGCAACCCGCTCCTCGACACGAACCTGGTGATCACACACCGCGTCGACCGCCCTGGGTTCTCGGCCTGGGTCCACTCGAGCCTCGACGGCGGCGCTACCTGGACGTCCATCACCCCTCCCCTCCCGCCGGGGATGGACCGCCCCTTCGCGCCCGACGCCGCCTTCGCCCCCGATGGCACGCTGTTCGTCAGCTACGTGAACCTGGAGGGGCCGGGCAACGTGCCCGCCAACCTCTGGCTGGCCACGTCGAAGGACGGCGGACGAACCCTGTCCGAGCCGGTCCGGGTGGCAGGCGAACTCACCTTCCAGGCCAGGATTGCCGTCGACCACGACAACACGGTGCACCTGACGTGGTTGCAGGCCGACGAGGTGGGGCTCCTCAAGCTGGTCGGAGGCCCCAACCCGGTCGTCGCGACTCGGTCGAGCGACGGCGGCCAGACGTTCACCGCCCGGGTGGTGGTGAGCGACCCGCAGCGGGAGCGGGTGGGGGCGGCCAGTCCCGTCATCGACTCCGAAGGCCGGTTGGTGGTGCTCTACCAGGACTTCAAGGGTGACCGTCGTGACTTCGAGTTCCTGGA
>JAHWJU010000231.1 GCA_019348255.1 Actinomycetota bacterium | reverse complement strand
CGCACCTGAGCACGTGGCAGAGGTCGGTCTTGTCGATCTGGCCGAACTTCCAGCGGGCGTAGCCGTAGCCGGCGGCAACGGTCACGACGCTCAGGGCGACGAGGATGTTGGCTCCGATCAGGAGCCGTCGCGGCCAGTGGCGACGGCGCGTCGGGACAACCTCCTCCAAGGGGCTGGCCACGGGCGGAGAAGCTACCAGCGGGGACGTTGCAGGTGGGGGGCAGCGGGACCGTTCAGGAGACGGGAAGGCCCAGGTCGCGGCTGATGACCAGCCGCTGGATCTCGCTCGTCCCCTCACCGATCTCCAGGATCTTGGCGTCGCGGTAGAAGCGGCTGACGGCGGTGTCGTCGATGAACCCGTAGCCCCCGAAGATCTGGGTGGCCTCGCGGGTGGCGGTGACGGCCCCCTCGGTGGCGAA
Source organism: Actinomycetota bacterium (assembly GCA_019348255.1). GTDB lineage: Bacteria > Actinomycetota > Acidimicrobiia > Acidimicrobiales > CADCTF01 > JAHWJQ01. Next base: position 3,008 of record JAHWJU010000231.1, on the reverse strand, counting down.
GAGCTTGGCCATGGCGGCCTCCCGCTTGAACGGGCGGCCCTGGTCCTTCAGCCAGGCCGCCCGGTAGGTGAGGAGGCGGGCGTTTTCGGCCAGCACGGCCAGGTCGGCGCACTTGAACGCCACCGCCTGGTTGGCGCCGATCGGCCGCCCGAAGGCCTCCCGGTCCTTGGCGTACTGCAGGCTGTGGTCGAGGCAGGCCTGGATGACCCCGACGGCGAGGGCGGCGATGGCGATGCGGCCCTCGTCGAGGATGGCCAGGAACTGGCGGAACCCGCCGCCGCGGGGGCCGAGCAGGTGGTCCTCGGGAACGGCGCAGTCGGTGAAGGTGAGGCCATGGGTGTCCGAGGCGTGCCAACCCATCTTGCGATACGGCGGCTGCACGTCGAAGCCGGGGGTGCCGGCGGGCACCACGATCGTGCTGATCTCGTGTGCCTCCTCGCCGGTGCGGGCGGTGACGGTCACGAGCGAGGTGATGGGCGTGCCCGAGTTGGTGATGAACGCCTTCTCGCCGTTGATCACCCACTGGCCGTCCAGGAGCCGGGCGCGGGTCCGGGTGCCGCCGGCGTCGCTGCCCGCTCCCGGTTCTGTGAGCCCGAACCCGCCCAGGGCTCGGCCGCTCACCAGGTCGGGCAGCCATCGCCGGCGTTGCTCGTCCGTGCCGAACTGGAAGATGGGGTTGGCGCCGAGACCCACGCCCGCCTCCAAGGTGACGGCCATCGACTGGTCGACCTTCGCGATCTCCTCGATGGCCACGCACAGGGTGGTGAAGTCGGCGCCCGCTCCGCCGTACTCCTCGGGGAAGATCAGGCCGAACAGGCCCAGCTCTCCCATGGCCCGGACCGTCTCCACCGGGAATACGTGGTCGCGGTCCCACGCCGGCGCATGCGGCGCGATCTCCTGATCGGCGAAGTCCCGAACGACCTTCCGGAAGGCCTCCTGCTCCTCGGTCAGGTCGAAGTCCACCGGCCGAGCGTACGCTCCGGCCGTGGCGACTCCGTTGGCCGTGGTGGGTGGGCAGCTGTGCACGCAGTTGCGCGACGTCACCTCCGATCTCGCCGCCCTCGACTCCGAGGGCTTCTGGGTCGTGGTGCTGCCGTTCGAGGGCCCGCCGGTGTGCGCCCGCTTCGACAGGGTGCGGGCCGCCGTGCCATGGCCGGGCCGGCGCTGGCGCGGCCCCTCGATGCGGTCCTGGGCCTCCTCGCTCGACCGCGGCGGATACTGCGACGGGGTCCGCACGATCCGCGAGGCCGTCGCCGCCGGCGACGTGTACCAGGTGAACCTGTGCCGGGTGTTGTCGGCACCCCTGCCTCCCGGCGCCGACGTGGCACCGCTCGGCGCCGCCCTCACCAGCGGCAACCCGGCACCGTTCTCGGCGGTGGTGCGGCTGCCGGCCCAGGGGGTGCACATCGCGTCCGCCTCGCCGGAGCGCTTCCTGCACCGCGACGGCGACGTGGTCGAGTCCCGTCCCGTCAAGGGGACAGCCGCGACCCCCACCGGCTTCTTGGCCAAGGACCGCGCCGAGAACGTGATGATCGTCGACCTCGTCCGCAACGACCTCGGGCGGGTGTGCGAGTGGGCGAGCGTGGAGGTGCCGACCCTGTGCGGCGTGGAGCGCCACCCCGGTCTGTGCCACCTCGTTTCGACCGTGCGGGGGCGCCTGCGCCCCGGGATGGGTTGGGGCGACATCATCGGCGCCACCTTCCCTCCCGGTTCTGTGACCGGCGCGCCGAAGCTGGCCGCCCTGGAGTTGATCGCCAAGATCGAGCCGGTGCCGCGAGGGCCCTACTGCGGTGCCATCGGTTGGGTCGACGCCGACTGCCGGGAGGGGGACCTCAACGTGGCCATCCGCACGTTCTGGTTCGACGCCGGCCGCATCCACCTCGGGACCGGAGGGGGCATCACCTGGGACTCGACCCCCGAGGGCGAGTGGGCCGAGACCGAGCTCAAGGCCCGCCGGCTGCTGTCGGTGGTGTCGGCCTGATGGGCGTCGTGTGGATCGACGGGCGCCTGGAGGACGAGGCCGAGGCACGGGTGTCGCCGTTCGACCACGGCCTGCTCACCGGCGACGGCGTGTTCGAGACGCTGGCGGTGTACGGGGGCAGCGCGTTCGCAGTACGCCGGCACCTGCAGCGACTGGTGCGGTCGTGCATGGGGCTCAGGCTGCCCTGCCCCGACCCCGCCGCCCTGCGCCCGGCGTTGGCCGAGGTCGTGAAGGCCAACGGGGTGGTGGAGGGGCGGTTGCGCATCACGGTCACCGGCGGGGTGTCCCCCCTCGGCTCCGACCGCGGCGCGTCCGGGCCGATGACGCTGATCGCCGCCGGCCCCGAGAGCGCCTGGCCCCCGGCGGCCGACGTCGCCGTCGTGCCGTGGCCCCGCAACGAACGGGGGGCCCTCAGCGGGCTCAAGACCATCTCCTACGGCGAGAACGTGGTCGCCCTCGCCTATGCCAAGGAGCGAGGGGCGGGCGAGGCCATCTTCGCCAACACCCGGGGCGAGCTGTGCGAAGGAACGGGCTCGAACGTCTTTTTGGGCATCGGCGGCCGCCTCGTCACCCCGCCTCTGAGCTCGGGATGCCTCGCCGGCGTCACCCGCCAGCTCGTCGTCGAGACGACGGGGGCGGTCGAGGAGGAGCTGGCGCTCGGTGCCCTCGCGGAAGCCGACGAGGCCTTCCTCGCCTCCACCACCCGCAAGGTCCAGCCCATCCGCTCCGTCGACGGCCGGGCGATGCCCGGCCCGGTGCCGGGGCCTCTCACCGCAGCCGCGGCAGAGGCCTTCGACGACCTCGTCCGCCGCGACCTCGATCCCTGAACCGGCGCCGCGCCCGGCCGCGTCCGCAAGTTTGGGCACGATGGACGTCGCATGGCGGCGTCCAGGCTGCCCAAACCTCCGGAGCGGGCAGGCTCAGCGGAGGTGGACGACGTCGCCGGCGGCCACCGTTCGCAGGCACATGCCGACGTCGACCAGCAGGTGGCCCTCGTCGTCGACGTCGGCGGCCACGCCGGCGAAGG
>JAHWJU010000075.1 GCA_019348255.1 Actinomycetota bacterium | reverse complement strand
GGTGTTCGTGCACCGCCCTCGCCTAACGCCGGTGCGTCGAGGCGGAGTCGGCGCCAAGGTACTCCTGGAGCATCTCGTGGGAGACCCCCCACGGAGCGAAGGCATCGTGCACCGAGTAGGCCGCCGACTCGAAACGGGCCAGGACCGAGCTCAGCCGGTCGGCCTCGTCGTCGAAGGCCCGTGCCACCTCGCCGATCGCACCGTCTTCGACGCTGAAGCGATCAGTCACGGCTGCCTCCTCGAACAGGATCTGCGCCCGAGGAGGATAGACGCGGGGTGGCCACGGGTATCGGGAGCCGTCCACGTGATCCTCCCGTGGCGCGGGACCTGCGGCCGGGTGGTGGTGGACCAGGGCGGCCGCTGATGTCGCCATTGCGTTTGGGCAGAGTTTTCGTCGCAGAGCGACGTTCAGGCTGCCCAAACTGCTCACTGGAGAGCTTTGTCACGCCGCGTGGCGGCGCGGGTCCTGCGGGGATGGGATAATAGGAGGAACGACTCGCCATTCTGAGCCCTTCGAGGGGAAGCCGGAGACCGTGAGATGACCGTCGCTTTGGCCCGACCCCGTAGCGACGCTGCCCGAGGGACGGCGTCGATCATCGCTCTGGCTGCCCTCGTGGCCGGGGTGCCCTGGCTGCTCAGCTTGGTGGGCTGGCCGCTGCCCACGTCGGTGCCCACGCTGTCACAGGTCACCGACGCGCTGGCCGACCGCTTCGTCCCCGAGGACGTGCTGGTCAAGGGCCTGGCCGTTGCCTGCTGGGTGCTCTGGTTCGAGCTCACCGCCTCGGTGCTGGTCGAGGTGGTGGCCCTGGCCCGGCGCCGCCAGGCCCCCCACGTGCCATTCGCCGGTCCCATGCAGCGGGTGGCGGCCCGGCTGGTGGCCGGCGTGGCCCTTCTGCTCGCTCTGGCCGCTACCCGCGAGGCGGCCAAGGCCCGGCCGCTACCCCCGCCCCCCATGGTGGCCAACGTCACGTCGGCCGCTCACCAGGTGCCGTCCCAGGCGGCGGTGGCCGCGGATCTGCCGGTGCACGAGGTGCGGCCCCGCGACACCCTCTGGGGCATCGCCGAGGACCGCCTGGGCGACCCCTTCCGGTGGCGGGAGATCTACGACCTCAACCGCGACCGGCCCCAGCCCGACGGCGACCGGCTGCGCCAGCCCGACCTGATCCAGCCCGGCTGGCGCCTCTTCCTGCCGGCCGATGCCGCCGGCCTCCCGGTGGTGGCGGCCCGGGTCGGCGACGGCCCCGAGACCATGGTCGACCAGACACCGGTGACGGTGCTCGCCGGCGGCGAGTCGATGACCGACGTCACCGGGCCCGGCGGCCCGGTGGTGCAGCAGGCGGGCTGGTGAGGCGGTTGGCCACGGCGCTGTTGGTGCCGCTGTCGGTGCTCGCCGCCTGCAACCGCGGCGGTACCAAGCAGGAGGCGCTGCCTCCGGCGCCGGTGGCCTCGACCACCGTGTTGGAGCCGACCACCACGGAGCCGCCCACCACCGCGCCGCGGACGCCCGAGCAGGTCGTCGTCGACGACTACCTGGCCGGCTGGGACGCCCTGCGCGCGGCAGCCGAGGTCCGCGACCCCAACCATCCCGCCTTGGTGGACCTCTACCGGGGAGACGCCCTGGAACGTTTGCAGAACTACATCCGGGGCCTGGTGCAGAAGAACCGAACCACCCGGGGCACCCTCACCCACGACATCCGCAGCGTCACCATAAACGGCACCGAGGCGGTGGTGCACGACTGCACGGACGACCAGTACCTCGAATACGACGCCGACGGTCGACAGGTCGGAACGGCAGAGGGCCGCAACGGCAGCGACAACCGGCTCCGGCTGGAGGAGGGCCGCTGGCGCACCTTTGTGATCTACGACCTCCCGGCAGCTTGCTCATGAGGCGACTCCTACTGGCCGCGTCCCTGGCGGCAATGGTTGCCCTTGTTGGAACGGCGTCGCCCGCCGGGGCCGGCTTCGGGGACAGGAAGAAGCCAGGACCGGTGCCGGGCGGCGGTGGCGGGAGCAACGGGGGAGGAGGCGGCGGGAGCGCCAGCGGGACACTGCCCAACGGCGGCTACAGGGTCTCCATCGGCGGTGGCCAGCTGTCGGTGTTCGTGGGGGGCGGCGCCGGCAGCCCCGGCGCCGGCGCCGGCCTGCCCAACGACGGCGACTCCTGCCGCGGCGGCGACACCTTCCGCTACCAGACCATCGGCCGCGACGAGGCCGAGCGCCTGCGCCGGGAGTGGGGGGTGGCGCATTCGGGCGCCTTCGTCCGCCTCTACTGCGGCGACGCGGCCGAGGGCGAGTTCTTCCGCCCCGACAGCGCCCCGGAAGGCCCCACCGGCCTGTACAGCCGCGACCGCCACGCCATCGCCCTCAACTCCCCGGAGGTGCACACGAGCCCGAGCCGGGACCAACTGGTGCACGTGAAGACCTGGCTGTGGATCGACAGCGCCCGCTTCACCACCCAGAGGACCAGTGCCACCTTCGTCGACCCGGCCACGGGCGAGCCCTACACCGTGACCGCCACGGCCACTCCCACGCGGGCGGTGTGGGAGATGGGCGACGGCAGGGAGCAGATCTGCACCGACGCCGGTACCCCCTATGACCGCAGCGTGCCCGCCGACCGCCAGGACACGACCTGCAGCCACACCTACCGCCGCAGCTCCGCCGCCCAACCCGACCAGGTCTTCGCCGGCCGGGTCACCTCCTACTTCCACGTCCAGGTGTTCGTGAACGGGGTGCTCGACAAGGAGTTCGACAGCCCAGGCTGGACGGCACCCTTCGCCCGCCGGGTGGGCGAGGGCCAAGCGGTCGGCACCAGGGCCGGCTGATGACCACCACCACGAGCCGGCCCGAGGTCGCCAACGCGCTGCGGCTGGCGCCTCCGCCCGCCCGTCAACGCCGCTGGAGCCTGGCTGTGGTGGGCTTGCTCTTGACACTGGGTGCTGCCCTGGCCTTCGCCGTGCTGTGGATGAACGCCGGCGAGCGCCGGCCGGTGCTGGTCATGGCCCGCGCCGTGCCCGCCGGCCAGGTCATCACCGCCGCCGACCTGCAGGTGGTGAGGGTGGCCACCGATCCGGGCGTGGCCGTGGTTCCGTCCGAGCGCCGGGCCCGGGTGGTCGGCAGCACTGCCGGGGTCGACCTGGTGGCCGGCGCGCTGCTGAGCGACGCCCAGCTGGGGCGGCCCACGGCCGTGGCCGCGGGCGAGGCCGTGGTCGGGGTGCCGCTGCGGCCCAGCCAGATGCCGGCCCGCCTTCGGCCCGGAGACCGGGTCGCGGTGGTGGACACCGGCGTCAACGGCGGGCGCGCCGGTGTGGTGATCACCGAGGCCAAGGTCCTGGGCACCACCACCGCCGCAGACGGCAACGTCGTGGTGTCGCTCGTGGTGGCCGAGCCCGTCGCCGGCCCGGTGACGGCGCTCGTGGCCGCGGAACGAGCTCGCATCTTCCTGTTGCCGGCATGAGCTTCGTCGCCCTGGCGTCGGCCAAGGGATCTCCCGGTGTCACCACGCTCGCCGCCTCGCTGGCGGCCACGTGGCCCGTCGGTCGCGAACTCCTCCTGATCGAAGCCGACCCGGCCGGAGGTGCCCTGGCCAGCCGCTTCGACCTCCGGGCCGATCCCGGCCTCGTCTCCCTGGCCGCCGCCGGTCGCCGCGACCTCGACGAAGAGGTGCTCGGCCAGCACCTCCAGCAGATGCCCGGAAACGGGTCGGCGACGGTACGGCTGTTGCCGGGACCGGTGGCTGCCGAGCAGGCGTCGGTGGCGCTGTCGGCGTTGCGGGGACGATTGGCCGAGGTGCTCGAACGGGTGCCGGGCGACGTCATCGTCGACTGCGGCCGGCTGGATGCGGGATCGCCGGCGCTCGAGCTGGTCAACGCCGGGACCCTGCTCGCGCTCGTCCTGCGGCCAAACGTGGCCGACGTGCACCATGCCTCCACCCGCCTGGCCGCTCTCTCGCCCCGGTGCCTCGTCGGAGTGGTGGTGGTGGGGGATAGGCCTTATTCCGCAGACGAGGTGGCTGCTGCCGTGGGCGCGCCGCTCATCGGCACCGTCCCCGCCGACCCGCGGGCGGCCGCCGCACTCAACGGCGAGGTCGGGATGCGGCGGGGCATCGAGCGGACTCCACTGTTGCGGGCCTCCCGTAAGCTCGGAGAGCAGCTCATCGACTTCCTGGCCATGAACGACGCCCTCAAGGCGGCCGGATGAAGCCGGAGTCCGAACAGCTCGTCCGGCGATTCCGTACCGAAGTGGCCGATCAGTTGGCCCAGCGGCTGCGGGCCGACGAGGTCGCGGGGCGGGCACGGCTGAACCAGACCGACCAGCGGCTGTTCGGGCGCCAGCTCATCAACCAGCGGCTGGCGCGCTACGCCCAGGAGCTTCTCGAGCAGGGGCGTCCGCCGCTCGACGCCATGGCCGAGGCGGAGATCTCCCAGGCGGTGCACGACGCGCTGTTCGGCTTCGGGCCGCTGCAGCGCCTGCTCGAGGACGACTCGATCGAGAACATCGACGCCAACGGCTGTGACGAGGTGTGGATCACCCGCTCCGACGGGACCAAGGAGCGGGCCCCGGCCATCGCCTCGTCCGACGACGAGCTGATCGACCTCCTGCGCACGGCGGCGGCGCGGGTAGGCCTCACCGAGCGCCGTTTCGACACGGGAGCGCCCAGCCTCAACCTCCAGCTGCCCGACGGGAGCCGGCTCTTCGCCATCATGGCCGTGACGCAGCGCCCGTCGCTGGCCATCCGCCGCCACCGCTACCCGAAGGTGTTCCTGTCCGACCTCCAGGGCCTGGGGACCATCGATCTGGCCCTGCGGGAGTTCCTGGCCGCCGCCGTGCGGGCCCGCAAGAACATCATCGTCTGCGGCGGCGTCGATGCCGGCAAGACGACCCTCCTGCGGGCCTTGTTGAACGAGATCGGTCCGGAGGAGCGCCTCGTCACCATCGAGGACAACTTCGAGATCGGCCTCGACCGCTACCCCGAGCTGCACCCGGACGTGGTGGCACTGGAGGGCCGGGAGCGCAACGTGGAGGGCGAGGGCGAGGTGAGCCTGGTGGAGCTGGTCCGCTGGGGCCTGCGCATGAACCCCGACCGGGTGATCGTGGGAGAGGTCCGGGGGGCCGAGGTGCTGCCGATGCTCAACGCCATGAGCCAGGGCAACGACGGCTCGATGTGCACCCTGCACTCCAACTCCTCTGCCGGCGCGTTCGGGAAGCTGGCCATGTACGCGATCCAGGCCCCCGAGCGCCTGCCCCTCGAGGCCACCAACCTCCTCGTGGCCAACGCGGTGGACCTGGTCGTGCACCTCGGCCGCGACAGCCGGTCGCGCTTCGTGGCGTCGGTGCGGGAGGTGGTCGGTGCCGACGGGAGCCTCATCATGTCGAACGAGGTCTTCGTCCCCGGCCCCGGCCGCCGTGGCGTCCCCGGCGCCCCGCTGCGCTCGGCCACCATGGACCAGTTGGTCGAGGCCGGCTTCGATCCGGCTGTGCTCACCCGGGCCGACGGTTGGTGGGGAGCATGACCCTCGTCGCCATCCTTCTCGGCGGCCTCGCCGGGTTCGGCTTGATGTTGGTGGCGGCCGGCCTCGGTGGCCGTACGCTCGACCTGCCCCGGCCCCAGCGCAGTGGCCCGGGGATCGACCGGTTGGCGCTGCGGGTGGCGCTGGCCGTGGCCGGCGGCGCGGTGATGGCTGCCCTGACGGGCTGGCCCGTGGGGGCGCTGCTCGTGGCCGTGGCCGGCTTCCTGGCGCCCGACCTCGTCGGCTCCGGGGCCCGGCGGGGTGCGGAGATAGCGCGGCTGGAGGCGATAGCGGCCTGGGCCGAGATGTTGCGCGACACCATGGCCGCGGCGGGGGGCCTCGAGCAGTCGATCGTGGCCAGTGCCGCGGTGGCGCCCCCGGCGATCCGCACGGAGGTCCAGGTCCTGGCTGCCCGCCTCTCCCGGCAGCGCCTGGCTCCGGCATTGCGGGAGTTCGCCGACGAGCTGGCCGATCCCACCGCCGATCTGGTGGTGGCCGCGCTGCTGCTGGCCGCCGACAAGAGCCCCAAGCGCCTGGGCGCCCTGCTGGGGGCGCTGGCCAAGTCGACCCGGGCCGAGGTGACGATGCGGCTGCGGGTGGAGGCGGGCCGGGCCCGCACCCGCACCTCGGTGCGGGTGGTGACGGTGTCCACCATCGCGTTCGCGGCCGGGCTGCTCGTGTTCAACCGTTCCTACCTCGAGCCCTACGACAGTGCCCTGGGCCAGGCCGTGCTGGGCCTGGTTGGCCTGTGCTTCGGCTCGGCCTTCTGGTGGCTGGCCAGAAGCGCCCGCATCGACACCAGCGACCGGTTCCTCCAGGAGGCGCCGGCATGACCCTCGCCCTCGTCCTCGGAGCCCTGGCCGGCGCCGGCGCGCTGCTCTGCTGGCGAGCCCTCGTCCCGCCGCTGGTGCCCCTCGACCAGCGCCTGCGCAGGGTCGCCGGTCGAGAGCTCGCCCCCATCGTCGAGGCGCCCGGTCTCACCGGGGCGCTGGGGCGCACCCTCGGAGCGCGGGTGGGCCGGTGGGCGGGGGCGCTGCGGCTGAGCGGTGCCAGCGAGGCCGACCTGCGGCTCGTGGGGCGAAGCCGGGAGCAGCACCTGGGCGAGAAGGTGCTGCTGGCCATGTTCGGCCTGGTGCTGCCGGTGCTCACCTCCCTCTTGATCACGCTGGGCGGGGTGAGGATGTCCTTCGGCCTCCCGCTGGCGGCTTCCCTGGCATTGGCCGTGGTCTTCTTCTTCGTGCCCGACCTGACCCTGCGGACGACGGCTGACGAGCAGCGCAAGAACTTCCGCCACTCCCTCGGCTCCTTCCTCGACCTCGTCGTGATCGGGCTGGCCGGGGGCGCGGGTGTCGAGAGCGCCATCGTGGACGCCGCCTCCATCGGTGGTGGCTGGGCCTTCGCGCAGCTCCGTCAGGCCTTCGAGGTCACGGCCTTCACCGGCGAGACGCCCTGGTCGGCGCTGGCCCGCCTCGGCGCCGAGCTCGAGGTGCCGGAGTTGGGGGAGCTGGCGGCCAGCGTCTCGCTGGCCGGCAGCGAGGGTGCCCGCGTCCGCGAATCGCTGTCGGCCAAGGCCGAGTCGCTGCGCGACCACGCGCTCTCCCAGGTCGAGGCCGACGCGCAGTCGGCCACCGAGCGGATGGCCCTGCCCGTCGTGCTGCTGTTCGTCGGATTCCTCCTGCTCGTCGGCTACCCGGCCGTCGACGCCGTCCTCACCGGTATATGAATGCCCAACCCACTGGAGGCCTCTCCCATGCGCATCCTTCTCCTCGCCAGCCTCCTCGCCGGAGTGCTGCTCGTCGCCTACGCCCGGCGCCGGGTAGCCCGTGACGAGCGGGGCATGACCACCGAGACCGTCATCATCACGGCGGTTCTGGCCGCCCTGGCACTGGGCGCGACCGCCATCATCGTGCAGAAGGTGACCAACAAGGCCCAGTCCATCCCCACGGAGGGCACGCCCGCGCCCGGCACCCCGACGGGGCCGTGACGGAGCGGGGGGACCAGGGCCCGAGCGGCCCCTCAGAGCGGGGGGACCAGGGCCCGAGCGGCCCCTCAGGGCGGGGGGACCAGGGCGCTGCCAGCGCCGAGTTGGTGCTGGCCACGCCGGCGCTGCTGTTCCTCTTGATGCTCGTGGTGCAGTTCGGTCTCTGGTACCACGCCTCGCACGTGGCCGGCGCTGCCGCCCAGGAGGCCGCCGCCGCGGCCAGGGTGGAAGGGGGGACCGAAGCCGCCGGCGAGGAGCGGGGCCAGCTCTTCCTGCGGGAGGTCGCAGGCCGTCTCGTCCCCGACGCCAGAACCGAGGTCAACCGCAATGCCGAGCGCGCCACCGCCAGGGTGAGCGGCCACGTCGTCTCCGTCGTGCCCTTCATGCGCCTGCCGGTGCGGGGCGTCTCGGAGGGGCCGGTGGAGCGCTTTCAGCCGGCGCCGTGACGGCGCCGTCCGAGCGAGGTGGGGTGACCACCGAATTGGTGCTGGTCACGCCCCTGATCCTCGTGCTCCTGCTCTTCGTGGCCTACGCCGGCCGGGTGGCGGGTGCCCGTAACGACACGGTTGGCGCCGCCCGAGACGCGGCTCGATCGGCATCCCTCGTGCGCTCGCCGGCGCTCGCCGACAGGGCGGCAGCGGATGCGGCCGAGGCCACGCTGGCCGACCAGCGCGTCACTTGCGCCGGCGGTCCCGTCGTCGACACCGACGTGACCGACTTCCGCCCTGGAGGCACGGTCACCGTCAAGGTGCGCTGCTCGCTCAAGCTGGCCGACCTGTCGCTCCTCGGCTTGCGCGGCGGTCGCGACGTCACGGCCAAGGCCACCGAGGTCATCGACCGGTACCGGAGCGAACCATGACCCCGACCGGGGAGCGGGGACAGGTGACGGCCTTCGTGACCATCTTCGTCGTGGCGTTGCTGTTCGTGGCCGGCCTCGTCCTCGATGGCGGCCTCTTGCTGGCGGCCAAGCGGGAGGCCGACGCCACCGCCTCGGCCGCGGCCCGGGCCGGCGCCCAGGCGGTGTCGCTCGACGCGCTGCGGGGCAGCGGAGAGCAGCGGCTCGACGAGCAGGCCTCCCGCCAAGCGGTAGCGGACTTCCTGTCCCAGGCGGGATACCAGGGGCGGGTGGTCGAAGTGGCCGCCGACCACGTGAGCGTGGAGGTCACCATCCAGAGGCGCCTTCTCATCCTCGGCATCGGCAACCTGACGAGCCGCACGGTCAAGGGCCGGGCCACGGCCCGCAACGTGCGGGGGGTGCGGGAGGCCGAGACCTAACGGGGACCGGCCCCCGGCCGGTCCTTGGCACCGCAGGGACCAAACGGCGGTGGACGGGTAAGGAGCAGCGATGACCCGGGCACGAACATTGGCGGTCGTCCTCGCCGGAGGAGCCGGAAGCCGCATGGGCAAGCTGACCGAGCGCCGGGCCAAGCCGGCGCTGCGCTTCGGCGGCTCCTACCGCCTCATCGACTTCCCGCTGAGCAACTGCGCCAACAGCGGCATCGACGACGTCTGGGTCATCCAGCAGTACCAGCCTCAGTCGATCGAGGACCATCTCGCCAACGGCCGGCCGTGGGACCTCGACCGTACGTCGGGCGGGCTGCTCATCCTCCACCCCTTCACCGGCGGCGACGAGGAGGGTTTCTCCGACGGCAACGCCGACGCGCTGTGGCGCCACCACCGCCTCATCGCCGAGTTCGACGCCGACGTCGTGCTGGTACTCAGCGCCGATGCTGTCTACTCGTTCGACTACCGCGACCTGATCGACGCCCACCTGGCCAACGACGCCGACGTGACGATGGCCACGACCACCGCCGAGGACCCCAGCCGCTACGGCGTCGTCGGGTCGGTCGACGACGGCGTGGTGCGGGAGTTCTCGTACAAGCCGGACCGTCCCACGAGCGACGTGGTGACCATGGAGGTCTTCGCCTACCGGCCGGCGGCGCTCCTGGGCGTCTTGGAGGACCTGGCCGGGGAACACGACTCGCTCTCCGACTTCGGCGAGGGCCTCCTCCCCCGGCTCGTCGCGGGCGGGCGGGCCTTCGAGCACCGCTTCGATCGTTACTGGCGCGACGTGGGAACCATCGACAGCTACTGGCAGGCGCACCAGGACCTGTTGGCGGAGGGCTCCGACGTCATCGATCTGTTCGACCCTTCGTGGCCCGTGCGCACCGCCGGCGCCCACCGGCCTCCCGCCCGCCTCGCCTCCGGCGCCTCGGTGGAGGGTTCGCTGCTGGCGCCGGGCTGCGTTGTCGCCGGACGCGTCGTCGGCTCGGTCCTGTCGCCGGGGGTGGTGGTCGAACGGGGGGCCGTCGTGGAGGACGCCGTCGTGCTCGACGGTGCGCTGATCCGCTCGGGCGCCCACGTGAGCCGGGCCATCGTCGACGCCGGCGTGGAGGTGGCGGCCGGCGGTGATGTGACCGCCGGCGGTGAAGAAGAGATCGGAGTGATCGGCGGGCCGTAGGAATTGCGGTAGACCCGGGCCCATGCGCCGCGTGGCTGCCCTCCTCTTCGCCGTCTTGGTGATCTCGCTGGCGATGGAGATCCGGGCCCACCGCGCCAAGCGCGAAGACGATCGGCCGGTCGAGCGACGACGGGACGAGACGTACGACAGGTTCGAGCGCGATGAGGTCGACCTGTTGTGCGCCGAGGAGTTGCGGGTGGTCTGCGAGACCACGCCGGCCCTCTTGGGCTTCAAGGTGCGCATCGAGGCGGTTGGGCTCACCCTCGATCGACTGTCGCGTGGTGAAGGCTTCGAGACCGACGCCTGGCTCACCTTCCGGCCCTTCGATCAGATGGCCGCGTCGGCTGCGACCGATCCGGCGATGATGGGGCCGCCCCTCGCCGTCGTAGCCCGCAGCCCCGTGGTGCTCACCGGCCCTCGCTCCGCCGTCGAAGCTCTCGACGCCCTCTGCCCGGATCCCGCCGGGCGCTTCGCCTGTTCAGCGACCGCCCGCCCGAAGGCGGTCACCCTGCACGACCCCCGTACATCGGCGGCCGGTCTGCTGGCCCTCGCTTCTCTCGTCTACGCCGCTGGCTGGGTGGGCCAGTCCGGGGGCATCGACCACCAAGCCAGTCGGGAGGGATTGCGCTCCTTCGTCCACGAGGTGCGAAGAAGCCAGGCGCCGTATGAGGATGCGATGCGTATCGAGGGCGACACGGTCGCCCTGACGTTGGAGGCCGAAGTGCTGGCTGCGGTTCGAGCGCTCGACTATGACGAGCAGGAGACCTTCGATGCCGCTGCAGTGCGCTACCCCATCGACGTGCGGGCGGCCGAGGTCGTGGTGGTGCCGGCGTTGTTCTCTTCGCGGACCGCCGATCTGGCTCGGGTGCTTGCTTCCGACGACGTTGCACGTGCCTTTTCCCGGGCCGGCTATCAGGTCGAAGGCAAGCCGCACTGGCTGGTCGAGTACGTCCCCGCGTTCCGCGGGCGCCCGACCGTCCGCACCGACCTGGCGTACTCGCCAGTCCTCCTGGGCGACCTGCGGGTGGCGCTGGCGTGAGCCGCCGGGTGCCGATCTCGAGCGGGCGAGGCCTCCGCCTGCGGGACCGCTTCTTCCGGGCGCCGGTGGCCCGGGCGATCACCTCTCCGGCCGGCATCGTGTCAGGCTCGCTGGCGGCCGCTGTGCTTCTGGGCGCCGGCGCCCCGCTGGCGGCCGCCCTGCTGGCCGCGGTGGGCGCCTGGGCTGTGCCCGTCGGCCGGGCCATGGCGAGGGTGCCGGGCTTCACGACGGCGAGCAGGACCATGCGCAGCGAGATCAGAGGGAAGTGGAAGGCAGCCGTAGTCGATGCCGAGGATGCCGCCGCCCGGTTCCAGCGGGCCATCGAGGGAACCCGTAGGGGGCCGCTGCGGGACCGCCTCGTCGAACTCGAGGAGGACGTTCTCCAGTCATTGGACTCGTGCCGTGATCTCGCAGCATGGGGCGCTGACGCAGAGTCGGCGCGCCGCGAGCTCGATCCCCGGGCGATGGAGCGGGTGGCTGATCGGGCCGGCAAGCCGGCCAGGGACGCCGCGCTCAGTCAGCGTCAGCTCATTGCCCAACTCCGCGAGGTGGAACGCGAAGCCCGCGCCCGGCTGGTGCTCATCAACGGCCGGCTCGACGAAGCGGTCGGGCGGGCGGTCGAG
>JAHWJU010000074.1 GCA_019348255.1 Actinomycetota bacterium | reverse complement strand
TCCCCATGGTGCTGTGCGTCTTCCCCGGCATCTTCGTGGTCCTGCTCGGGCCTTCGGCGCTCAACTACCTGACCACCGGCTTCTAGTGGCGCCACCGGCGGCGGTGGCTGCCCGCGCGCCCAGCACCGAGTCGTTGTTCGTCGCCACCTTCACTCTGCTCGGCCTCCGACTCGGGCTGCGCCGGTTGGGGGACAACTCGCTGTTCCTGCACCTCCGCACCGGCATCGACATGATCAGCTCCGGGAGCATCCCCAGGACCGACCCCTACTCCTTCACGGCGGCAGGACGGCCATGGGTGGTGCAGAGCTGGCTGCCGGAAGCCACCTACGGCGTCGCCCACCGCATCGGGGGGTTCACCGGCGTTCGCCTCCTGCACGGGCTGGTGTACGGACTGCTGGCCTGGCTCATCGGCCGTCGGAGCCGCACCGGCAGCGCGGTGCGAACCGCGCTGGCGATGGCGCTGGTGGTCGGCGTCGGCATCGTGTACTGGTCTCCACGCCCTCTCGCCTTCGGGCTGCTGGCCTTCGCCGCCACGGTCACCCTGGTGGAGGAGCGGCTGCCGCCCTGGTTGTTGGTTCCGCTGGTCTGGATCTGGGTCAACAGCCACGGCTCGTTCCTGTTGGGCGCGGCCTGGCTGGTGCTGGTGGCGGTGGGGCAGTGGCTGGACAGTCGCGGCGCACGCCTGAGGACGGTGCCCGTCCTCCCTTGGTTGGGGTGGTTCACGGCTGGCCTCGTGGTCTCGGTCATCAACCCGCTCGGGCTGCGCCTGCTCACCTTCCCCGGCACGGTCCTGGAGAAGCGGGAGGCCTTCCGCCACGTCGTGGAATGGCGCCCGCTGGACCTGCAGACGCCGACGGCGGTCGTGACGGTGACTTGCCTCGCCGGCGCCGTCGTGGTGCTGGTGTGGGGGCGAAAGGCGCTGGGATGGCGCGACCTGTTGCCCGTGGCCGCGCTGGTGCTGGCCGGGCTGCTGGCCCAGCGGAACCTTCCCGTGGCGGCGATCGCCTTGGCGCCCGTCCTCGGTCGGGCCCTGCAGGCGCCGGCCCAGGCGGCGTCGGCCGCCGCGAGCGGTCAGAACCGGAGGCTCAACCTCGTCCTGGCCGCGCTCTTGGGAACGCTCGCCCTGCTGTTCACGGCGGCGGCGCGGCCAGAACCGGCGCTGGCGCTCGAGGGCTATCCGGTGCGAGCGCTGCGGCTGGCGGGTGAACACACGAGCCTGCGGCGCCTCGTCACCGACGATGTCGCCGCCGGGTACGTGATCCTCGTGCACGGCACCGGCGCCGGCGTCTTCATCGACGACCGTGTCGACTTCTACCCGGTGGCGGTGACTCTCGACTACCTGCGCCTGTCCGGGGGGCACCCGGCCTCACTGGACATCCTCGATCACCACCGGGCCGAGGTCGTGATCTGGGAGCAACGACTGCCCTTGGTGCGCCGGCTGGAGGTCAGCCCGGCCTGGCGAGCCGTAGGCACCCGGGACGGCTGGGCCGTCTTCGTCAGAGCAGCGGCAGCACCAGGCCCGTGAACAGGGCGGACCCGCTGCGCGAGATGCTGTTGTCGCGGGCCCCGCCGAAGAAACGCAGCGAGAGGAACGCCACGAGCGCGATGAGCGCGAGGAGCAGCGCGTACTCCACGAGCGACGTTCCCGCCTCCCGTCCGTCCTCAGCCCCGGCGCCAGGCATCGGGTGTCCTCGCCCCACCCGATCGCCGACCTAGTTCTGGATGTTCGAGCCGAGCTTGCTGAGCTTGTTGGACGTCTGGTTCCCGAGGAAGGTGATGGCCAGGATGCAGACGACGGCGATGAGGGCCACGAGGAGCGCGTACTCGACGAGGCTGGCGCCGGCGTCGTCCCGGCCACCCCAGCGGGCGCGCACGTAAGGCACGACGTACTGCTGGTGGTAGGTGACGAGATTCACAGGAGCTCCTTGGCCGCCGAGTGGACGCCCTCACGGTATCGGCTGCACGTGACCCGCCTTCATAGGCCGATCGACCAATTTCCCGGCGCGGGCCGGCTCAATCGAGGCGGATCACGCCCATACGTAGTGCTTTGACCACGGCTTGTGTCCGATCCCGGGCGTCGAGCTTCTCGTAGATCGACGAGAGGTGGTTCTTCACAGTGCTGACGCTGATGAACAGCTTCTCGGCAACCTCGGGCGGTGACGCGCCCTCGGCGATCAACTGGAGGACCTCGACCTCCCTGGCGGTCACCGCCGGCGACACCTCCGGCTCGTCCGGCAACGACGCCGCCTGGTGGAGCAGGGCCGCAGCCAGACCACCGGAGACTGCAACGTCGCCACTGGCTGCCAGTCGCACCGCTTCGGCCACCTCGTCCACGCTGCAGTCCTTGGTCAGGTAGCCGGCGGCGCCGGACTGGAGGGCCCGGCGGACGAGGTCGGCGTCGGCATGCATGGTGAGCACGACCACCTGGGTGGCCGGGCACTGGCGGCGCACCTGGCGGGTGGCCTCCACTCCGTCCAGTACCGGCATCGAGATGTCCATGAGCACCACGTCGGGCGTCAGTTCCAGTGCGAGGCGGACGGCTTCCTCGCCGTCGGCCGCCTCCCCGACGATCTGGAAGCCCTCGGCCTCCATGGACCGGCGCATGCTCTGGCGCACCATCGTGTGGTCGTCCGCCAGCAGCACGCGGATGCTCATCGCCCGCCGTTCGCCGGAGCCGTCACCGGTGGTCGCTGCAGTTCGCACCGCACGGTGGTGCCGGCGCCCGGCGCCGAGGAGATCTCCAGCCGCGCCCCTATGGCTGCCGCCCGTTCCTGCATTCCGAGGATGCCGTATCGGTCGGCGCGGGCGCCGGGAGTGGGGTGGCCGGTGGGCGCCGGCAGCCCCCGCCCGTCGTCGTGGACCTCCAGCACCGCCCTCGCCTCGTCGCACTGCCATCGCACCCCGACCACCGACGGCTCAGCGTGGCGGTAGGCGTTGGTGACGGCCTCCTGCGCTATCCGCCACATCTCCCGCTCTTGGCGGACCGGGAGGCGGTGGCTGGCGGAATGGTCGAAGCGGACCTCCAGTCCGGTTCGCTCTGCCACCCGGTCGAGGAACTCGTCCAGGGTGGCAACCAGGTCCTTGCGGTCCGACACGTCGGTGCGCAGGTCGTACAGCGTGTCTCGCACCTCGGTGACCACCTGGCGTACCTGTTCGCGCAGGTGGAGCAGGTCGTCCGCGACCGGCCTGGCATCCGGCTGTCGGCCGATGCGATCGAGCTCGAACGACACGAAGGCGAGGGACTGACCGACCCGGTCGTGCAGGTCCCGGGCAATCCGGTCCCGCTCGTCGTCGGCCCCCACCGTACGGAGACGGGAGAACCACCGGGCGTTGTCGATGGCCAGTGCGGCCTGGGCGGCCACGCCCTCGCCCAGCAGCAGCTCCCGATGGCCCAGTTGATCGTGACTGCGGCTCTCCACTGCGACCAAGCCGATGAGGCGGTCCCGGGCCTGGAGCGGCAGGTAGATCCCGGCCTTGCTGGCGGGCGACATGCCGCCCGCTTCGAGGCTGAGGCACGGCTCGCCCCGCGCGAGAGCACGGCGGGCAGGTCCCGGGAGGTTCTCTTCGGCCACCGCCGGCGCCAGGCGCACGCCCTGGGCGCCCACGACGGCCCATCCAGCTCCCCGGTCCTCCCTGAGGAGCACCACCACCACGTCCAAGGGGAAGAGGTCGCGCAGTTGGCGGATCGTGGTGGCGATGGTTTCGTCCAGGTCCAGCGATGCCGGAAGGGTCTGGGCCAGTGCGTTGAGTTGGGCGAGCAGGTCGTTCGTCTGGCGGGCGATGGCGTTCTGCTCCTCGGCCTGGCCGAACAGCCGCCGCGCGTAGCCGGCCACGAGCGCGATCAGGACCAGCTCTCCGCCCCACTGCACCGTGACGAGCGCATCGGGGAAGAGCGTGGTGACGTGGTAGGGGATGGCAACGCCGGCTACAGCCGCGAAGGCCGTCCGGATGGCGAAGCCGAAACCGCGCGCGAAGCCGGCGGCGACGATCGCCGACGCCAGACAAAAGACGTACGGCGAGCTCCAGTAGCCGCTGGCCACGACGATGCCGAGGCTCAACGCAACCTCGGCGAGCACCATGACGAGGCTCGTCACCCGGTCCGTCAGGTACCGCAGTGGCCGCACCGTGCGCACCGCTGCGTAGGCAACCAGGGGTACACCGAGGGTCAGGAGCCGGGTTGGCTCGAAGTCGTCTAGCGCGGCCAAGGCGAGTCCGATCGCGACCGTGCCCCACCGGATGGCGGTGACCAGCGGCGCGAAGTTCGCGAGCAGGTCCAGAGGCGGCGGGCCGGCCGTCGGGGCCGCGGTCCCACCTGACGCTGGGGCGGGCGCGGCAACCTGTGGCGGTGACCCGGGCTCTGCCCGGACTCCGAGGTGGGCCGGCGATGGCGTCCGAAGTTCGATCACCCGATGGTACGTTCCGTACCCCTTCCGTAGGATCGACACCGTGATCACCGTCGGCCTGACCGGAGGGATCGGGTCGGGCAAGTCGACGGTGTCGGCTCTGTTGGCTGAGCGGGGCGCAGTGATCATCGATGCCGATGCCATCGTGCGGGAGGTCCAGGCGCCCGGCGGCTCGGCCTACGAGGGCATCGTCGGGCACTTCGGCCGAGGGATCCTGGGCGCCGACGGGCGAATCGACCGGCCGGCCTTGGCGGCGATCGTGTTCGACGACCCGGCGCAGCGGTCGCACCTCGAGAGGCTCACCCATCCGTCGGTGATCCAGGTGATGGGCGATCGACTGGCGGCCGAGTCGGCTGGGGACGCGGTGGTCGTCCTCGACGTTCCACTGCTGGCCGAGGGGGGCAGGGCCCGCTACCCGGTGGCCGGCGTCCTGGTGGTGGACTGCCCCGTCGAGGTGGCAGTTGGCCGGCTGGTGGAGCGACGGGGCGTGCGCGAGGAGGAGGTGAGGGCACGGGTGGCAGCCCAGGCGTCGAGACAGGAGCGGCTGGCGGTGGCCGACTTCGTCATCGACAACAGCGGTTCCATGGAGGCGCTGGAAGCTCAGGTCGAGCGGGCATGGCAGTGGATCAACTCGATGCGCTGACCCGCGCCACGTCCGTCGAGGGCCCCGGTGGGATTGTCCTACCCCGGCTTTACACTCGGTCTGTGCCCCCCTTCGAGGTCGTGTCCGACTTCCAGCCGGCCGGCGACCAACCGGCGGCCATCGCCGCGCTGGCCAACGGGGTGGAGAGGGGCGACCGCTTCCAGACGCTCTTGGGCATCACCGGGTCCGGCAAGAGCGCCACCATCGCCTGGACGATCCAGTCCGTGCAGCGGCCCACGCTCATCATCGCCCCCAACAAGTCGCTCGCCGCTCAGCTCGCCAACGAGATGCGGGAGTTCTTCCCGAAGAACCGGGTGGAGTACTTCGTGAGCTACTACGACTATTACCAGCCCGAGGCCTACATCCCGTCGAGTGACACCTACATCGAGAAGGACTCGTCGATCAACGACGAGATCGACCGTCTCCGCCATGCCGCCACCTCGGCGCTACTCACGAGGAGAGACGTCATCGTGGTGGCGTCCGTCTCCTGCATCTACGGCCTGGGGTCTCCGGAGGAGTACGCGAAGAAGATCCTCTTCCTGCGCAGCGGCGAGGAGGTCGACCAGCGCACGATCCTTCGCCAGCTGGTCGACATGAACTACGAGCGCAACGACCAGAACCTCGTGAGGGGGAAGTTCAGGGTGCGGGGGGACACGCTCGAGGTCCACCCGGCTTACGAAGAGTTCGCGCTGCGCGTCGAGATGTTCGGCGACGAGATCGAACGGATCACCCGGACCGACCCGCTCACCGGCGAGCTCATGGGCGACTTCGCCGAGGTGACCATCTTCCCGGCCACGCATTACGTGGCCTCCGAAGAACGGCTGAAGGCGGCCATCGGCCGCATCGAGCAGGAGCTTCAGGAGCGACTGGCCTTCTTCGAAAAGGAGGGGCGCCTGCTCGAGGCCCAGCGGCTGCGGATGCGGACCCAGTACGACCTGGAGATGATCCAGGAGGTCGGCTACTGCAACGGCATCGAGAACTACTCGGCTCCCATCGACGGCCGGTCGCCCGGTGAGCCCCCCTCGACGCTCATCGACTTCTTCCCCAGGGACTACCTGCTCGTCATCGACGAGTCGCACGTCACCGTGCCCCAGCTCCACGGGCAGTACGAGGGTGACCGCTCCCGGAAGGAGACGTTGATCGACCACGGGTTCCGGTTGCCCTCGGCAGCTGACAACCGGCCACTGCGTTTCGACGAGTTCTACCGACGCATCAACCAGTGCATCTTCTTGTCGGCCACGCCTTCGGCTTACGAGATAGGCCAGTCGACCCAGGTGGTCGAGCAGATCGTCCGCCCCACCGGCCTGGTCGACCCCGAGGTGGTGGTCAGGCCGACCAAGGGCCAGATCGACGACCTGATGGACCAGATCCGGCTGCGGGTGGCGGCGGAGCAGCGGGTGCTCGTGACGACGCTCACCAAGAAGATGGCCGAGGATCTCACCGACTACCTCCTCGAGATGGGCATCCGGGTGCGCTATCTGCACTCCGAGGTCGACACCATCCAGCGCATCGAGATCCTGCGCGACCTGCGCCTGGGCGAGTTCGACGTCCTCGTGGGCATCAACCTCCTGCGGGAGGGGCTCGATCTGCCCGAGGTCTCTCTGGTGGCGATCCTCGATGCCGACAAGGAGGGTTTCCTGCGATCGCAGACCTCGCTGATCCAGACCATCGGCCGGGCCGCCCGTAACGTCGACGGCCAGGTGGTGATGTACGCCGACACCGTCACCGACTCGATGCGCTACGCCATCTCCGAGACCCAACGCCGGCGGGAGCGCCAGCAGCAGTACAACATCGACCACGGCATCAACCCGCAGACCGTGCGCAAAGCGGTGTCGGACATCCTGTCCCTGGTGGGCCGCGGCGAGCGGGGAGCCCCCGTGCCCGGTAGTGACCGCCGCAACCGCAAGCGCGACCGGTCCGACTTCTCCAACCTCCCCTCCGACGAGCTGGCGCGCCTGATCCGCACTCTCGAAGAGGAGATGAACGAGGCGGCTGCCGATCTGCGCTTCGAGTACGCGGCCCGACTGCGCGACGAGATCAAGGACCTCAAGCGGGAACTCAGGGAGGTCTCCGCCTGAGGAGACATGGGTCAACGCTTCAGTTGCGGCGGCTGGCGCCAGCCGCAGGGGCCGCCGCCTTGCTGGTGGTGGTGTACGTGGCGCTGTCGTTGCTCAACGACCCGGGGGGGTACCTGGGCACCGACACCGGGGGCAAGGTGGCGACGCTGAAGGTGATGACCGAGCGCGGCCACTTCGACCCCGACCTCGGCTACTGGGCCGAGGAGTGGGATGCCAGCGGGGCGCTGCACCCGATCGGGTTCACCGCCCACACCACCTCGGGGCGCTGGGTCAACGTCACCACGCTGCCTGCGCTCTACGCCGGCTGGCACCTCTACCGGGTCGGCGGCTACCGGGGGGCGCTGCTCGTGCCCATGGCCGGCTCGGTGGCCGCCGCCCTGGCTGCGTTGGCGCTGCTGCGCCGGCTGGGGGTGAGCGAGCGCCGGGCGTGGGGGGGCTACTGGCTGGTGGGGCTGGCCTCGCCCCTCACCATCTACGCCTTGGACTTCTGGGAGCACTCTGTCGGGGTGGCGCTGACGGCGTGGGCCGTCGTGTTGGTGGTCGACGCCTGGCAGCGGGGAACTGGGCGTGGCGCATGGCGGGCGCTGACGGCGGGGGCTCTGCTGGGTTCGGCGGCCACCATGCGCACCGAGACCCTCGTCTACCTGGCCGTGGTGGGCCTGGCCCTGGTTGTGGTGCTGTTCCTGCGGGGGGTGGCGCTGCCGAAGGTGGTGCTGGCCGGCGCCTTCTTGGTGCTGGGGGCGGTGGTCCCCCTGGTGATCAACGAGGTGGCCGAGCGACGGGTGGTGGGCTCGTCCATCCGCGGCACCCGGGCGGTGGCCACGGCCGTCTCCGCCGGCGACGCGCCCGCCGGCAGGCTGAAGGAGGCGGCGGTCACCACCGTCGGGGCCGACGGCGACGAGCGGGGGGTGGTGCTGGGCGCCGGCATCGCTCTGCTGCTGGTCATCGGCGCCCTGAGGCGGGACAAAGGGGTGGCCGTGGGGGCGGTTGCCGGCGCCGGGGCTCTGCTGGGGCTGCGCATGGGAGTCGCCGGCCTGGGCTTCGTCCCCGGGCTTTTGGTGGCCGCCCCCTTCGCCGCCGCCGCGGTGGCAGTCCGGCGCCGGGGGGAGACGCCGCCGGCGGGCGGCGCCGGCCTGCGCCGTGACGTGGCCGCGATAGTCGTGGCCATCGGCGTGGGAGCCGTGCCGCTGGTGCTGGCCACCCAGTTCCGGGGAGGCGCGGCGCCGCAATGGGGGGGGCGGTACCTGCTGGTCAGCGGCGCGCTGCTGGCTGTCGTGGGCTGGGCTCTCCTGTCGGAGCGGCCGCGCCCGGTGCAAGCGGGCTTCGCCGTGCTCTCGGTCGCCGTGACTCTCTTCGGCCTGTCGTGGATGTCGGTCCGCACCCGCGAGGTCGCCCGTACGATCGACGCACTCGACCGGCGTCCGGAGTCGGTCATCGTCTCGGGCGTGTACCACCTCGCCCGCGAGGGGGGCGCCTTCTACGGGAACAAGCGGTGGCTGACCCTGGGTCCATTGGCGGGCCCGCCCGCGGCCGCCTCCGTCCTCACCGCGGCCGGCGTCAGTAGCTTCGCGTCGGTGGAGCTGGCCGAGGAGCCGCCCCTGCACTATCCGGGCTTCGAGTTGGTGAACACCGGTGGCCTGCGCCTCTTCGATGGCGTCCAACTGCGGGTCTCCAGCTGGCGCCGGGGGTCCTGACCGAACACCCGTTCCGCCGGTATCCTGTCGGTGATGTCGGACGTCATGGTCATCCGGGGCGCCCGCGAGCACAACCTCCGCAACGTCTCTTTGGAGTTGCCCCGCGACAAGCTGATCGTGTTCACCGGCCTGTCCGGGTCCGGCAAGTCTTCCCTCGCGTTCGACACGATCTACGCCGAGGGCCAGCGCCGCTACGTCGAGTCCCTCTCCGCCTACGCCCGCCAGTTCCTGGGCCAGATGGACAAGCCCGATGTCGACTTCATCGAGGGGCTGTCGCCGGCCATCTCCATCGACCAGAAGTCGGCCTCCCGCAACCCCCGCTCGACCGTCGGCACGATCACCGAGATCTACGACTACCTGCGCCTCCTCTACGCGCGGATCGGCGTCCCCCACTGCCCCAACTGCGGGCGGACGGTGAGCCGCCAGACCCCCCAGCAGATCGTCGACCGCATCCTCGAGCTGCCGGAGGGCACCCGCTTCCAGGTGCTGGCGCCGGTGGTGCGGGGCCGCAAGGGCGAGTACGAGGGGATGCTCGAGGAGCTGGCCAAGCAGGGCTTCGCCCGGGCCCGGATCGACGGCGAGGTCCACGAGCTCACCGACGTGCCCAAGCTGGCCCGCTACGAGCAGCACACGATCGAGGTGGTCGTCGACCGTCTGGTCAAGCGGGAGGGGATGGAGCGGCGGCTCACCGACTCGCTCGAGACGGCGCTGAAGCTGGCCGAGGGTGTGGCCGAGGTGCAGCTGGTGCCCAGGGAGGGGGATGCCGCGCCGGAGGACGAGTGCATGACGTTCAGCCAGCACCTCGCGTGCACCAACTGCGGCCTGTCCTTCGACGAGCTGGCACCACGCAACTTCTCGTTCAACTCCCCTTACGGGGCCTGCCCCACCTGCTCGGGCCTGGGCACCCGCTTCGAGGTCGACCCCGAGTTGGTGGTGCCCAACCCCGACCTGTCCGTCGGCGAGGGGGCTATCGCCCCCTGGGCCAACGGGCACAGCGAGTGGCACCAGCGGGTGCTGGTGGCACTGGCGGAGAGCTACGGCTTCGAGACGACGACGCCGTTCAGGAAGCTCACGAAGGCCCAGCAGAAGGTGCTCCTCTACGGCAGCGGCGCCCGGAAGGTGCCGGTGACTTTCAAGAACCGCTACGGCCGTGTCCGTTCGTATTCCACCGTCTACGAAGGTGCCATTCCCCACCTGCAGCGGCGCCACGGCGACTCGGACTCCGATTACGTGCGCGAGCAGATGGAGGGCTACATGCGGGAGGTGCCCTGCCGCGACTGTGGCGGCGCCCGCCTGAAGCCGGAGTCGTTGGCGGTCACCGTCGGGGGCAGGAACATCCACGAACTGTGCGAGCTGTCGATCGCAAAGTCGGCGGCGGCCTTGGCGTCAATGGCGCTGACCGAACGCGACAGGATGATCGCCGAGCGGGTGGTGCGGGAGGTGAACGCCCGCATGCAGTTCCTCCTCGACGTCGGCCTCGACTACCTCACGCTCAACCGTTCGGCGGGCACGCTGGCCGGGGGCGAGGCGCAGCGGATCCGCCTGGCGTCCCAGATCGGCTCGGGCCTCGTCGGCGTGCTCTACGTCCTCGACGAGCCTTCGATCGGGCTGCACCAGCGGGACAACCGCCGGCTCATCGACACCTTGTTGCGCCTCCGGGACCTCGGCAACACCGTCATCGTGGTGGAGCACGACGAGGACACCATCCGTGTTGCCGACCACATCGTCGACATCGGGCCGGGCGCCGGCGAGCACGGCGGCAAGATCGTCGTCTCCGGCGGGTTGAAGGACCTGGTCAAGGCCAAGGATTCGGTAACGGGTCAGTACGTGTCCGGCAAGAGGACGATCCCCGTGCCCGAGATGCGCCGGGAGCCGGGCAGCGACTGGCTGGTCGTGCGCGACGCACGGGAGCACAACCTGAAGAACATCGACGTCGAGCTCCCGCTCGGCTGCTTCGTCGCCGTCACCGGCGTCTCGGGGTCGGGGAAGTCGACCCTCGTCAACGACATCTTGTACCGGGCGTTGATGCAGAAGGTCTACCGCTCGAAGATGGTGCCGGGCCGGCACAAGTCCATCGAGGGGTGCGAACTGCTCGACAAGGTCATCAACATCGACCAGTCACCCATCGGCCGCACCCCACGGTCGAACGCCGCCACCTACACCGGCGTCTTCGACCACATCCGCAAGCTGTTCTCGACCACCCAGGAGGCCAAGGTCCGCGGCTACCTGCCCGGCCGGTTCTCGTTCAACGTCAAGGGCGGGCGCTGTGAGGCCTGCGCCGGCGACGGCACCATCAAGATCGAGATGCACTTCCTGCCCGACGTCTACGTGCCGTGTGAGGTGTGCAAAGGCGCCCGCTACAACCGCGACACCCTGGACATCCAGTTCAAGGGGAAGAACATCGCCGAGGTGCTCGACCTGCCGTGCGAGGAGGCGCTCGAGTTCTTCGCCAACCAGCCCAAGATCGCCCGGCACATGCAGACCATCGTGGACGTCGGCCTCGGCTACGTCCGCCTCGGCCAGCCTGCCCCCACACTCTCGGGGGGCGAGGCGCAGCGGGTGAAGCTGGCCTCGGAGCTGTCGAAACGGGGCACCGGCCACACCATCTACATCCTCGACGAGCCCACCACCGGGCTGCACTTCGAGGACATCCGCAAGCTGCTCACCGTCCTCAGCCGGCTGGTCGACCAGGGCAACACGGTGCTGGTCATCGAGCACAACCTCGACGTGATCAAGACGGCCGACTGGATCATCGACCTCGGGCCCGAGGGCGGCGAGGGTGGCGGCACCGTCATCGTGGAGGGCACGCCGGAGACGGTGGCCAAGACCGCCGAGAGCTACACGGGGCAGTTCCTGGCGCC
>JAHWJU010000073.1 GCA_019348255.1 Actinomycetota bacterium | reverse complement strand
CGAGCTGAGCTGCCCAGTGGGCCGGCCGGGTCATCCGGTCGGCCCGCTGCGCGTCACCCCCCGGACCACAACAACGCACGCAGGCCCGAGGCCCGTGCGACGGGACGGCCCACCGCGGCCCTGACGGACTCCTCGGTGGCCACGACGACGAGCCGGCGCCGGGCCCGCGTGGCGGCGGTGTAGAGCAGCTCCCTGGTCAGGATCCGCGACGCCGGATCGGGCAGCACCACCGCCACCTGGTCGAACTGGGACCCCTGGCTCTTGTGGATGGTCATGGCGTGGACCGTGTCGACGGCCGACAGCCGGCTGGGGCTGAAGCGCAGCAGTTCACCACGACGCTCGAACACGGCGTGGAGGCGGCCGGCGCCGGCTGCCACGACCACACCGGTGTCACCGTTGTAGAGGCGCAGCCCGTAGTCGTTCTCCGTGATCAGGAGCGGCCGGCCGGCGTACCACTGGCCCGACCCGCCCGGCCCGCCGGGCCCGGAGGGGCCGAAGCCGCCCACCTCCTCGGCCAGCCACCGCTCGGCCTGGGCCATCCAGGTCTCCACGCCGTAGGGGCCCCGGCGGTGAGCGCACAACAGGCGGAACTGCCCGAGCGCGCAGATGGCCTCGACCGCCCGGCCTGCCCGGGCCTCCTCGATGACCCTTCGCCCGGCGGCGACCGCGGCCTGCCTGACGGTGCTCAGGTCGCCGGCGTGGCCGGCCGCAGCCACGTCGGCATCGACCCAGTGCACATCGCCGCCCTCGCCACCGGCCACCAGCGTGCGTACCGCGGCATCGCCGTCCCCGGCCCGGATGGCTTCGGCCAGCGCAGCGATGCCGCCCCCGAAGCGGTGGACGCGACGCAACACGATGATGCCGTCGCCGACCACGGCACCGGCCGGCGGTTCGCCCGCCGGCACCTCCTGGCCCGTTGCCTGCTCCAGCGCCGCCCTCGCCGGCTGCCGCAAGAGCAGCGCCCCGGCCGCCGGGCCCACCACGTCCCCCATGACCGCCCCCGCCTCGACCGACGCCAGCTGCTCCGGGTCTCCGACTAGCACCAGGCGCGCCGCAGGTCGGACGGCTTCTACCAACCTGGCCATGAGCGACAGCGAGACCATGGACGCCTCGTCGACGATGACCACGTCGTGGGGCAGGCGGTTGGCCCGGTCGTGGCGGAAGCGGCTGCGGTTGCCGGGCCGCCAGCCGAGCAGCCGGTGAAGGGTCGACGCCTGCAGCCCGAGGAGATGGCCCGCGACGGCGTCACTGACGGCGATCGCCCCGGCCTCGTGGTGAACCGCCTCCTCCAGGCGGGCCGCCGCCTTGCCCGTCGGTGCAGCCAGCGCCACGAGGGGCGCCGGGGCGCCGGTGACCGCGGCCTGCTCGTGGAGCAGGGCCAGGATCCGGGCCACGGTCGTGGTCTTGCCGGTGCCCGGTCCGCCGGCCACCACCGCGAATCGCCGCAACACCGCACTGGCAGCCGCCAGCCGCTGGTGATCAGGCGACAGGCCGTCTCCGTCGACCGGTCGCTGGGGCGGGAACAGCCGCGCCAGGCCCTCGGCCAGATGGTCAGCGGCCACGCCCGCGGCCCCCGCCTGTGCCCGCGCCACCAGGTCGGCCGCCACCTGGCGCTCCTCCCGCCAGTAGCGGTCGAGGTAGAGGCGGCTGCCCACGAGCCGCAGCGGCCGGTCGCCCGGCTGGCCCTCCCCGACGGCCACCAGGGGGCTCGCCGCCAGCTGTGACACCCACTCGTCCGGCTCGGGCCAGGGCAGCGCGGAGAGGTCGACGGGCAGTTCGGCGTCGACTGCGACGGTGGCCGTGATGGTGCGCAGGTCGGTGCAGACGTGGCCCAGCCTCGGCGCCCTCACGGCCAGCGCCGCCCCCAGGACGACCGCATCGCGGGCGTCCCCGCCCAGGCGGGCCAGGCGGAGGGCGACGTGGATGTCGGGCCCGCTGAGCACGCCGATCTCGTTGAACGGCCTCAACAACCGGGGGCAGCGGTGGACCCGGCCGACGTGGAACCGTTCGACCTCCTCATCGGCGGCCGTCGTCCGGACCGCCGACCACCCCGGTGCCTCTGCACCATCGATGGTGCTCATGCGGCCGTACCCCCCCGGTCGAACAGGTCGCTCAAGGCTTCCACCAGGGATGGCGGCGGCATCCACGCGAACACCCCGCACGGGTTTCCGCCGATCCGGGGCGTGGCAGCTCCGACCATCCCCCGCAGGAACAGGTAGAGCACCCCGGCCAGGTTGCGCTCCGCCTCGTAGCCCGGCAACCGCCAGCGCAGGTAGCGGTGCACCGCCACCGTGTAGAGCAGCGCCTGGAGCGGGTAGTGGGACCGGTACATCTCCTCCACCAGTGCCGCCGGCCGGTAGTGCCAGGCGCTCAGGTGGCTGCGGTCGGTGGCCAGGACGTTGGTCTTGTAGTCGACCACGGCGAACCGGGGCGTGCCGCCGGGCCCGTGTGCCCGCAGCACCAGGTCGACGCTGCCCGAGAGGTACCCGCGCAGCTCGCCCGCCAGTGCCGGGTCAGCGAGCCGATCGGCGTAGCCGAAGAGCGGGTCGTCGGCCGGGAGGTGCTGGCGCAGCAACGAGGCCAGCTGCTGCACCGAAACCACTCCCGCCGGCGCGTCGCCTCCCACCAGCGGCAGCTCGAAGGCGAGTTCGTCGATGCGGTCGGCGAGGCCGACGTCACGGAGCCGGAGGTCGCCCACCAACGGCCCGAGCGGCGTCTCGATGGCCGCCAGCAAACCGGCAGCCACCGCGGCTGCATCACCGACATCGACATGGCGGCGGGACCGCTCGTGCCCGATGCGCTCGACCAGGTCGGTGTCGAGGTCACCGGCGGCGAAGTCTGCCTCCTCCAGCACCCGGTGGACGAGGGTGCCGATGTCGACGCCTCCGGGCATCGTGGCCAGGAGCGAGGGCGTCGAGCGCAGCGCCTCTTCGTCGGGCTCGGGCGGCGCAACAGCGGCCGGCGTCGGTGCCGGCGCCGGCGGGGCAGGGCCCTCGTCGGTGACCACGTTCTCCTCGGCCTCGCTGGCCACCCGCGCCTCGTGGGCAACCGACGTGATGGCGCTGTAGGAGGTGCGCCGCCATCGGGCGTCGAGGGTGCGCCCGAACCGCTCTGCCCGAAGCTGGCCAACTGCCCGCTGCTGGCCGGCCCACACGGCGCCGTCGGCGCCGGCCGCCCGCTCGACGCTCACGCGCCCCTTCGAGTCCGCCGCCAGCTCGGACAAGCGCTCCAGCGCAACAGTGTCCGGGGGGGCCGCAGTACCGGCCACGGCGACGTTGCCATCGGCGTTGCGGAAGAACAGGAGCCGGCACAACGGCGAGTTCCGGCTGTCCTTGGACGGCGCCCACCACAGCACCGCCTGGTGCTGGGCCCTCGTCAGCGCCACGTAGGCCAGGCGCAGCTTCTCGCCCCGCTCCTCCCGCAGGTGCTGCTGCCTGTGCGCGGCCAGGCCCAGGTCGCCGCCGCCCACGTCGATGCAACGGCGGTCGGCAGCCTCCGGATCGTGGAACACCGGCGGCTCGTTCTCCGGCGCCCATCCGGGGTCCCACAGGAAGGGGCAGTAGACGACGGGGAACTCCAGGCCCTTGCTGCGAAAGATGGTCAGCACCTGCACCGCCTCGGCATCGGAGTCCAGCCGGCGGCTGCGCTCCTCGCTGTCGCTCTCCTTGGTCGACTCGGCGATGCGCTCACGCAGCCAGGCGGTGAGCGCGGTGACGCCCATGTGGTCGTGGGCGGCCGCCGCGTGCAGGAGCTGGGCCACGTGCCGCAGGTCGGTCAGCTCCCGCTCGCCGTCTTCGCGGCCGAGTACCCGCTCGGGAAGCCCCTCGGTGAGGGTGACCGTCTCGAGCAGCGAGGCGATCCCCTTGCCCCGCAGCAGAGCTGCCCAGCGGTGCAACTTCGCATGCAGCTCCTCCAAGGCGGCTTCGCCTGCCCCGGCCACCTCCTCGGCCGTCCAGCCCAGGAACGAGGTCAGCGCCGCGCCCCGCACCGGCGTCGGCGCGCTCGGTCGCTCCAACGCCTCGAGCAGGCGCAGCCACTCGCGGGCCGGCGTGGTGGCGAAGACGCTGCCGGCGCCGTTGATGACGGCAGGCACGGCCACGGATTCGAGGGCGTCGCGCACGAGTGCGGCATCCCGGTGGCGGTGGACGAGGACGGCCACGTCCCCCGGCCGCACCGGCGTCTGCTCCCTCTCGCCGCCCCGGCCGGAAGGCCGCACGATCTGCGCCGGCGAGGACAACAGCCGCACGACATCGGCGGCCACGTCGGCGGCGATGTGCTCCCGGGCGGACTGGACGGTGAGGTAGCCGCCCTTCGTGCCCCGCACCCGAGGCTCGTCCCTGGGCACCATGCGAACCCGCAGTGGCGCAGCCACCGGGGCGCCCACGAGCCGAGGCTCGCGGTTCGCCTCCGCCGCCCGTACCGCCCGGTAGGCGATGCCCTCGTGGCCGAGCTTGGTGCCCCCGAGCAGCGCGTCGTAGGCCTCGAGCAGGCCTTGGTCACTTCGCCAGTTGACCCTCAGCGTCGCCACGTCGTCTGCCTCCTGCGCCGCTTGCAGGTAGGCATAGACGTCGGCGCCGCGGAAGGCGTAGATGGCCTGCTTGGGGTCGCCGATGAGCACCAGCGTGGCGTTGCCGCCACCGAAGGCACGGCGCATGATCTCCCACTGGATGGGGTCGGTGTCCTGGAACTCGTCGATGAGCACGACGCGATAGCTCGCTCGCAGCCTGCGGCAGGCTGCATCACCGACAACGGGGTCGGCCAGGGTGTCGCGCAGGCGGGTGAGCAGGTCGTCGAAGGTCATCAACCCGGCCCGACGCTTGCGCCGATCCACCTCCTTGCGCACCGCAGTGGCCAGCCGGAAGCGCAGCGCGGCGTCGCTGTCGGCCGGGGCATCGGCGGGCACGAGCAGCGCGTCGGGGTTGGCCACTGCCTTGTGGGCGATGACGCCGGCCTCGGCCCGGCTGAACGGGGGTTTGCCGGCGGTCAGGAACTTGCGGACGTAGAAGTCGTCGACCACCTCGTCGACCAGAGGGCGCACGTCTTGGACGAAGGTGGCCCCGGCGTCGACGTCGCCGGCCACGCCCAGGCTGCTCAGCACGTGCTGGCAGAACTCGTGGGTGGTGGCGATGGTGGCGGCGTCGAAGTCGGAGAGGGCGTCGGCCAGACGGCGGTGGCGCAGGGCGACCTCCTGTTGGGGGCCCCGGGCCAAGAGGCACACGAGGTCGTCGCCGGCGTCGGGCACTGCGCCGGCCACCACCCGGGCCAGCCCCTGCTCCGCCCTCACCAGCCGCTCACGGACCCGGTCCCGCAGCTCGCCGGTGGCCATGCGGGTGAAGGTCACCACCAGCAGGTGCTGCAGCGGGATGCCTTCGGCCACGTAGCGGGCGGCGAGGGTGGCGATGGTGAAGGTCTTGCCGGTACCGGCGCTCGCTTCCAGCACCGTGACTCCCGCCTGCGGCAGTGGGCCGCAGACGTCGAAGTCACGCAGGGCGGTGGCAGCGCTCACCGGTCGGCCAGCTCCTCGGCGGCGAGCAGCGAGTCCCACAGCCGCCGGGAGTAGCGGCCGAACCGGCTGGCCTCCCCGCCCTCCCAGCCGGCCCCGGCCTCCCCCTCACAGGGCGGCACCTCGACCACCTCGGCGAAGGTGCGGACGCCGCCCAGCACCAACTGGTGCTCGAGGTCCTTGTCCTCCCGGTCCCGCTCCCACTCCGACTCCCACAGCTTCCTGGCCGCTGCCGTGGCGTCCTTGCCGGCGGCGACGGCCGCGGCATGGGCCGCCGAGGTGGCGCAGTACAGCGGGAGCGGTTCGCACATGCCCCGGTCGTACAGCGACACCAGGTCGACCAGCTGGGCCAGCGCCCGGTCACGACGGGCGGCAGCGGTGCCCGGGAACGGCCGCAACCGGGCCACGCTGACGGCCCGCGACCGCGCCTCTTGGCGGGCCCGGCCCACGGTGGCGACCTCCAACGGCTCGTCGGGATGGGCGGCTGCGAGGGCGAGGAACCGGGCCCAGCCGGCCAGACGGTGCTTCGGCCCCAGCCGGGAGTAGTTGACGGCGCGCAGCACGCTGCCCACCAGGCCCGCCACCGTGCCCACCAGCAGCCGCCCGTCCGGCAGCGCCACCCTGACGTCGAGCGAACGCGTCTCCCCGGTGCCCAGCTCGTGTGCCGCCAAGAGCAGGCTCTCCACGTTCCGCCGCACCACGTCCAAGACGGGGTCGGCGAGGGCGCCAGGTGCGAGATTGCCCCGCGCCCGCTCGGCGGCCACGCAGGCATCCTCGTCGGCACCGGCGAGACGGGCCTCGAGCAGGTGCTGGCCCACCTGCCACTTCTCCAGTTCGTCGAGCTCGACCGGCATCGCCTCGCTCAGCTCCTGGTTGTGATCGGCCACCGAGATCCCCAGCCGCTCGCGCAGGAACGCCCTGACCGGGTGCTGCAGGAAGCGGACCAGACGGTCGATCTCGACCAGCTCGTCGACCACCGCCGGGAGGGGCCCCACCAGGAACGGGGGGCGCCGGGCCCGATCGGCTCCCATGGCCCGGGCCCCGGCCAGGGCCACGCCGTCGAAGCTCCAGGCCCGGGCCGGAACCAGATGGCCGGGGCTGAAGTTGCGGGGGTCGAAGGGCTGCAGCGGGTGGCGCACCACGACCTGGTCCCGGGCGTCACCGGTCTCGCCCTCCGGCGTCTCGGTGCGCACGGTGCGGGTCACCACCTCGAGCAGCTCGCCCACCGGCACCGCAGGGGGGCGCGGTGCGTTCGTACGCTCGTCACGCCCGGTGTAGGTGATGACGAGGCGATCGGTGGCGGCCAGCAGCGCGTCGAGCAGGAGCTGGCGGTCTTCGCTGCGGGCGTCGCGGTCGCCCACGCGGGGGTCACCGGCGACGAGGTCGTCGCCGTCCTGGGCGATCTGGCGAGGGAACGTCCCGTCGTCGAGCCCGAGCAGGCACACCACCCGGTGTGGGACCGAACGCATGGGCACCAGGGTGCAGATGGTGAGGTGGCCGGTGCGGAAGTTGGCCCGCGTCGGGCGGCCGCGGAGCCGGTCGGCGAGCAGCGCCCGGACCTCCCCCAGCGTCAGCTGCGTCCCCTGCGCCTCCCCACCCGATACGGACTCGCTCACCACCTCGTCGAGCAGGCGCTGGAGCTGGGCCCGCTGCCACCCATCGCCCTCACTGGTGGCGGTGAGGAGGTCGGCGGCGGTGGCGATCGCCCCGGCCCAGCCTTCCAGCGGTAGCGGCCCGGCCAGGGCGCCCAGCGCGACCTGGACGCGGTCGACCAGCTCGGCGACGCGGCCGGCCAGGTCGATGGACCCGCTGTCGACGTCGTCCAACGGCAGGACCCCCCCGACCAGCCGTTGGTCCTCTTCGGCCATGGCCACGCCCACCAACACCCGGTCGACGCCGGCGCGCCAGGTGTTGGCGTCCAGTGCGTCGAGCTTGAACGGCGCCCGGTGCGCAGCGTCGAGACCCCAGCGGATGCCGGTCGCCACCACCCACTCCTCGAGCCGGGCCAGGTCGTCGTCGTCGAGTTGGAACCGCCGGCGGACCGGCTCTCGGCCGGCCAGGTCGAGCACCTGGGCGGCCGTCACCCGGGCCGAGGCCAGCTCGAGCAACTCCGACACCACCGCCAGCACCGGGTTGGTCTGGCGCAGTGAGCGGTCGGCCAGGCGCACCCGGAGATCGGGGGGGCGCAGGTGGTCGGGCAGCTGCTGGTCCGTCTCGTCTCCGTCGTCGACCTCGCCGGCGCCGAAGGTGGCGTGGATGAGGGGGGCGAACGCCTCGATGTCCGGGCACATGACGATGACGTCGCGGGCTTCGATGCTCGGGTCCTCGGCCAAGAGGTGCAGGATGGCGTCGCGCACCACCTCGACCTGCCGGGCCCGGCCATGGCAGGCGTGCACCTGCAGGCTGCGGTCGTGGGGGTCGAGCGACGGCCGACGGTCCTGCGAGCCCTGAAGTGGCACCCCCGGCGGCTCGCGATCGGCCCGCACGTCGGCCTGGATCCGCTGCAGCAACGTGGTGGCGGCCTCGTCGACGGGGCGGTGGTCGTCGGCAACTGCGCCGGCCGACAGCACGAGCTGCATCTCGCGCGCATCGCGCCCCCAGGAGGCGAGGAGGCGGTTGCGCGGAAGCCGGGCCGTGGCATCGTCCTGCCGGCGCAGCACGGGCGGGTGGCGGTCGCCTGAGAGGGTCTCAGCCACCCGGGACCAGAGCACCGGCGACGGATGCAGCAGGAACAGGTGCACCTCGCGCTGGTGGGCCAGTGCGGTCAGGACCTGCAGGTAGCTGGCCGGCAGCCGCGTGAGGCCGAACAGCGAGATCCTCTGCGGAAGCGCCACGAGCGTCGGCTCCGAGCCCAGCCGGCTGCAGGCCACCTCCAGACGCTCGGCCGGGCTGGGCTGGCCGATTTGGCCCCGCAGGCGGCGCCAGAGCTCGGCCTGCCAACTGGCGTCAGCAGACAGCTCGGCGCCGTTCCCGTCGGTGTCGTCGCCGACCGCCCACGACCGCAGCATCTCGGGCCGGTGCACGCCGTAGCGGTCATACAGGTCGGCGATGCGCCGGGCGCTGGTGAAGCGCCGGGCGCCCCCCGCGCCCCCGTCTTCGGCGGCGCGCCGGCCGAGATGGGCGGCGAGAACCCCCAGCCACGGTTGGTCGAGGCAACCGTCGAGAACCTCGAGCAGGGCCCAGACAGAACGCTCCGGCGTCCACGGGTCGCCTTGGTGGTCGACGCCGGCGGCAATGGAGACCGCACCGCCCACCAGCCGGCCCGGGAACGGGAACTCGACGTTGGCACAGATACCGTCGCCACGATGGGACCCGGCCCCGAGCCGAGAAGCCAGCCGCTGGGTCAGCCACCGCTCCACGCCCCGCGTCGGCACGGCCACCACTTCGGCCTCCATGGGATCGGCCAAGGGCCGGACGAGCACGTCACCCAAGGCCTCGACCAGCCGGTCGGCCCGCTCTGCTCGATGGATGTGCAACAACGGCCGTCTCCCCCTTCCGCGGCGCAGTATGGCCCAGGGGTGGGACAGCAGCGGCTCCCGCTAGCTGGTGTCCCCCTCGTCGGGGCGGCCCAGGAAGTCGGACAGGTCGGCCTCCAGCTGCCGGGCATCGGCCTGGCACATCTGGGCCAGCAACTCCTCGGTGCGGGTGATCAGCTCCTGCGCCCGCCGCAGGCGCTGCCGGGAGGCCTCACGCTCGTCGGCCACATCGGCCCACACCCGCCCGAGGACCAGGTCGATCTCCCGTACCGTCTCCGGCGGCAGCTGATCACTCATCGGCACCTCCCCAGGGCGAGGCCGCGGCCCCGCAGGCGGATGTGGAACTACGCAAGTATTGACAAACGTTCCGGCCGATTCAACCTTCGCGGCCAAGTCGCCTCCATTCACCGCGCACGCCGTCCGCCACTGGTAGAAAGGCCGGCGGAGGTTTGCCATGGTGCGCCGGCGGTCGGTCTCGCTCGGGTTGGTGATATGGATCGTCATCGGCTTGGTGGTGGCGGCCAACAAGGGCTTCCTGGAACCCATCGACAGCCTTTCGCGGGTGCTCTCCGCGGTGCTCGCGGTGCTGGTCTGGCCACTGGTGCTGCTCGGCATCCACTTCGGCGTCTGAGCAGGCCGCGCCTCAGGCCGACCTGTGGTGCCGGGCCCGGTGGGCCCGCAAGAGGTCGTCTCCGAAGTCACCTTCGGGATCACGGACGACGGTGTGGATGTGGTTGGCGCCGTCCTGGGTGTTGTCGTACTCGACCAACAGGCCTGGCCCCTGCAGCCGGTAGTAGTGGGGCCGGCGGCGGGCGGGCTCCCCGGCGAAGGCGAAGGTGACGTCGCCGAGGTCCTCCTCGAGCGCCTGCCACCGGCGCAGGGCGACGGGAGCGGGCGACCGGTTGACGTAGAGCGAGAGGAGGTCGTGCGCCAGCCCCAAGGCCCGCCCCGAGAGCTTGGCGATGACCACCCCCTCGGGCTCCGGAGGATCGATGAGGAGGGGCTCGGCGCCGGTGAGGATGTCGTCGGGGGGGACAGCGGAGACCACCGCCTCGGCCCGCAGCGCAGGGGGAAGGGCCTCGACCAGAGCGAGAGCGAGCTCCTCCTCGGCTGCCAACGGCCGGGTCACGGGGTGGCCGGAGGGTCCCAGCACCTCGGCCGGGTTGGCGCCGACGAACAAGGGGGTGGGTGCCACCACACCCCCGACGACCGTGACGTTGACCGACAGGTGGTGCCCTTCGAACCGCCAGCCCCACGGCTCCTCCGCCTCGGGATCGCCGAAGACCGTCACGGAGTAGTCGGCCCGGTGGCGGCCCCACGCCGGGCGTCGTCCCCGTCTGGGCCGGAACGGCGGCCGCTTGCCCTCGACCTCGTCGAGCACGTCCTCCAGGCCTATGACGGTGGTGGCGGCGGCGAAGGTGGGGACACTGAGGCCGCTGGCCAACAGGTCGTAGGCCGCCTTCTCCTGGGAGGAGGTCATGGCCGACAGTGGCAGCCCGCCCCGCTCTCTGGGGATGTAGTGCCAGTCCCGGCGCACCTCCTCGTCGTCGAAGCGTTGCGCGGCTGCCGGGTGGGGCGCCGGTCCTGTCGAGGCCAGAAAGGCGCTGGCTGCGCGGGCCATCCTGGCCACGGCCTCTGCGTAGGACACGGCCGCACTCTACGAGCGGGCGCCCCTACGATCGGCACATGCCACCCGCGGGGCCCGACAAACCGGACGGACCTGGGCCCGAGCGGCCCCACAGAGCGGACGGACCGCCCGGCGAGCGCCCCGTCAGCGCGCTCCCGTCGCCCCGGGCCCGAGCCGTCGCCTTCGCAGCCATCCTCCTCGCCGGTGTGTGCGGTGCTCTCATCGGATGGTCCTTCGTCGACCTGCAGTGCGAGGGGCAGTGCGCCACGGCCGAAGGCATCGGCGCCGTCGTGGGCGCGCTGGGTGCGGCCGCCGGCGTTGCCGTGGTGGCCGTGCTCACCCTGCGGGCGATGGCGGAGTGGAAGCGGGTCAGCGAGGACGAGTTGTTCGACGACGGCGCCGCTGCCGCTCAGCTCCCCAGCACCAGACGCCGGAACCCCTCCGCATAGCGAACTCCGGCCTGGGCGCCGGCCTCCTCGGCCCTCTCCCGGACGAACGTCCGCAACCATTCGCCCGCCTGGCCGAGCTGGGACCGGTGGCACTGCAACGCCTCGGCCTTGGCGTCGAGGCACTCCTCGATGTCCACCCAGGTGTCGGGCTGCAGCGAGCCCGAAAGCCAGACCTCGCTCACCTGGTGCGGTGCCCCTGTACCGGGGAAGTAGTGGGGGGCGCCGGCCTCGTGGGCCACGGTGTCGAGGGTGGCCCAGCCCACCACCCGGTGGTCACGGTGATTGACGTAGCTCCCCCCGAAGAACACCGCCGTCGGATCCGGGCACAGAACGGTCTCGGGGCGGTGGCGGCGCACCAGCCCCACGAGCTCCTCACGCAGTGCGGCCCGATTCTCGAGCTCGCCGTCGGGGTGGCCCAGCAGGTGGTGCCCGGACAGTCCCAGTGCGTTGGCAGCATCGGCCACTTCGCCGGCGCGGCGGCGGGCCAGCTCGCCGGGCTCGACCCCCGGCTGGGAGCTGCCCTTGTCGCCGGCCGCACAGACCACCACCTGCACCGAGGCACCGGCGGCGGCCCAGCGGGCCATGGTCCCCCCGCACGAGACGTCGGCGTCGTCGGGGTGCGCGTAGACGGCCAGGACGCGAGCGGGGACCGCCTCGGTCACGGGCAGGAGGCGAGCGCCTT
>JAHWJU010000072.1 GCA_019348255.1 Actinomycetota bacterium | reverse complement strand
CCGACGGCACCCGTTTCACGGCCTGGCACGCGGTGGTGCCGCTGCTGGACGAGCAAGGCCGCCCCGCCGGCATCCTGACGGCATCGGCGGACGCGGCGGAGTGGGAGCACGACGGTCCTCCCGCGCGGGAGGCCGTGGTCGCGGCCGAGGAGGCCAACCTTCTCGTGGAAGCCCTGCTGCACTCTGTCCCGGTCGGGATGGCGCTGTTCGACCGGTCGTTGCGGTTCGTGAGGGTCAATGCCGCTCTGGCTGAGATCAACGGCATCCCGCCGGAGGCACACGTGGGCCGGGCGGTGGAGGACCTGCCGGGTGGGCTGCCCCGCCAGGTGATCGAGGACATCCGCTCGGTGTTCCGGTCCGGGACGACGATCGACCAGCGGGAGGTGACGGGGGAGACGGCTCAGGCCCCCGGGGAACGGCGTCACTGGATCGTCAGCTACTACCCGGTCATCCGGGCCGGGGAGGTGCTGTGGGTCGGGGCGTCGGTGGTGGAGGTGACGAAGTGGCGGGAGGTCGAGGCCGAGCGGGCCCGACTGCTCGACGCCGAGCGCGAGGCCCGCCGCGCCGCGGAGCAGGCCGCCGAGCGCCTGGCCAGGCTCCAGGTGCTCACCGGGCGCTTGGCGGAGGTATCCGACCAGGGCATGGCCGCGGACATCATGGTCACCTATGGCAGCCAGAGCGTCGGTGCCGTCGCCGCCGCGCTGTGCATCGCCGAGGGCGATCACCTCCGCGTCGTAGCCAGCACCGGGATGGCGCCGGAGGCGCTGGCTCTTTTCAGCGACATGTCCCTGCAGGAGGACCTGCCCGCGGTCGAGGCGCTCCAGCGGGGTGAGTTGGTGCTGGTCGCGTCGATCGACGACCGGAACCGCCGCTACCCCTCGTTGGCCGACGTGGGCACCCTCAACCGCGCCTTCGCAGCCGTGCCGCTGCTTCTGGAGGGCCACGCCTGGGGTTCGCTGCTGTTCGCGTGGACCGACGAGCGTGAGTTCACTGATGCAGACCGCAGCTTCCTCATTGCCATCGGCCGCCAGGCAGCCCAGGCGCTGGAACGGGCGAGGCTGTACGACGCCGAGCGGCGGGCGCGCGCCGCGGCGGTCGAGGCCTCGGAGCGAATGGCCTTTCTCGCTGAGGCCAGCCGCGTCCTGTCCTCCTCGCTCGACTACGAGGTGACGCTTGCCGAGTTGGCCCGCCTGGCCGTCCCCGCCGTTGCCGACGCCTGCGCGATCCATCTCCTCGAAGACGACCACCTCCGCCTGGTGATGGTGGCCCACGTCGACAGCGCCAGGCGCGAGCAGTTGACGGCCCTGTCGTCGCGCCCGACGCGGTCCAGGGGGCCCATGCTCCTCGGCCGCGTGGCCGCCAACCGCCAGCCGGTGGTCTTTCCGGAGGTGCCCGACCGGCTGTGGCAGGACATGGCCGAGGACGACGCGCATCTGGCCGCGCTGCGGGCCCTCGGCATCCATTCGGTGGTGGTCGTGCCGCTCGTGGTTCAAGACCGCGTTCTCGGCATCCTCTCGCTGGGCAGCATCTCCTCCGACCGCCGCTATGACCTCGACGACCTGCCCTTCGTCGAGGACCTGGCCGGGCGGGCGGCCGTGGCCATCGACAACTCCCGGTCCCACAAGGCCCGCTCCGAGATCGCCCAGACGCTGCAGCGAAGCCTCCTGCCTCCCCACCTCCCCCGCATCCCCGGCCTGGAGCTGGCACAGCGGTACCACTCGATGGGAGACGTGGAGGTCGGCGGCGACTTCTTCGACGTGTTCCCGGCAGGTGACGGACGCTGGGGAGTGGTGATGGGCGACGTGTGCGGCAAGGGGGTGGCGGCGGCTTCGCTCACGGCGCTCGCCCGCTACACCGTGCGCGCCGCGGCCATCGG
Source organism: Actinomycetota bacterium (assembly GCA_019348255.1). GTDB lineage: Bacteria > Actinomycetota > Acidimicrobiia > Acidimicrobiales > CADCTF01 > JAHWJQ01. Next base: position 9,887 of record JAHWJU010000072.1, on the reverse strand, counting down.
CGAGGGGCAGCCGACGAAGGTGCTGCGCCTGCTCAACCGGGCGATCCTCGACGACGGCAACGACAGCGAGCGCTTCTGCACGCTGTGCCACGCGGTGGTCGAGCCGGGGGAGGGGTCGGTGGCCGTGACCCTGGCCTGCGCCGGCCACCCACTGCCGTTCCTGGTCACGGCCGATGGCGGCGTACGGACCGTGGGGAGACCCGGCAGCCTCATCGGCCTGTTCGAAGACATCGTCCTGGTCGAGGTCGATGTCGTCTTGCACCCCGGGGACGCCCTCGTGCTCTACACCGACGGCTTCATCGAGGTCCGCTCACCCGAGGGGGAGTTCAACCCGGAGCTCCTGTCCAGCGCGTTGGCGGAGGCGGCGGGTGGGTCGGCCGAGGACATGGCGTCCGCCGTCGACCGGGCGGTGCGTAGCTACCAGGGCGGCCAACCCCGCGACGACATGGCCCTGTTGATCCTCAAGGTCCCGACGTGCTGACCCCGGTGCGGGCCTGCGCCGCCGCGATCTCCTCGGCCTCGAGGGGTTTCATCCACAGGTCTATGGCGGACCAGACCGTTCTGCTGAAGGGGTAGAAGGCCACCGGCACCAACGTCGACAGCACCATCCCCCCGAGGGCCAGCTTGCCCGGCGGGGGGTTCGGCAGGGTCAGGAAGACTCCGACGCCGATGTAGGTGGCCAGCAGCATCAGGACGAGCCCGAAGTTCACCACGAAGGCCCCGAGGAAGAAGCCCTCCTCCCGCTCGAAGGCCATGCCGCAGCGGGGGCACCGCTCGACCATGTGGAACCACGACGAAAAGAGCCGCCCGCCGCCGCATCTGGGGCAGCGCCGCAGGAGCCCCCGCAGGAGCAGGCGGGCCGGGTGCGGGTGGGGGAACTCCGTCACCGGCACCGGTGCAGGCTATGCCCTGCCGGTGACCACGGGCTCCAGCGGGGGGTGGTTCGGCACTCCGTGGCGGCGGAGGTGCTCATAGACGATCACAGCTCCGATGGGGCCGGTGAGCAGGGCGGCGGCCATGAATCGCAGGGACCAGCGCATGGGCTTCCACATCCCGATCACCATGGCCGCGAACAACACGAAGAACTGGCCGTGGATGGCGCCGAAGATCTTGGTGGCGACGTCGTTGCCGCTCACCCAGAACGTGAAGAGCACCATGTAGCTGACGGTCTCGATGATGCAGACGACCTTGAGTGCCTTCGCCTTGCGTTCCAGTTCGGTGCTTGTGTCGTCGGCGAAGTCGGGCACGGGCGCCAACTGTAGGGTCGAACCCACGGTTCATTTGTGAAGCGGCGTGGAGGTGGAGGGAATCGAACCCTCGTCCCTCGGGTTCTCGACGGGTCTTCTCCGAGCGCAGCCGGTGGAAGGTCTCGGGCCTCGCCCCTTCACCGGCAACGGTGCGAGGCCCCAGTCAACTGAGGTGTTCCCGACGAGCCCGTTGACGAGGCTTGTCAGGTGAGCCCTGCTGAATGATGCCCGAACCCGGCCCGCAGGGCGGGGGCCGGAAGGACATCGCTGCTAGTTAGGCAGCGAGCGTCAACGGTGTGTTGGCGTTTGTTTTTGTGCCGGCTCTTTTACGTGGACTCCGACAACCACGGCTCGCTTCTCCCGTCTCGACGACCGAGGTCGAAACCAGGCACCCCCTTGTCAATGTGCTGCACCCAGGGTAACGCCTCCCAGCCCGGCCCATTCCCCGAAGAAGCCCGCTCCCACTAATCCCGCCCCCGTTGGCGCCCGGCATGGGCACGGTCGACCTCCCGCTGGGCGTCGCGCTTGGCGATGGCCGCACGCTTGTCGTAGTTCTTGCGGGGCCGGGCCAGGCCGAGCTCCACCTTGGCCCGGCCCTCCTTGAAGTAGATGGCCAGCGGCACGAGGGCCAGACCCTCCTGCTGGGTCCGCTCGGCCAAATCCTCGATCTCGCGACGGTGCACGAGCAACTTGCGCGACCGGTCGGGATCGTGGCCGTCGCGGCCGGTGGCGAAGGCGTAGGGCGAGATGTGCACGTTGTGGAGCCACAGCTCGCCTCCCTCGACCCGCGCGTAGGAGTCGCGCAGCTGGACCTTGGCGTCCCGCAGTGACTTCACCTCGCTGCCCAGGAGCTGAAGCCCGCACTCGTAGGTATCGAGGATGTCGTAGTCGTGGCGCGCCTTGCGGTTCTGGGCCACGGGCCTGGGTCCCTTGGGAACCTTGGTCGCCATGGCAGTTACCGTACCGGCGATGCTGCGCCTCACCGCCGCCGCCTACGCCGACATGGTGGCCCACTGCTACGACGCCCTGCCGCTGGAGGCCTGCGGGCTACTGGCCGGACCTGCCGGCAGCAGCCACGCGCTGGCCTGCTATCGCTGCGGGAACGTCGCGGCATCGAGCCGGGTGTACACCGTCGATCCCCTCCACCACCTCCGAGCGGACCGTGATGCCGAGGCGCACGGCCATGAGGTCATCGGCGTCTTCCACTCCCACACCCACACCGAGCCCTACCCGTCGCCCACCGACGTCGCCCAGGCCCCCGACCCCGACTGGCACTACGTGATCGTGTCGTTTCGGGACGAGGTACCCATGACCCGCAGCTACCGGATCGTCGAGGGGCAGATCACCGAGGAGCCCGTTGTCGTGGACGCCCGGTAGGATTCCCTAGGAATCTGGTCAACTTTCGGAAAGGCCCTGCACCGTGCCCGTCGACGTCCGCCTCCCCACCGTCCTGCGTCAGTACGCGGGCGGTCAGTCAACGGTCAAGGCCAACGGCACCACCGTCCGCGAGGTGCTCGACGACCTCGTGCTGCAGTTCCCCCAGCTCCAGGGCCAGGTGGTGACGGAGGAGGGGGCCCTCCACAAGTTCGTGAACGTCTACGTCGACGACGACGACATCCGCTACCTCGACAAGCTCGACACCTTGCTCTCCGGGGCCGAGACGATCTCGATCCTGCCGGCCGTCGCCGGCGGCTGAGGCGCGGTTCTGGATGGCCCGCCACGACTCGGTCCTGGGGCTCATCGGGAACACGCCCCTGGTCGACATCTCGGTGCTCAGCCCCAACCCCAACGTCGCCATCCTGGCCAAGTTGGAGGGGCAGAACCCCGGCGGCTCGGTCAAGGACCGCATCGCGCTGTCCATGGTGGAGGAGGCCGAGAAGGAAGGCCTGCTGCAACCGGGCCAGACGATCCTGGAGTCTTCCTCGGGCAACACCGGGATCGGTCTGGCCATGGTCGCCAAGGTCAAGGGGTACCCGCTCAAGGTCGTCCTGCCGGAGAACGTCTCGGTCGAGCGCCGGCAACTCCTCGAGGTGTGGGGGGCCGAGATCATCTCCTCCCCCGGCTCCGAGGGGTCGAACGGAGCCATGCGCCACGCCCAGCATCTGGCCGCCGAGCACCCGGAGTACTGGTTCCCCTTCCAGTACGGCAACGCCGCCAACCCGAAGGCGCACTATGAGGGCACCGGGCCCGAGATCTGGCGGGACTGCCCCGAGGTCACCCACTTCGTGGCCGGCCTCGGCACCAGCGGCACCCTGATCGGGGTGGGCAGGTACCTGAAGGAGCAGAACCCCGACATCCAGGTATGGGCCGTGGAGCCGCCGGTGGGGGAGTTGGTTGATGGCCTCAAGAACTTCGACGAGGGTTTCGTGCCACCCGTGTTCGTCGACAACGCCGGCTACGACCTCCTCGACCGCAAGCGCATCGTCGGCCCCAGGGAATCCCTCGAGTACACCCGCCGGCTACTCGACGCCGGCGTTTTCGCCGGCATCTCCAGCGGAGCCATCCTGGCCGGCGCCGTCAAGTGCGCGACCGAGATCGAGGCCGGCACCATCGTGATCGTGGTCTGCGACGGAGGCTGGAAGTACCTCTCCACGGGCGCCTGGACCGGAGATCTCGACGAGGTGACGGAAAGGGCCAGGTCGATCATCTACTTCTGAGGATGCGGGGAACGATCCCGCTGCGTCTGTCGTCGAAGTCGGGCATGAGGACCAAGGCGGTGAGCTCCCGCGGGGCCTGCGGGCCCCCCGGCGGAGTTGACATTCTGGATCGGGCCCGAGCGGGCGACCCGCTGGCGTTCACCGACCTGGTCAAGGCCCACGACGCCTTCACGGTCGCCGTCCCGTCGAGAGTGCACAGGAACAATCAGGATCCCGGCTATGGCCGCTCGTAAGCTCGATCGCCTCCAGAGCGCCGCCGGCTATCGCTTGGAGCCGCCGCAGGTTCCCGCCGGTCCCGAGCTGGCTGGGGTCTGGGTGAGGCCGGCCGAGGCGACCCCACGGTCGTGAACTGCGAGGCCTTCTCCGCCATCGCAGCCGAAGATTCCCCCTCCAGCACAGGCGAGCTCGTCTTCGACCCGCTCACCGTCCCCCACGCCTGGGCCACCACCGGCCGCGGGAACGGTGAGGGCATGGTCATCACCGTGTCCGGACCGCTGGCCAAGCCGGAGCTGATGGCCACGTTGAGCTCGGTGCGGGTCGCCTGAGCCCTGCCCGGCGGCCGGTACCCTTCCGGCCGTGGACGACCGGCCCATCGGGATGTTCGACAGCGGGTTCGGCGGCCTCACTGTCGCCCGTGCGCTGATCGACCTCCTGCCGGGCGAGGACCTCGTCTACTTCGGTGACAGCAGCCGCTACCCCTACGGTCCGAGGCCGCTCGAAGAGGTGCGGGAGTTCGCGAGGCAGGTGACGGCGGAGCTGGTCGACCGCCACGGCGTGAAGCTGGTGGTCGTCGCCTGCAACACCGCATCGGCAGCGGCCCTCGAGCTGTTGCAGTTCAGCTTCGACGTGCCCCTGGTCGGCGTCATCAACCCGGGCGTTCGGGCCGCGCTGTCCGCCACCTCGAACCACCGGGTGGGGGTGATCGGTACCGTCGGAACGATCGCGTCCGGCGCCTACCAGAGAGCGGTCCACTCCCACCGCAAGCCGGTGCAGCTCACCTGCGCCGCGTGTCCGGGCTTCGTCGAGTTCGTCGAGCGGGGCGAGGCGGACAGCGACCAGGTGCACGTTCTGGCCGAGAGGCTCCTCGACCCCGTTCGTCGGGCCGGGGTCGACACGCTTCTGCTCGGCTGTACGCACTATCCGTTCCTGGCCCGGACGATCGGCGACGTGATGGGCCGGGAGGTGGTGCTCGTCTCCTCCGCCGAGGAGACCGCCTTCGAGGTTCGCAACCTTCTCGAAGAGACTGGCCTGGTACGCCGCAGCGCCAGCAAGGGGACGAGGCGCTTCGTCTCGTCGGGGGACGTGGGATGGTTCGCGGACGTCGGCCGGCGGCTTCTCGGCGCCGAGGTGGTCGATGTGGAGGCGCACCGATGGGGCTGAGCCTCACCGTGCTCGGTTGCTCCGGCAGCTATCCCGGCGCCGGCCGGGCCTGCAGCGGCTACCTCGTGCGCAGCGACACCACCACCATCTGGCTCGACGCCGGCTCGGGGACATTGGCCAACCTGCAGCGCCACGTCGAACTGGCGGCGGTGGATGCCGTCGTGCTCAGCCACGAGCACCCCGACCACTGGGTCGACATCACCGGCTACTACGTGGCGTGCAAGCACTACCTGAACCGGGCATCGGTTCCGGTGTACGCGCCGGCCGGGGTGCGGGAGGCCCTGTACTACCGCGACGAGCCGCTGGAGTGGCACACCGTCACCGACCGCGACCAGCGGCGGATCGGAGACCTGGCTCTCACGTTCTCGCGGACCGATCACGGCAACGAGACGCTCGCCGTGCGGGTCGACGCCGGCGGCCGGTCCCTCGGTTACTCTGCCGACTCCGGGCCCGGCTGGTCGCTGGAGGCCCTGGGGCCCGGCCTCGATCTCGCGCTGTGCGAGGCCACCTATCTCGAGGACATGGAAGGCAGGGGACAGCACATGAGCGCACGTCAGGCCGGGGTGACGGGTCGCGCCGCCGGCGCGCGGCGGCTCGTCCTGACCCACCTCCAGCCGGGGACAGATCCCGAGGCCAGCCGGGCCGAGGCGACCAACGCCTTCGGCAGCGCGGTCGAGGTGGCCGAGGAGCACGCGGTGTACGAGCTGTGAGGCGAGACGGCCGCCAGCCCGAGGACCTGCGCCCGCTCGCCTTCAGCCGCGACTACACCGAGTTCGCGGCGGGCTCGGTCCTGGTGGAGATGGGCCGCACCAGGGTGCTGTGCACGGCATCGGTGGACGAGCGGGTCCCGCCGTGGATGCGGGGGCGGGGCAAGGGGTGGGTGACCGCCGAGTACTCGATGCTGCCCGGGTCCTCGCCCGAGCGGGTGGAGCGGGAGGCGGCCAAGGGCAAGCTGTCGGGCCGCACCCAGGAGATCCAGCGGCTCATCGGGCGGTCGCTGAGGGCGGTCACGGACATGGTCGTGCTGGGCGAGCGCCAGATCGTGCTCGACTGCGACGTCCTCCAGGCCGATGGCGGTACTCGCACCGCGTCGATCTGCGGGGCCTACGTCGCCCTGCACGACGCCTGCACCCGGCTGGTCGAGGCGAAGCTCCTGAAGGCCCATCCGCTGGAGGAGGCGTGCGCGGCCATCTCGGTCGGGATCATCGGCGGCGTGGCCATGCTCGACCTCGACTACTCCGAGGACGTGCGGGCCGGGGTCGACATGAACGTCGTCATGACCTCCGGCGGCCGCTTCGTCGAGGTGCAGGGAACAGCCGAGGGGCTGGCCTTCACCCGCTCGGAGCTCGACGACCTCCTGGGCCTGGCCGAGCACGGGATCGCCGAGATCCTCGACCACCAGGCCTCGTTGCTGGAGAGTCCGCCGCCGGCCCGCAACCGCTGAGCGTTTCCGAGGTGCGACTGGTCCTGGCCACGGCCAACCCGGACAAGGCGGCCGAGATCATGGCCATCCTCACCGCTCACGAACTGGTGCTGCGCCCCAGCGACGTGCCCGACGTGGAAGAGGCCGGTACCACCCTGGAGGAGAACGCCCGGTTGAAGGCGGCGGCGCTGGTGGAGGCGACGGGGGAGCCGGCCGTGGCCGACGACACAGGCTTGGAGGTGGCCGCGCTCGGGGGCGCGCCCGGCGTCCGCTCCGCCCGTTTCGCTGGCGAGCACGCCAGCTACGGCGACAACGTGGCCAAGCTGGTGTCGTCACTGGCCGGCACGGCGGACCGCAGGGCCCGGTTCCGCACGGTGGCCCTGGCCCTTTTCCCGGACGGCCGCGAGGTGCTGGCCGAAGGGGTGGTCGACGGCGTGATCGCCGAGCAGCCCCGCGGCTCGGGCGGCTTCGGCTACGACCCGCTGTTCATCCCCGACGGCGGCGACGGACGCACCTTCGCCGAGATGACGGCGGGGGAGAAGCACGCGCTCTCCCACCGGGGCCGCGCCTTCCGGGCGCTGGCTGATCGCCTCTCAGTGAACTGACAGCACCGCTTCGGCCTCGATCTCGACCTTCCACTCCGGCCGCAGGACCCCCGCACACCGTCCGCCGCGGTCGTGGCCGGATGCTACCGGCCTCGTTTGTCACCCCACAGGAGCACGTGGAGCCGCGTGGTGAGGTGCCAGCCGCGGACCAACACCTCCTCCGCCAGCCGCCGGCCGCGGTCGAGCAGGACGGCCGGCTCGGTGCCCTCGGGCATGATCCAGACCTCGCGCAGGCCGCACTCGTCGACCATGGCCTGGACCTCGTCGAGCTCTTCGGGACCGGTGACCACGAACTTGAAGGCCGCCTTGCCCGTCGACTCGAAGGCCGTGAGCACCGCCGGCTTGTACCGCTGCACCTCCTCGTTGCCGGAGTTGGCCAGCTTGGGGCTGACGTTGAACCGGCTGGCCAGCGCCACCAGGTCGGGCGTCGGGGCGATGGTGCCGGCCGTCTCGATCTCGCACTCCCAACCCCGCAGGGCGATCTCCGCCAACAGTCCGAGCAGGTGGCGCTGCTGAAGGAGCGGCTCGCCACCGGTCACCACCACCAGGTCGACGCCCATCGCCTCGAGGTCGGCGACCAGATCGGCCACGCTCCTGCGGCTGAGCTCGGCGGCCGGGTCGTGGTCCTCCCATCGCCAGGTGTAAGGCGTGTCACAGAACCCACAGGCCAGGTTGCACCGGCCGAGCCGCACGAAGCCGGCTCGCCGCCCCGTCGACGGCCCCTCGCCCTGGAACGTGGGGCCGAACACCTCCGACACCACGAGCTCCCCTGTCGGCGTCACCGCCGCCGAGCGTAGGACCGCCGGGGAGGATTGGGTCCTTCGGGTGGCCGGACGCGGCCGCTCAGTCGCCGGCCAGCGCCGGGTCCTCCACGCCGGCGTGGGCGAAGCCCCGCGCTCGTAGCTCGCAGGAGTCGCAGCGGCCGCAGGGCTTGCCCTCGCCTCGGTAGCACGACCAGGTGAGCTCGAGCGGAGCTCCGAGGGACATGCCCAGCCCGACGATCTCGGCCTTGGTCTTGTCGATCAGCGGCGTGCGGATCTCGACGGGCCGCCCCTCCACCCCTCGCTTGAGGGCGAGGCGGGCGGTGCCGGCGAAGGAGGCCACGAACTCGGGACGGCAGTCGGGGTAGCCGCTGTAGTCGAGGGCGTTGACGCCGAGGCTGACCACATCGAGGTCGCGGGCCTCGGCCACGCCCATGGCGACAGCAAGGAAGATGAGGTTGCGGGCGGGGACGTAGGTGGCGGGGATGCCCGCGCCGGCCTCCGCGGCGGGCTCGGGGACGGCGACGCGCGGGTCGGTGAGGGCCGAGCCGCCCCAAGCGGAGGTCTCGAGGCGCACCACCAGTGGCTCGGCGCCGTAGTGGGAAGCCACTGCTGCGGCCCGAACCAGCTCCACGGCGTGGCGTTGCCCGTAGTCGAAGGTGAGGGCAACCAGCGGCCGGCCCGTCTGCCCCTCCGCCGCAGCCACGGCCAGGCAGACGGTGGAGTCGAGGCCACCGGAAACCAGGACCAAGTGACCGCTCAGGGCGTGAGCTCCACGAAGCTGTCCGGGGTCTCCCAGAGCCGGATGCGGCTGACGCCGAGCTTCGCCGCCTCCACCGCCTTCCAGATCTCTGCGGCCAGCAGCTCCGCCGTCGGGTTGTCCATGAAGTCGTTGAGGAACTGGTGGTCGTAGCGGTCGACGACCTCCCGCTCGACCACCGCCTTCACATCGGCGAAGTCGACGACGATGCCGTGATCGCCAACGGGGCCTTCGACCGTGACTTCCAGCCGGTAGGTGTGGCCGTGGAGGCGCCGGCACTTGCCCTCGTGCCACGGCAGCTGGTGCGCGGCCTCGAAGCTGAAGGTCCGCGTGACGCTCGTGCGCATTCGCCTCCAGGCTAGAGCGACCGGGGCTCCCGGAGGGCCCGCGCCACGCGATCCTCCAGGGCGGCGGCGTCGAACCCGACGCCCGCCGCCACCAGCCGGTTGCGCACCTCGGCTGGCGATCGTTCCCGCCAGCGCTCGTCCACCAGGTTGTCCGTGGCGCCGTAACAGCGGATGCTGCCGTCGGGCTTGGTGGCCCGTAGGACCGACACGGCGGCAGCGACCTCGGCCGGCGACCGAACGTGCTCCACCCCGAGCGGCGTCCTCACCCCCGCAGCGGCGAACAGCCTGCGCCCCCCGCTCTTGGTGGCGAGCGACCGCCGCGCCGGGTCCGTGCCGTTGACGGGCACGTCCAGAGCAACCGCCAGGTCCCGCTCCGCCTCCGTCACGTTCCATGGCTCGATGAGCGCCGGTTCGTGCCCTATGAAGCGCCGGACCGCCTGGATCAACTCTGGCTGGTCGAGCACCTTGTCGGCCAGCGGGCGGGGGGACGGGTCGTGGGGAGACAGCAGCAGGCTTGCGCCTCGGTGGAACCGGGCCGGTCCGCCCGCCACGCCTGCGCCAGCCGCTGCCGTTGGATGCGCTCGAACGGTTCTACATCCCCAGCCGCTCCCGCCAAGGCACCATCCTCACCCGTGGACGCGCCGCCCGCGCCACTTCCCGGTGTGGGCGCGGAGGGATTCGAACCCTCACGCCGAAGCACTGGCACC
>JAHWJU010000230.1 GCA_019348255.1 Actinomycetota bacterium | reverse complement strand
TGACCGAGGTGGCGGTCGAGGTGCCGACCGCGTCTGTCGCCGTGAGGCGGATCTGGTAGTTGCCGGCGGGAGTCGTGTCGACTCTCAGGCCGTGGGTGCCGGCGGGACGTGCCCCCAGTTGGACCGTACGGACGGTTGTCCCGTCACGGGTCACGTCGACGGTGATGGCAGCCGGCTCGGCCATGTTCCAGGTGAGGGTGGAGCCGCTGAGCGCCATCGAGACGGCCGCCGGTGGGCCCGCGCCGTCGAGCGCGGCGGCAAGATCGAGGCGCTTCCCCGAGATTGTCGTCGAGGCCAGCGACGTCTCCGGGATCCCGGTCGACACGACGCGGTGGACCGCTTTGGTCGAGCTCTCCTCTGGGTAGGCGGCGAGTACCGCGGCGATGGCGGCCGTGACGTGGGGCGCGGCCATCGACGTGCCGCTCATGGACGCTGCCTCTGCCGTTCGCAGGGCGGCCACGCCGCCGGAGAGCGCGAGCAGGGCGTCGGACCAGCTCTGGCCGGGCGACTGCCAGCCCGAGGTGAGGGTCCTTCGGACCGTGCCTGCGTAGGCGGTGTTGCTCTGGCCGTCAACTTGGAGGTTCCCGTCACTGTCGTCGACGAAGCCGGCTCTGAGCACCGCCCGGAGGAAGGCGTTGGGCACGGTGCCCTGCTGGGTCAGGTCGTACGCCACGTCCACGCCGAACAGCAGGACGGTCCCGCCGCCGGCGACGTAGCTGCCGAGGTTCAGCTGGTCGTCCGCGGTGAGTGTGCATTCATAGGCGGGGCCGGCCGTCCACACCACGACCTGTACCGCGTTCATCCTGGCCGCTCCCGGGCCCGAGGCGCAGCCGTCCTTGGGCACGGTCGTGGTGGTGGTCGACATCCCCAGGGCGCCCAACACGTCCGTGTAGGCGGTTTCCGTGGGGGCGCCTCCGTCGTCGTCGACCAGGAGGACCTTGGATCCCGAGCCGGCGCCGGCCCACCGCAGTGCCGCACCGAGCAGGGCGGTGCGGTCGCCTGCGGCCATGCCCTCCAGACCGAAGGAGTGAAAGAGCGTTCGGCCGGGACCGGCCCCCGTCTCCGGTCCGGACGCGACGGCCTTGGCCAGTCGCGGCATCGATGACCAGATGTCCGCACCTGGCGCGGCCAGATCCACAGTGCGGCGCCCTACGTTCGACCACAAGGGAAGCTCGTGTTTGGCGTTGGTGGCCGCGACGGCGACGACGTTGTCGAGCGCATAGGAAGCCGGGTACATGGGCTTGTCGTCGATGTCGGTTTTCTCGTTGCCGGCGGCGGCTACGAATACCTGGCCGGCGGCCTCGGCCTCGGAGATCTTGTCGGCGAGGGCCTGGCTGTAGCCGGCACCGCCCCAGGAGTTGTTCGTGACCCGGGCCCCCATCTTGATGGCGTAGTCGACCGCACCGATGGCACCTTCAGTCGTGCCCCCATGAGGTCCCAGGAACTTGAGGGGCATGATCCGCGCATCCCCCAGCCCGTCGACACCCACGCCGTCGTCGCGCGCCGCGGCGATGACGCCGGCGACATGGGTGCCGTGCGTGTCACCGTCGGACTCGTCGAAGACGCTGGCGTCACCATGGAAGAAGTCCCAGCCGTTGACGTCGTCGACGTAGCCGTTGCCTTCGTCGTCGACGCCGTTGCCGGGGATCTCGCCCCGGTTCACCCAGATCCTGTTTGCGAGGTCGGGATGGCTGATTTCGATCCCGGTGTCGATCACCGCCACCACGATGCCCTCGGCGGTTGGCTGCGCCGGTCGTGCCAGCCTGGCCCGGACGGCATCCAGCGCCCATTGGCGGTCGGTAGCCGACTGTGCCAGCGGCTGCCACCGTTGGTTCACCTCGGCCCATGCGACCGATCGTTCCCGCGTGAGATCCTCCGCCACCTTCTGCTCGTCCTCACCCGGATCTATCGTCACCACCTCGACGCCGGCCAGCGGCAAGTGCCGCCTGGAACCGATGCCGTGCCGCCGCTGGGTGGCGGCCTTCGCCGCCCGGGTGGCGGTCGGCTCCCACCGCACGAGCAGCTCGCCGGGTACGGGTGTGCCCGCGGGACGAGGCGCGGCCGGAAGGTCGGTGGCGGCGGCCGGGGCGGCCGAGCCCGCGCCCGAGACGGCGATGATGGCGGCGAGAAGCAGCGGTCGGATGGCGCCGCGGGAGCGGATCACGCAGACGCCTCGGCTGGTGACCGCCCCAAACTTGAGGATCGATCACGCCGGCGTCAGGTCAGGCGGCGTCCTCGGCCATGCGGGTGAGGAGAGCAGTGGGGCCCACGACGATGATCAGGTCGCCGGGCGACAGAAGGGTGTCGGCGCCAGGCGGCACGAGCAGCTCGCCGTTGGCGCTCTTGCGGGCGAGGACCATGGTGCCGGGGTAGGGGCTGCACACGTCACGGACCGTTCGCAGAGCCAGCTTCGAGCCCTCTCCCACCACCAACTCCTCGATCCTCAACCCGGGCGCCACCGCCACCATGTCGACGAACTCGAGCACCGCCGGGCGCAGGGCCAGCGAGGCCATCCTGCCGCCGCTCACGCTGTAGGGGGAGACGACCCGGTTGCTGCCGGCCCGCCTCAGTGTCTCCACCGACTCCGAGCTCGATGCCCGTGAGATGATGAACAGCTCCGGGTTGAGCGACCGGGCCGTGAGGGTGATGTAGACGTTCACCGCGTCGGAGTCGACGGCGCAGATGAGGGCCTTGGCCCGGCGGATGCCGGCCTGTTCGAGCACGGCCTCCTTGGTGGGGTCGTCGATCAGATATGGGAGCCCTGCTTCGGCCAGGATCGGCTCGAGCTCGGCCTTGGGCTCCACCACCACGACCTCGACCCCCTCGCGGACCAGCTCTTCGGCTGCGGCGCGGCCCACCCGCCCGAAGGCACAGATCACGAAGTGGTCCCGCATCCTTTCCACCCTGCGCACGACCCCTCTCCTGGACAGGCGCCTGCCAAGGTGGCCGCTGGCCAACGAAGCTGTCAATGCCGACACGAGCACGAAGACCGACCCGAAGCCGATCGTGATCAGGGTGATGGTGAAGGCCCTTCCTGCCGGGCTGAGCGGCTCGATCTCGCCGAAGCCGACCGTCGTGAGGGTGATCACGGTCATGTAGAGGGCATCCAGCAGCCCGAAGTCCTCCAGGATCACGTAGCCGGTGGTGCCGTAGAAGACGGCGAACAGCAGCAGAACGGCCGGGAGGCGGATGGGCGACATCACCTTCCCCAGGCGGCTCCCGCCCTTGCTGGTGTTCACCACCTGAGCTTGGCACCCGCACCGCCTGCGCGAGCGGGTCTCCGGCTACCGCTCGCGATCGGAGGCAGTGCCCTCGGGCGGAGCGAACACGACCAGGACCGCCAGGTCCTCCTCGATGTCGTGGAACCGGTGCGGCGAGCCGGCGGCGACGTAGAGGAACGTGCCGGCCGACACCGGGAGCGTTTCGCTCCCGACGGTCGCTCGAGCGCGGCCCCGAAGAACCAGGTACACCTCATCCTCCGAATGTGGCTGCTGCGGGTCCT
>JAHWJU010000013.1 GCA_019348255.1 Actinomycetota bacterium | reverse complement strand
ACCCCTTGGAGGTGCGCAGCCTCCAGGAGTTCCACGAGAAGGACCAGCTGAGGCTCCCTCTGTGAGGGGGCTCGCCCCGGATCTCACCACCCGCGTCGGGGATGTCGTGCTGCCCAATCCGGTGATGACCGCCTCGGGTACCGCAGGCCACGGGGCCGAGCTCTCTCGCTACTGCGACCTGGCCGGTCTCGGCGCCATCGTGGTCAAGTCCCTCTCGGCCGAGCCGTGGCCGGGTAACCCACCGCCCCGGCTGCACCAGAGCGGCGCCGCCATGCTCAACAGCGTCGGCCTCCAGAACCCCGGTGTGCAATATTGGCTCGACAGCGAGCTCCCCTCTCTGGTGGCGACGGGAGCGCGGGTCGTCGCCAGCATCTGGGGCTTCACCGTGGACGGCTATGCCCGCGCCGCCGAGCTTCTCGCCGGGGCACCGCCGGAGGTGGTTGCGGTGGAGGTGAATCTCAGCTGCCCGAACGTGGAGGCCCGGCGCGACGTCTTCGCCCACTCGGCGGGCGCCACCGCCGAAGCCGTGGAGGCGGCGGCGGCGGTGGGGAGACCGCGGTGGGCCAAGCTCAGCCCCAACGTGACCGACATCACCGAGATCGCGGCCGCGGCAGTCGACGCCGGCGCCGATGCGCTGACTCTGGTCAACACCCTCATGGGCCTGGCCGTCGACCCCGACACCCGGCGGCCCCGGTTGGGCGCCGGGGGCGGAGGGTTGAGCGGCCCCGCGCTGCATCCGGTGGCGGTGCGGGCCGTGTACGAGGTGCACCGTTCTCTACCGGATATACCGCTGGTGGGCGTGGGCGGCGTGGGCAGCGCCGAGGACGCCATCGAGTTGGTCCTGGCCGGAGCCTCGGCGGTGCAGGTGGGGACGGCCACCTTCAGCGACCCGCGGGCACCGGCGCGTATCCTTCGAGACATAGCGACGTGGTGCCGTCGCCACGGGGTCCGTCGTCTTGCCGAGCTGATCGGAGCGATCGATGACTGAGCAGACCTCCACCGCCCCGCACACCGCCGGCCCACCCTCCCGAGCTCCGGCTGGGAATCCGTGGCGGGACCGGATGGCCATTGCTCTCGATGTCGACGATCTGGTCGAGGCCCGCCGCATCGTGAGGGAGGTGGCACCGTGGTTCGGCGTCGCCAAGGTCGGCCTCGAGCTCTACACCGCGGTCGGCCCTGATGCCGTCACCCACCTGGTCGAGCTGGGGATGGAAGTCTTCCTCGACCTCAAGCTGCACGACATCCCCACGACGGTGGGCGGTGCGGCCCGGGTCGCTGGTTCGCTAGGAGCCAGCTACCTGACGCTCCATGCGTTCGGCGGGGTGACGATGCTGAGATCCGGGGTGGAGGGCCTGGTCGAAGGGGCGGCGCGTGCCGGACTGCCCGAACCCACCGCCCTTGCCGTGACCATCCTCACCAGTGACGACGGAGCACCGGCTCACATCCTGGGCAAGCGGGTGCAGGCCGCGGTCGAGGGCGGTTGCGGGGGAATCGTGTGCGCAGCCACCGACGTGCGCGAGGCGAAGCAGTTGGCGCCACGGCTGACCGCCGTGGTTCCCGGCATCCGCGCCCCCGGCGCAGTCGCCCACGACCAGCGACGTCCGGCCACCGCAGCCTCGGCGCTGGCCGCCGGCGCCGACCTGTTGGTGGTGGGCCGGGCGGTGACGTCGGCGCCCGATTGGGCAGGGGCGGCCGCCGAACTGGTGGCCTCGCTGGGTTGATTTTGCTCTGGCGTCGCCCCGGAGTCCGCGCGATAGGGTCCAGCTATGCCATTGCCTCCCTCCCTCTCGCCGGACCAGCGCCAGGCAGCGCTGGAGAAGGCGGCGGCAGCCAGACGTCAGCGAGCGGAGATCAAGGAGAAGCTGAAGATGGGGTCGTTGAGCCTGCGGGAGCTTCTCGACCAGGCCGCCCGTGACGAGGTGGCCGCGAAGATGAAGGTGGTGACGGTCCTCGAGTCACTGCCGGGGCTGGGGAAGGTGAAGGCCCGCCGGCTCATGGACGAGATCGGCATCAGCGACAGCCGCCGCGTGCAGGGCCTGGGCGACAAGCAGCGCAAGGCGCTGTTGGAAAAGCTGGCTGTCCTCTAGCGCTGCCGTCCACCGGTCCAGCCAACCCACCGGTCCAACCAACCCACCGTCCAAACAACATGGCGCGCGACCGGACATGATCATCGTCGTGTTCGGGCCCGGCGGGGTGGGCAAGGGAACACTGGTGAAGAGGCTGGTCGAACAGGACGACCGCCTCTGGTTGAGTCGCTCGTGGACGACCCGTGCCCGTCGGCCCGGCGAGCCCGCTGATGCCTATGTGTTCGTGGACAAAGAAACCTTCCTGGCCAAGGAGCGGGAAGGCGGATTCCTGGAGACCAACCGCTTCGCGGCCAACGACCAGTTCTACGGCACCCCGTGGCCGGAGGAACCGACCGGTAAGGACGTGTTGTTGGAGATCGACCTCAATGGTGCGATCCAAGTACGACAGCGCGCCGCCGACGCGCTGTTGGTGCTAGTCGTCCCCCCTGACCGTGACGAGCTCGAGCGGCGGCTCCGAGGCCGCGGGGACAGCGACGACCACGTCGCCCGGCGGCTGGCCCTGGCCGACATCGAGATGGAGCAGGGCCGGCACCTGGCCGACCACGTCGTGGTGAACGACGACCTGGATCGGGCGGCGCGGGAGGTCGCCGGTATACTCGGTCACCACCGCAGTCGACCCCCCGGAGAGACCCATGGCCCAGCAGCGGCGCGCCACGATGATGGACCCACAGATCGAAGAGCTCCTCCAGCGGGTTGATTCGAAGTTCACGTTGGTGACGCTGTCGGCGCGCCGGGCGCGACAGATCAACTCGTACTTCAATCAGCTGGGCGAGGGCCTGGGGTCGATCGTGCCGCCGCAGGTGGCGACGGTGTCGCGCAAGCCGATGTCGATCTCACTGGAGGAGATCGCCGCCGACAAGATCACCTACTCCCGGTCCCAGCCACCCGAAGACGGCGAGCCCGCGCCCGAACCCGGCTCCAGCGAGTAGGCGGATCTCGCTGTCGAGGCGGCGCCTGTGACCGACAGCAGCTCCGTCGCCGACAAGCGTGTAGTCCTCGGGGTGTCCGGCGGGATCGCCGCCTACAAGGCTGTCGAGCTCTGTCGCCGTCTCGTCGATGCGGGTGCCCTCGTCACGCCGGTGCTCACCACCGAAGCCGTCCGGTTCGTGGGCGCCGTCACCTTCTCCGCGGTGGCCAGCGAGCCCGCTCGCACCTCGCTGTGGGACGACGCCGACCCCATCCCCCACACCCGCCTGGGTCGCTCCGCCGACCTGGTGGTGGTGGCTCCGGCCACGGCTCGACTCGTGGGCAAGTACGCCGGCGGGCTCTCCGACGACCTGCTGAGCGCCACGCTCCTGGCCACCCGGGCGCCCGTGCTGCTGTGCCCCGCCATGCACACCGAGATGTGGGAGCACCCCGCGGTACAGGACAACATCGCCAAGTTGCGCGAGCGGGGAGTCGCCATCGTCGACCCCGACGTCGGCCCTCTCGCCGGCGGGGACATCGGGGCCGGGCGCCTCGCCGACACCGACGTCATCGTGCAGGCGATCGAGCGGCTGTCGGGGCCCAAGGACCTCCAAGGGGTCCGGGTCATGGTGACCGCCGGCGGGACGCGCGAGCCCATCGACGCGGTGCGGGTCCTGACCAACCGGTCCTCGGGCAAGCAGGGCTACGCCATCGCGTCCGAGGCGCTCCGCAGGGGGGCCGACGTCACGCTGGTCACCACCGTCGAGCGCCCTCCGCCCCCGGGTGCAGAGGTGCTGCGAGTGGAGACTGCGGCGGAGATGGAGAACCAGGTCGTGCCGCGGGCCGCCGACCACGACGTGATCGTGATGGCTGCGGCGGTGGCCGACTTCCGGCCCAAGGCTCCCCTCGGGGGCAAGATCAAGATCAAGAAGGACGAGGGGCTGTCCGAGATCATCGTGGAGCCGACCCACGACTTCCTCGTCGACCTCGGGCGGGCCAAGCCGGCGGGACAGGTGCTGGTGGGTTTCGCGGCAGAGACCGGCGATCTCGTCGCCAACGCCGAGTCGAAGCTGCGCACGAAGCGCCTCGATCTCGTGGTGGCCAACGACGTCACCGTGCCGGGGGCGGGCTTCGACCACGACACCAACCAAGTCATCCTCCTGCACGCCGACGGGCGGGTGCAGGATGTACCCATGTCAGACAAGCGCGAGGTGGCCAGAGCGGTGCTCGATGCCGTCGTCGCCATCCGGAGGAGCCACCAGTGAGCGACCGCTTCACCTTCACCTCGGAATCGGTGACCGAGGGCCACCCCGACAAGATGGCGGACCAGGTTTCCGACGCCATCCTCGATGCCATGTTGGAACAGGACCCCGCGGCCCGGGTCGCTTGCGAGACGCTCCTGACCACGGGGCTGGTGGTGGTGGCCGGTGAGATCACCACCGAGGCCTATGTCGACATCCCCAAGGTGGTGCGCCAGACGGTCTGTGAGATCGGCTACGACCGCGAGTCCTACGGCTTCGACGGCAAGACCTGCGGCGTCATCACCTCCATCGACGAGCAGTCGCCCGACATCGCCCAAGGCGTGAACATGGCCCTCGAGGTGCGCACCGGCACCAGCGGCGAGGACATCATCAACGCCCAGGGGGCGGGCGACCAGGGGATGATGTTCGGCTTCGCCTGCGACGAGACGCCCGACCTCATGCCGCTTCCCATCTGGCTCGCGCACCGCATGGCCCACCGGCTGTCGGAGGTGCGCAAGGCCGGAGTGCTTCCCTATCTCCGCCCTGACGGGAAGACCCAGGTGACCTTCGAGTACGAGGGCGGGCGGCCGACCCGCCTGCGCACGGTCCTCATCTCGACCCAGCACCAGCCAGGGCTCGACATCGACACGCTGCTCGCTCCCGACCTGCGCGAGCACGTCATCCACCCGCTGGTGCCGCCGGAGTTCGCCTCGGAGAAGTTCGAGGTGCTGGCCAATCCCACCGGCACCTTCGAGCTGGGCGGCCCCCATGCCGACACCGGCCTCACCGGTCGCAAGATCATCGTCGACACCTACGGCGGTTCCGCCCGCCACGGCGGGGGCGCCTTCTCGGGGAAGGACCCGAGCAAGGTCGACCGGTCGGCCGCCTATGCCGCCCGGTGGGTGGCCAAGCACATCGTGGACGCCGGGGCGGCCAGGCGCTGTGAGATCCAGGTCGCCTACGCCATCGGCGTGGCCCGGCCGGTTTCGGTGATGGTGGAGACCTTCGGCACCGAGGAGGTGGACCCGGAGCGGATCTCCAAGATGGTGCAGGAGGTCTTCGACCTTCGTCCCGCGGCCATCATCTCCGAGCTCAAGCTGCGGCGGCCGATCTACCGGCGCACCGCTGCCTACGGGCACTTCGGTCGCTCCGACAAGGACTTCACCTGGGAGCAGACCACCAAGCTCGACGACGTGAAGTCAGCCCTCGGTCTCTGAGCGTTCCCGCTCCCACCAGGATCGTCGGGGTCCTGCCCGACGTCCCCGCCATCGACAAGGTCTTCGACTACACGGTCCCGCCGGAGCTCGACGAGCAGGTGCGGGTGGGCAGCATGGTCCGAGTCGAGTTGCACGGCCGGCGGGTCGGGGGTTGGGTCGTCGAGGACGACCGCCACCCGCCTACGGCGCGGAAGTTGCTCCCCATCGCCAGGGTGACGGGATGGGGCCCGCCTCCGGGCGTTCTGGAGCTGGCCGAGTGGGCGGCGTGGCGGTGGGCCGGCCGTCGGGCCAGCATCCTCGTGTCCGCCTCGCCGGCGGGGGCGGTGAAGAACCTCCCCCGACGGCAGGCGACCGCAGCTGCCCCGGCCGTCACCGTGGTCGACCCGGAGCTGGGGGAGCTCGTGGCGGCTGCCCTTTCGGTGCCGGAAGCGTCGCTGCTGCGGCTGCCGCCGGCCACCGACGTCTTCCCCGTCGTGCTGGCCGCCGCCCAGCGCTCCGATTCGCTGGTGCTGTTCCCGACCACCGCCGACGCCGCGCACGGGGCACTGCGCCTGCGCCGCGCCGGTGTGCCTGTCGCCACTCTGCCCAGGGACTGGGCGGCGGCACGGGCCGGCGGCGTCACTGCGGTCGGCGCCCGCGCCGCGGCCTGGGCGCCGCTGTCGAAGCTGGCGTCGGTGGTGGTCGTGGACGGCCACGACGAGGCGTACCAGGAGGAGCGTGCTCCCACCTGGAACGCAAGGGACGTCGCAGTCGCCCGCGCCCGGCGCGACGGTGTGCCGGCGCTGGTGCTGTCTCCCTGTCCCGACCTGGTGATGGCGTCGTCGCTGCGCCCGCTCGTGGTGAGGCGGCCCGCAGAGCGAGCGGGATGGCCCGTCCTCGACGTCATCGACCGGCGGTCAGACGATCCCCGTACCGGGTTGTTGAGCGAGAGGCTGGCGGCCGCGCTGCGGGCTCACCGCCGGCTCGTGTGCGTGTTGAACCGCAAGGGCCGGGCCCGGTTGTTGGCGTGTGCCGGGTGTGGAGAGCTGGCCCGGTGCGAGCACTGCCAGGCCGCCGTCGAGGAGGTCCAGGGCGCGCTCCGCTGCGCCCGCTGCAAGGCGCAACGGCCGCCCATCTGCACCGGGTGCGGATCGGCCCGCATGAAGGCGCTGCGCAAGGGTGTGAGCCGGATGCGGGAGGAGCTAGAAGCCCTGGCCGGGCGATCCGTCGGGGAGGTCACGGCAGATACCGGTGACCTCCCGCCCGACGACATCCTGATCGGCACCGAGGCGGTGCTGCACCGGGTGGCGGTGACGGACGTGGTCGTGTTCTTGGACTTCGACCAGGAGTTGACGGCGCCGCGCTACCGGGCCACCGAGCAAGCTCTGGCACTTCTGGCCCGGGCCGCCCGGCTCGTGGGGGGGCGGGGTTCGGGCGGGAGGATACTGGTGCAGACCCGGCTCCCCCGCCACGAGGTGCTCCTCGCCGCACTGCACGGCGACCCGACACGGGTGACGTCGGTAGAGGCGATCCGCCGGGCCGAGCTCGGCTTTCCGCCCTACCGGGCCATGGCGCTGGTGTCGGGCCCTTCGGCGCCGGAGCTGGTGGAGCGGCTGCAGGACGTCGAGGTGCTCGGCCCCGACAACGGCCGCTGGCTGCTGCGGGCCGATGACCCGGCGGCGCTGGCCGACGCGTTGGCCGGCGCCGGCCGGCCCGCCGGCCGTCTACGGGTCGAGGTCGACCCGCTGCGCATCTGATCGATCGAGCCCCCGCCGCCGCCGCCGTTCATTCTGGGGATGTCTGCGCACCTCAGAGGGAGGCGTACATCCCCAGAACCGCGGTGGCGGGTTCGCCGGCGGCTCAGCAGCCGGTGCCGGCGACGTGGCTTCGCAACGCGGTCAGCAGGTCCAGAGGAGCTCTGGCGGGGTCGGGGGGCTGGCCGTCTGGCGTAGGACCGTCGTAGTAGGGGCTGAGCTGTTGAAGCTCGGGCGGATAGCCAAGCTGGGCCCAAAGCTGCTCTCCTTGTTCCGACAGTTCCTGGGGCCGTAGCCCCCGGTTGACGAGGACTTCGAGATGGGCCATCCACCAACGGTGCCGAAGCTCCTCGGCGGGCACCTGAGGTGCCCGTTCCGCCAGCCGAGCCAGCAGCTCGCGGACCTCCTCGTCGTCGGCGTCGTCCGCTGCGGCCAGCGCCACCAACTCGTCGTCGGGGTCGCCGAGCTCGGCCACCAGCCGCTGAACCGCAGCGGCGACCACCGCCCCCCGGTCCACCCAGCCGTTGTCCCACCCCGCCAGGAGTGTCGGGAAGTCGAGCACGTCGAGGCGCTCCAACACAGCGCATAGCTCGGCTGGGGTGGCGCCCGCCTCGGCCCTCACCGGACCCCCTTTGGGGGAACCTGGTTGGGCACGCCGTTCACGACGCCATCGGGGATGAACCGGCGGTGTACGACCTCCCCCTCACGGACGATCCACTCGAACACGCCGTCCTTGCCGTTGAGCGATCCCGCCCGCTGAACCAGCTCGTCCTGACCGACGACCGCGCCTCCGGGCCCCCGCCGGGGGATGAGCGTGCGGCGCCCGCCGACAGAGGCGCTGTCGACGAGATCCGGGAACGCGTGGTGCGGGTCAATCTTCAAGGCGGAGCCGGAGCGGGGCAGGGTGGCGACGCCGAAAGGTAGGCGGGTCGAGTCGACGGCCGGTTCGATGCCACGTGCGATCGGAAGCGAGCGGAACGCACCGAAGCCGCCGCCGGTCACGGCCCCCCCGCCGAACGACCAGCTCAGCTCCCCGACGTCGTAGCCACTGAACGGGTCGTGGTTCGCATTCGTGATCGCGTTTCGGCCGGTCTGGATCACCAGGTTCGCGGATCCCGCCTCGAGAGCCCCGATGCCGGCGAACACGGCGATGCGGCTGCACACCGCGATGGCCCGAGCGGCGACGGAAGTGGCGAGGAGGCCGGCCCGGGCCACCATGGAAGCGGTGAGGGCGGCGGCTGCCCCGGCGGACACACCAGCTGTCAGCCAGGCCAGGCCAGCACCGATGACGATGCTCGCGGTGATCTCGAGCGCCATCTGACGGATCTCGCCTCGCGCGTCCTCGATGGCTTCCGCGAAGTCCGAGAACGCCTCGGCGATGCTTCGGCAGTTGATCGCCGCGGTCGGAAGGTGCTGGTCGGTCCAGCCCTCGAGGTAGTTGGCGAAGGCATCGACCGCCACGCCGCGGTTGGCGGTGATCACCTGCTCGCGGTGGGTCTGCAGTTCCGAGGCTGCCACCTCCAGTGCGACCGCCATCGCCTCCCAGGCGCGGGCTGCCTCCCGCAGCTCATCGGGCTCACCGGAGGGCCACCACAGCCCGAACTCGATGGTCTCGATCTGCTCCTCCACCGGGACTGTTTCAGTGTCGGGCATCAGCCACGGCCCGGGATCCGCGAGTCCGACTCAGCCTCTTCGTAGCGCTCAGCCATCCTTTGGAGTCCGCCGGGGACGATCTCAAGTGCGGTCGCCAACCCTGTCAGCTGTTCCAGCATGGCCCGGCCGTTGGGCGAGTAATGGCCTCCGAAGGCGCGGCCAGGCTCGTCGTCACCCCAGCAGCCGTCCAGTCGACCCATGGCCGAACGTAGTTCAGCCACCGCATCGTCCAGCCGGTCGGCGGCCCGCCCCACGCCCTCCGCCGCGACGTGCAGGGTTTGCGGTGAGACATCGAAGTCACCGGCCACGAAAATCCTCTCTGTCGCCAAGGATCAGCGCCAGCCACGGCTAGCGAGATGACGCTATACGCCCGTTGAAAGATGGCCCGCCGTCACCTTCGCTCCACCTGCCTTCTGGGGACCCCCACTTCCCTCTGAGAGTGGATAGACATCCCCAGAATGAATGAACGGGGGGCCCGAGAACCGCGGTGGCGGGTTCGCCGGCACCGGTAGAGGAAAGAACAGGACTGTGAACCAGGTCGAGCCCCAGCCCCAGGAGCCGGGCGAGGCTCTCCGCCTCGACCGGACGCGGACGAGCACGCTGTGGGCCTTCGTCGCCGCCGGACTGGTGCTCGCCCTGTTGATGCTGGTCTTCGTCGCCCAGAACGGCGAGACCGTCCAGTGGCAGTTCCTGTGGATCGACTTCACCCTCGCCGGCGGGCTCGCCATGTTGTTCGCGGCCGTCACCGGCGGGCTGGTCGTGATCCTCGTCGGCGCCGGCCGCCTCCTCCAGGTCCGGCTCGCGGCGCGCCGTCACCGGCGGATCGACCGCAACAGGGACCGGGCCACCACCACCTGAGGCGAATCCTCAGTCCGCAGGGCCCACCGCCGCCCACTGCTGGCGCCTCACGTCATAGAGGGCTATGGCGGCCGCGGCGGCGACGTTGAGCGAACCCACCTTCCCCGGCGTCGGGATGTAGGCCAGCTTCCGGCAGATGTCCAGGGCCGCCGGCGAAAGCCCGCGATCCTCGTGGCCGAGCACGAGGCACACCCCGTGGGCGAGGTCCAACTCCCCCAGCGGCTCCGCCCCCACGGCCAACTCGATGCCGACGAGCTGCATTCCCGCCGCCCCGGCCTCGGCTGCCCCTTCGCTCACCGAGGCGACAACCGACCAGGGCACGAGCCGCTCCGTCCCCAGTGATGTCTTGTGCACCTTGTCGTGAGCGGGCGTCGTGGCTGTCCCCGCCAGCCAGAGGTGGTCGACCCGGAAAGCGGCAGCCGTGCGCAGGATGGCACCGAGGTTGAAGGGGTTCTGCACGCTGTCGAGCAACAGGCCGAGGGGCGCCGTCGTCCGGCGCCGCCATTCCCTCTGCAGCCGCTTCGCCTCGGTGGCGCTCAGGTTGCGAGCCGTCAACGGGGCCGTACCTCCAGCACCCGGTAGCCCATCCGCGACACCGTGCGCGTCACCCCGTAGCGCTGCCCGTCGAGCCACCGGGCGAGGGAGTCACTGCCGAGGTGCTTGTGCACCACCAACCACGCCCGTCCGGACGCCGGCTCGAGGCGCGCCAGCCACTCCGACAGCAACCCGTGCAGCGCCGGCTTGCCGATGCGGATGGGCGGATTGCTGTAGATGGCCCCGAAGCGGACGTCGGCTGGCACCTCGGTGGGGGCGACAGCCTTGACCCGGTCGCCGCACCCGGCCCGCTGCGCGTTCTGTGCGGTCAGTGCCAACGACCGTGCGTTCACATCCACCGCCCACACCGTGGCCTGGGGCGCCCTCAGGGCGCACACCACCGCGATTGGCCCGTAGCCACATCCGAGGTCGAGCAGGTTCGTGGGCGCCGGCGGGGGTTGCGGTGCCGTGGCGAGCAACAGCTTGGTGCCCGGGTCGATCCCCTGGCCGGCGAAGACGCCACGGTCGGTGACAAGGTCGAGCTGAAGGTCGGCAAGGGTGAGGCGGACCATCCGGGGCTGCGACGCCGTGGCCGGTTCAGGGCTGAAATAGTGCTCCCCGGCCGGGGGAGGCTTCGGCTTGCCCACTCGGCGACGGTAGCCTCTTGCCCATGGCCGGCTACACGATCCGACTCTACGGTGATCCCGTGCTCAAGCAGAGGGCGGCTGAGGTCACCGCCGTGGACGGAGCGCTGGTGCGCCTCGTGGACGAGATGGTGGAGACCATGTACGAGGCACCCGGCCTCGGCCTGGCGGCTCCGCAGGTGGGGGTGCAGAAGCGGCTGTTCGTCTACGACCTCAACGACGGGCGGGGTCCCAATGCGATCGTGAACCCGACTATCAGCGAGCACCGGGGGGAGTGGGAGTTCGAGGAGGGGTGCCTCTCGGTACCGGGGCTCTACTTCCCGATCGTGCGGCCGAAGGAGGTCCACCTCACCGGCTACGACCTCGACGGCAACGAGGTCTCCATCGAGGCCGACGAGCTCCTGGCCCGACTGTTCCAGCACGAGCTCGACCACCTCGACGGCAAGCTGCTCCTCGAGTACCTCGACGGCGACCAGCGCAAGGCGGCCCTGCGGGCGCTGCGCAACCGGGAGATCAGCTGAGGCTCGTCTTCCTGGGCAGCCCCGAGGCGGCCGTTCCGCCACTGCGGGCACTGGTGGAAGACGGCCACGACGTCGTCCTGGTCATCACCCAACCCGACCGCAAGCGGGGCCGGGGCGCAGCGCTGGTGCCGACACCGGTGAAGGCGGCCGCGCTGGCCCTAGGGATCCCGTCGAGCCACCTGGTGGACGACGCCATCGAGGCCGGCGCCGACCTCGGGGTGGTGGTGGCCTTCGGCAAGCTGATCAAGCCCCATGTCCTGGCCCGGCTGCCCATGGTGAACGTCCACTTCTCACTGCTGCCCCGCTGGAGGGGGGCGGCACCGGTGGAGCGGGCCATCCTCGCCGGCGACACCGAGACCGGCGTGTGCCTCATGGCCCTGGACGAGGGGCTCGACACCGGCCCCGTGTACGCGTGCGAGCCCCTACCCATCGGGGACGAGGAGACGGCGGATGAGCTGCGGGCTCGGCTGGTGCGGGCCGGTACGGAGCTGCTGGTCGAGCGACTCCGCGCCGGATTGGGCGTCGCCGTCCCCCAGGAGGGCCAGCCCACCTACGCGGCCAAGATCGAGCCTTCGGAGCTTCGGCTCGACTTCTCGCGCCCGGCGGTGGAGGTGAACCGGGTGGTGCGCCTGGGCCGGGCCTGGACCACGTTCCGGGGCCGGCGCCTCCAGGTCCTGCAGGCCCGCGTCCGCGACACCGGTCCCACGCCGGCGGGCTTCCTCGAGGGCCTGGTTGTCGGCTGTGGCCACGGAACCGGCTTGGAGCTGGTGGCGGTGAAGCCGGAGGGACGCTCCGCACTGGCAGCGGCGGAGTGGCGCAAAGGGGCCCGTCCCGCCGCTGGTGAGCTGTTGGGGACGTGAGGGTGGCGAAGCCCGCCGCGGGCGAACGATCGGCCCGGGCGGTGGCCCACCAGGCGCTGCGCCGCATCGACGAGGGCGCCTACGCCAACCTCGTCCTGCCCTCCCTTCTGGCGCGCTCCACGCTGGCCGAGCGCGACCGTGGCTTCGTGACCGAGCTGGTCTACGGCACCACCCGCATGCGCAGAGCCTGCGACTTCCTGGTCGACCGCTTCCTGTTCCGGGCCGTGGACGACGACGTCCGAGCCGCGCTGCGTCTCGGTGCATACCAGCTGGTGTTCCTGGCCACGCCGGCCCACGCCGCCGTCGGCGAGACGGTCGAGTTGATCCGGGGGCCGGCCCGGGGACTCGTCAATGCCGTGCTGCACAGGGTGGCGGAGGCCGGTCCACCGCCGGAGTGGCCCGACGAACCGACGAGACTCAGCTACCCGGACTGGATCGTGGAGCGGCTCGCACTCGACCTGGGTCCCTCCGACGCCACTGCTGCGCTCGAACAGATGAACGAGCCGGCGCCGGTCACGGAGCGGGCCGACGGCTACATCCAGGATGCCGCCTCACAGGAGGTCGCCCGCCTGGTCGGGGCCCGACCAGGGGAGCGGGTGGCCGACCTCTGCGCGGCGCCGGGCGGCAAGGCGACGCTGATGGCCCAGGCGCGGCCGTTCGTCGTCGCCGCCGGCGACACCAATCCCGCACGAGCAGGCCTGGTGGCTGCCAACAGCCGGCGGGTGGACCGAGTCGAGGTCACCGCCTACGTGGGTGACGGCCGCCGGTCGCCCCTACGACCCGAGACCTTCGACCGGGTGCTCGTGGACGCACCGTGCACCGGGCTGGGGGTGCTGCGCCGGCGACCCGACGCCCGATGGCGGGTGCTGCCGGAGGCGGTGGGACAGCTGGCGCAGCTCCAGCGCGAGCTCCTGCGGGGAGCCGTCGAGCTGGTACGCCCCGGCGGGGTGCTGGCCTACAGCGTGTGCACGCTCACCGACGCCGAGACCACCGAGATCGACGAGTGGCTGGCGGGAGAGCATCCCGACTGGTCGGCCGAGCCGGCTCCGGATCCGCCCTGGGTGCCGGTGGGCCGGGGGGCCCGGCTGCTGCCTCAGACCAGCGGCACCGACGGGATGTTCCTCCTCCGGCTCCGGAGGCCCGGGCCGGGGGGGTCGTCGTGACCGTCCGACCCGGCGACACAGCCTGGCCGGCGAAGGTGCTGACGGTGTCCGACGGCGTGATCGCCGGCACCCGCGAGGACCGCTCGGGCGCGGCCCTGGTCGAGGCTCTGACCTCCGCCGGCTTCGAGGTGGTGGAGCGGCGGTGCGTCTGTGATGGCCGGGCCGAGGTGGCGGGCGCGTTGCGGGAGCTCACGAACTCCTTCGCCGGGCTGGTCGTGACGACGGGGGGCACGGGCTTCTCGCCCCGGGACCAGACCCCGGAGGGAACGCGGGACGTCCTCGAGCGGGAGGCGCCGGGGCTGGCCGAGGCGATGCGACTGGTGAACCCTCTCGGCCGGCTCTCCCGGGGAGTGGCCGGGGTGGTGGGGGAGACGGTGGTGCTCAACACCCCTGGTTCGCCGGCCGGGGCCGTCGAGTGCTTCGAGGCCGTGGCGGACGTGCTGGCCCATGCGCTGGCCCTGCTGTGCGGCGGCCCCACATCGCACGGATCCACACCCGGGCCGTAAGCTTGGAAGCTCCGCTGGCGACTGTTCCGGCGGGCAACGGGAGCGACGTGGAGGACGAGGGTGTCGACGATGTCACGGCCATGCGCCGGGCCATTGCCGTTGCCGAGGCAGCCCGACACACCGCCCGGCCGAACCCCTGGGTGGGGGCCGTTCTCGTGCCCGGCTTCCACGAGGCCGCCACCGCCGCCCCCGGCGGGGCCCACGCGGAAGCCGCCGTCGTGGCCGCGGCAGGCGCGGACGCGGCCGGTGCCACCGTCTATGTGACGGTCGAGCCGTGCTGCTACTTCGAGGGAAAGCGGACTCCCGCCTGTGCCACGGCGCTGATCGAGGCCGGCGTTCGCCGGGTGGTGGTGGGGATGGAGGACCCCGACCCGCGGGTGGCGGGACGAGGTCTGGCCGCACTGCGCGACGCCGGCGTAGCCGTCGAGGTGGGGCTGTGCGGGGACGAGGTGCGCAGCCAGCTGGCTCCCTACGTCAAGCACCGCACCACCGGGCGGCCCTATGTGATCCTCAAGCTGGCCGCCACCCTCGACGGTCGCACCGCGGCCCCTGACGGGTCCAGCCGCTGGATCACCGGCGACGCGGCACGAGCCGACGTCCACCGGCTCCGGGCCGAGAGCGACGCGGTGCTGGTCGGAGCGGCCACCGTGCGTTGCGACGATCCCGCGCTCACGGTGCGCCACGTGGAGGGGCCGTCGCCCCGTCGCGTTGTCCTCGGCCGGGCTCCTGCGGGGGCGCGGGTCCACCCCTGCGACGAGGTCGAGGGTGACCTCGAGGAGATCCTCGACCGGTTGGGCCGAGAGGAGGTCCTCCAGCTCCTGGTGGAGGGCGGCGCCACCGTGGCCGGCCGCTTCCACCGCGCCGGCCTGGTCGACCGCTACGTCCTCTACCTGGCGCCGGCCCTCATGGGCGGCGACGACGGCACGGCCATGCTGGGGGGACCCGGCGCGGCCACCATGGCCGAGCTGTGGCGGGGGCGCCTGGTCACCGTCGAGCGCCTGGGGGACGATCTCAAGGTCGTGGTGGAGCGGGCGGCCTGATGTTCACCGGAATCGTCGAGGAGCTGGGACGGGTCCGCAGTCGCGACGGCGGGCGCTTCACCTTCGAAGCGCGCGAGGTCGTCGACGGCACCAGCGTGGGTGACTCCATCGCCGTCAACGGGTGCTGCCTCACGGCCACGGAGGTCGGCGCCGGCTGGTGGGGCGCAGAGGCGGTGGAGGAGACCCTGGCCCGCACGAACCTGTCCGAGCTGGCGCCCGGCGACGCCGTCAACCTCGAACGGCCGGTGCGCCTGGTCGACCGTCTGGGCGGCCACATCGTGCAAGGGCATGTGGACGGCATCGGGGAGGTGGTGCGCCCGGCACCTCTGCTGCAGGTCCGGATGCCGGCCGAGCTGACCCGCTACGTGGTGCAGAAGGGTTCGATCACCGTCGACGGCTGCAGCCTCACCGTGGTCGAGGTCCTGCACGACGGCTTCACCGTCGCCATAATCCCCCACACCGCCCGGGTCACCACCCTCGGCCGGCGGCAGCCGGGGGAGCACGTGAACCTCGAGGTCGACCTCCTGGCCAAGTACCTCGAGCGGCTCGTGGAAGACAGGCTCCCAGATGCCCTTCGCTGACATCGACAAGGCGATCGCCGCGATCGCCAGGGGAGAGATCGTGGTGGTCGTCGACGACGAGGACCGGGAGAACGAAGGCGACCTGATCATGGCCGCCGAGTTCGCGACTCCCGAGAAGATCGCCTTCTTCCTGCACCACACCTCGGGCTACATCTGCGCGCCCGTCACCACCCAGAGGGCCAAGGAGCTGGACCTGCCTCCCATGGTGGTGAACAACACCGAGAACATGAGGACCGCCTTCCTGGTGAGCATCGACTACCGCCACGGCACGACCACGGGGATCTCGGCCCACGACCGGGCCGCCACCATCCAGGCCCTGGTCGACCCCGACACCCGCCCGGACGACCTCTCCCGGCCCGGGCACGTCCTGCCCCTGGAGGCGCGGGAGGGGGGGGTGCTGAAGCGGGCCGGCCACACCGAGGCGGCCGTGGATCTGGCCCGCCTCGCCGGCTGCTATCCCGCCGGCGTCCTCTGCGAGATCGTCGACGACAACAAGATGGACATGGCCAGGCTCCCCGAGCTCGAGCGCTTCGCCATCGACCAGGGGCTGTTGCTCATCTCGATTGCCGACCTCGTCCGCTACCGCCGCCAGCGCGAGAAGCTCGTCCGCCGGGTCGCCGAGGCCCGGATCCCCACCGTCTACGGCGACTTCACCTGCTACTCCTATGAGTCGGTCCTCGACGGGGAGAGCCACCTCGCGTTCGTGAAGGGCGCACCCGCCGGGGAGCAGAAGGTCCTGGTGAGGGTCCACAGCGAGTGCCTGACGGGAGACGTCTTCGGGTCGCTGCGCTGTGACTGCGGCCCGCAGTTGGAGGCGGCCATGAAGCGGGTGGCCGACGCCGGCATGGGCGTGATCGTGTACCTCAGGGGCCACGAGGGCCGGGGCATCGGGATCGCCAACAAGCTGCGGGCCTACGAGCTGCAGGAGAAGGGCTTCGACACCGTCGACGCCAACACCGAACTGGGCCTGCACGTGGACAAGCGGGAGTACGGCCTCGGTGCGCAGATACTGGTCGACCTCGGCATCACCACCATGCGCTACATGACCAACAACCCGGCCAAGTACGGTGGGTTGGCGGGATACGGCCTGGAGATCGTGGAGCGGGTTCCACTCGAGATCGTGCCCAACCCGGAGAACATCAACTACCTCCGCACCAAGCGGGAGCGGATGGGACACTTCCTGGAGGGGCTCGATGACGTCCTTTAGATCCACCTACGACGGGTCTCTCGACGGCAGTGGCCTGCGGGTCGCCCTCGCCTGTGGCCGCTTCAACGACCTCATCACCGAACGCCTCCTGTCCGGCGCGCTCGACGCCCTGCGCCGCCTCGGGGTCGACGACCAGTCGATCACGGTCGCCTGGGCTCCGGGCGCCTTCGAGCTGCCACTGGTGGCTCAGCGCTTCGCCACCTCCGGCGACTTCGAGGCCGTGGTGTGTCTCGGCGCGGTGATCAGGGGCGCCACCGCCCACTTCGACCACGTAGCCGGCCAGTGCGCGGCCGGGATCCAGCGGGTGCAGCTGGACACCGGCGTTCCCGTCGTCTTCGGCGTGCTCACCACCGACACCATCGAACAGGCACTGGAGCGGGCGGGAACCAAGGCCGGGAACAAGGGCTTCGAGGCTGCGGTCGCCGCCGTGGAGATGGCCGACCTGCTGCGCCAACTGCCCAAGACCGGCGGCCAGGAGGTGGAGCGCTAGATGCTCAAGCTGGTGCTTCCCAAAGGGACGTTGGAGGCGCCGACGCTCAGGTTGTTCGAGGAGGCCGACCTGGCCGTGACCCGCAGCTCGGAGGTCGACTACAAGGCCACCATCGCCGACCCCCGCATCGCCGAGGTGAGGATCCTGCGCCCCCAGGAGATCCCCATCTACCTCGCCGACGGCATGTTCGACCTGGGCGTGACCGGCCGCGACTGGATCGAGGAGCAGCAGGTCGACGTGGTGAGCCTGGGCGAGCTGCAGTACTCCAAGGCCACGGCCCGGCCCGTGCGCCTTGTGCTGGCAGTGGCCGAGGACTCCCATGTCGAGTCGGTTGCCGACCTCAAAGACGGCGTGCGGGTGTCCACGGAGTACCCCGGTCTCACGCGCCGGTTCTTCGAGCGCCACGGCATCGAAGCCGAGATCACGATCTCCTACGGCGCCACCGAGGCCAAGATCCCCGACATCGCCGACGTGGTCGTCGACGCCACCGAGACCGGTCGGGCCCTGCGCCAGGCCAGACTCCGGATCATCGACACCATCCTCAGCTCCTACACCGAGCTGGTGGCCAACCGGCAGGCCTATGACGAGCCCTCCAAGCGCCACGCCATGAACCAGATCCACACGCTGTTGCAGGGCACGCTCGAGGCTCGGGGCAAGGTGCTGGTCAAGCTCAACGTGGCCGAGGCGAACCTGGCCGCGGTGATCGACCTGCTCCCCGCCATGAAGGCGCCGACCGTCTCGAAGCTGTTCGAGGTCGAGGGCTACGCCGTAGAGACGGTGGTCCCCAAGACCGAGATCAACACGCTGATCCCCGCCTTGAAGGACCAGGGGGCGACCGACATCATCGAGCTCCCTCTGGCCAAGATCGTCCACTGAGCCTCGGCGTGGGGGCGACATCCGGGACCCGAGGGATAGGGACGGTGGTGGCCTTCGACGAGCACGCCGGCTACGGCACGGTGCGGTCCGACGACGGCCAGGACCTGTTCTTCCACTGCACCCAGATCGACGACGGGACCCGCACCATCGCCGTCGGTACCAGGGTGCGGTTCGCGGTGGTACCCGGGCAGCGGGGGCAGTGGGAAGCGGCCGGTGTCGCCCACCACTAGGCAGACGGTCGCGGCGCTGGCCGCGGTGGCCGTGGTGCTGGTGGTGATAGCGGTGCTGGCCATCACCGGCAACAGCCGGCGGGGGCTCCGGGCCGACATCCTCTCTGCCCGTCGGGCCGAGCCGGGGGCCGAGATCGCCATCACGGTGTCCGCCCGCGACACCCGGGGGGTGGTGACCGGGGTCGAGGTCGACTTCGGCGACGGCACGGCCCCGGCCAAGCTCAGCCGGGGCGGCTGCTCCGGCGCCGCCCCCGGCCCCTCAGCCGAGTCCTTCGACTTCACCCACCGCTACGACTTCCAGGGCGTGGCAACGGTCACCGCCGTGGTGACCTCCGGCTGCACCGACCGCCGCGAGAGGGTGGAAGTCATCCGCACCATTCAGATCAAGCCCGTCAGGCGCTGAATCCCCGGCGCAGGCGTTTCTGGGCTCAGCCCCCGTCACCGGCGCCCAGGTTCGACGCCCGGATCTGCACGAACGCCAGTCGCAGCTGTGACAGCGCTTCTGCCAACTGGGCCTCGTGCTCGCCCAGGCGGTCCCCCAGTCCCTCCACCAGGGCCGCCAGCGCGTCGATCGCCAGCTGCGCCTCGCTCAGCTTCGGCGGTTTCAGGCTCAGGTGCAGCGCCGCCAGTTCGAACAGGCCGAAGCAGTGGTTGGCTATGACCACCGCCGCCGGCGTCTCGGTCAACTGCCGTTGCAGATCGGCCATGTGGGCCTGGAGCTCCTCCGGGGTGGGCTCCGGCCCCTGGTCCGGCGGCGGCGGCGCATGCCCCGCGGGCGGTGCGGCGGTCGGCTCCGGCGCGGGCCGTCGAATGGGTCGCTCGCCGCCGGGTGTCCAGATCGTGCTCACGCTGGTAGCCTAAGCGCACAAAACTGAAGGGGAAGCGGGGCCCCGGCCCCCACCCGGCCACAGCCGTGCGAGGTGCGCCGGGTCGGATGACCGCCAGCGGGCGGGCGTTGCTTTCCAACGCCTGCCCGTCTTCGCGTCGGTGCCGGCCAATCCAAGGAGTGATGCCGCATAGCCGTACCCCCTGCAAGCAACGAGCCGAGGATCAACGACCGGATCCGGGCCCGCGAAGTTCTCCTCGTCGACAGCGACGGTTCGAAGCTGGGGGTCCGCCCCCTTCCCGAGGCGCTCCACATCGCCCGTGAACAGGACCTCGATCTGGTGGAGGTTGCCCCCAACGCCAACCCGCCGGTCTGTCGGATCATGGACTACGGGAAGTTCAAGTTCGACGCAGCCCAGCGGGCCAAGGAGTCGAGGCGCAAGACGTCGTCGGTCACCCTGAAGGAGATGAAGTACCGGGTGAAGATCGGCCAGGGCGACTTCGACACCAAGACCCGCAAGGTGCTGCAGTTCCTGAACGAGGGCCACAAGGTCAAGGTCACGATCATGTTCAGGGGCCGCGAAACCGCCCACCCGCACCTGGGGAAGGACATCCTCGACCGCATTGCCGTGCAGGCGGCCGGCACGGCCAAGGTCGAAGCGGCGCCGAAGCTCGATGGACGCAACATGATCATGGTTCTGGCTCCCGACAAGCGGGCACAAGCCGCGGCCAAGGCCAAGCCCCCCACGACCGAGGCCGCCCAGAGCAACGGCGGAGCTGCCGCACCTGCATCCTCACCTTCCACCCCCCGCCCGCCGACCCAGGAGAACCCTGATGCCAAAGATGAAGACTGACCGGGGAGCGGCCAAGCGCTTCAAGATCACCGGCACCGGCAAGATCCTCCGCCGCAAGGCCTTCCGCTCCCACATCCTGGAGAAGAAGTCCAGCGTGCGCACCCGCCGCCTCGCCCGCGAGGCCGAGGTGACCGGCGGGGATGCGAAGGCCGTGCGCCGCATGCTCGGGATCTGACCGAGCCCCACCCGAATCAACCCCCGATGGAAAGGAGCACCCGATGGCCAGGGTCAAGCGCGCCGTGCACGCCAAGAAGCACCATCGCGCCATCCTCGAGCAGGCGCAGGGTTACTACGGCAACAAGAGCAGGACGTTCCGCGCTGCCAACGAACAGGTCATGCACTCGCTGCAGTACGCGTACCGCGACCGCCGCGCCCGCAAGGGCGACTTCCGCCAACTGTGGATCCAGCGCATCAACGCTGCCACCCGCCAGAACGGCCTCAGCTACAGCCGTTTCATCAACGGCCTGAAGCTGGCTGAGGTGGACGTCGACCGCAAGGTGCTGGCCGATCTCGCCGTCACCGACCCTCCCGCCTTCGCCCGCCTCGTCGAGGTGGCCCGCGGCGCCGGTGACCGCCCCACGTCCTGAGCCAGCGTCGCTGGGCCTGCGCCACCAGCGGGTCCAGCGCCTCCGGCGCCTGCTGGGGCGCCGTACGGCGCGCCAGGGCGAGCGGGCCTTCGTGATCGAGGGGGCCAAGTTGCTGAACGAGGCCCTGGACGCGGGCGTCGACGTCGAGGCGGTGTACGTGGCGTCAGGCACAGCAGACGGTGTCGCCGGCCGCGCCTACGACGCCGGGGTCCGTGTCTTCGAGCTCGCGCCGGGGGTGATGGAGAGGGTGGCCGACACCACGACGCCCCAGCCGGTGATGGCGGTCGTGCCCTATGTCGACGTGCCCCTCGCGACTCTTAGAGGCGCCGACTTCCTCGTCATCGGAGTCGACGTCCGCGATCCCGGCAATGCCGGCACCATCCTCCGCACCGCCGAGGCCGCGGGGGCGGGAGGGGTAGTCTGCTGCGACGGGTCCGTCGACGTGTTCAATCCCAAGACCGTGAGGGCGTCGGCCGGTTCTCTGTTCCACGTGCCAGTGGTGGCGGGTGGGGGCCCGGTGGAGGTTCTGTCCGAGATGGCGAGCTGGGGAGTGCAACGCCTGGCCACCACCGCCTCAGGTGGCCGTGACTACGACGAGGTCGACCTCACGCGCCCGCTCGCCTTCG
This sequence comes from Actinomycetota bacterium, assembly GCA_019348255.1. Taxonomy (GTDB): domain Bacteria; phylum Actinomycetota; class Acidimicrobiia; order Acidimicrobiales; family CADCTF01; genus JAHWJQ01. The sequence continues at coordinate 14,381 of JAHWJU010000013.1, read as the reverse complement.
TGCTCGGCAACGAGGCCACCGGCCTGCCGGCCGCCGTCGAGGACCTCGTCGACGAAACCGTCACCATCCCGATGGCCGGGCGCACCGAGTCGCTGAACGTCGGAATGGCGACTGCCGTCTTGTGCTTCGAGGCATCCCGGCAGCGCCGGCGGTCCGCCACCCCGGCGGCATCATGACGCCCGACCTCGTCGACCTGGTCCCCGATGCGGTGCTGCGACTGGACCGTCAACGCCGGATCCGCCAGATCAACCGGGCCGCCGTCACCCTCACCGGATACCCCCCAGAGCAACTGGTCGGAGCCGACTGCGTCACCCTCCTGGACCCCCGCGGCCCCGACGGGCGGCCGGCGTGGCCCAACGGATGGCACTCCTCGGCCCGTCTGCGGTCGGTCCACGCGCTACCCGAACAAGCGGTGACGCTCCGTCGCCACGACACCGTCGCCGTCCGTACCTTCGTCACCGGTGCCTACGAGCGCGACGAACAAGGCGGACTGCAGGGCCTGGTCCTGGTCCTGCGTGAATCGAGCAAGCGCATGCACAAGGCGACCAGCGGCATCGAGATCGTGTCGACCGTGAGCCACGAGCTGCGATCGCCACTCACGTCCGTGAAGGGCTACACCAGCCTGCTGCTCACCCGCTGGGAGCGCATCCCCGACGAGCAGAAGCGGGAGATGCTCGAGCAGGTCAAACACGATGCGGACCGGGTGCACCGGTTGATCACCGAGCTCCTGGACATCAGCCGGCTCGAGACCGAGCGGCTGGTGCTGCGCCGGCAGATGATCGACCTCGTCCGCCTGGTGGGGGAGGTGGTCGAGAAGGTGCGCTTCGCCTACCCCGACATCGAGGTCGAGCTGCGCTTCGCCGGCGGCTTCCCCCAGGTCTACGCCGACCCCGACAAGCTGGAGCAGGTCCTCACCAACCTGGTCGAGAACGCCTGCAAGTACGGCTCGCCCAAGGGGATGCGCATCGAGGGGGAGCTCGACGGCGACAGTGCCTCGGTAGCGGTCACCGACGCCGGCGAGGGCATCCCCGAGTCGGACCTGCCCAAGGTGTTCTCCAAGTTCTTCCGGCGCGAGCTCGGCCGCCCCACCGGTTCCGGCCTCGGCCTCTGGATCAGCCGCGGCCTGGTGGAGGCCCACGGCGGCCGCCTCACCGCCGCGTCAATTCCCGGTCAGGGCACCACCTTCCGCTTTACGCTGCCGCTCATGGCCTTCGAGGAGCTGCACGGCTAAGTGGACTACGACGCGCTCCCGCAACTGCAGGAGGAGGGCCTGGCCAGAATCGCGGCAGCCGCCGATCTGGCCGAGCTGCACGACGCCGAAGCCGACCTCGTGGGCCGGTCCTCGGTTCTGGCCGATCTCCAGAAGCGACTGGGCACGCTGGCGCCGCAGGAGCGGCCCGGCGCCGGCCAGCGGCTGAACTCCACCCGCAGGGCGCTGACCGAGGCGCTGTCCGAGCGGCGGCGGGCCCTGGAGCAGGCGGCTCGGGCAGCAGAGCTCGAGGCAGATCGACTCGATCTCACCGAGATCCCCTACCGGCCCCGGCGCGGGCACCTCCACCTGGTGACACAGACCCAGGAGCGGCTCGAGGACCTGTTCGTCGGGATGGGCTACACGGTGGCCGAGGGGCCCGAGGCGGAGACCGACTGGCACAACTTCCAGGCGCTCAACCTCCCGGTGGCCCACCCGGCCCGCAGCAGCCAGGACACCCTCTACCTCGAATGGGGCGAGCCGGAGACGGTGCTGCTGCGGACCCAGACCTCGCCGGTGCAGATCAGGGTCATGCAGGCCCAGCCCCCGCCCATCTACTCGGTCATGCCGGGCCGGGTGTACCGCAAGGACACTCCGGACGCCCGGCACAACCCGACCTTCAGCCAGATCGAAGGGCTGGTCGTCGACCGCGGCATCACCTTCGGCGACCTGGCCGGCACCATCGACACCTTCACCAGGGCCTACTTCGGCCCCGACATCTCGTCGCGGCTGCGTCCCGCCTACTTCCCCTTCACCGAGCCCTCGGCTGAGTTCGAGGTCACCTGCGTGCTGTGCCGGGGCGCCGGCTGTCGAACGTGCTCGTCGACGGGGTGGATAGAGCTCGGCGGCTGCGGCATGGTGCACCCCAACGTGCTGGCCACCTGCGGCATCGATCCGGAGGAGTGGTCGGGCTTCGCCTTCGGCTTCGGCATCGACCGCCAGGCCCAGATGCGCCACGCCATCGCCGACATGCGGGTCCTGCTCGACAACGACATCCGCTTCGTCGGTCAGTTCTGAAAAGGTCATGCGCGTCCCCCTCTCCTGGCTGTGCGACTTCGCGCCCTTCGACCTAGACCCGCGCGAGCTGGGCCTCGTCCTCGACGACCTGGGCATGGTGGTCGAGGGGATCGAGCACGTCGGCGCCGGCCTCGACGGCGTGGTGGTGGCCAGGATCCTCGACATCGAGTCCATCCCCGGCCTCGACCGTGTCCGCCTGACCCGGGTCGACCCCGGCGACGGCGCTGCGCTGGAGGTCGCCTGCGGGGCCTGGAACATCGAGGTGGGCGACGTGGTGCCGCTGGCCACCGTCGGCACCACCCTTCCGAACGGCATGACCATCGGGAGGCGCAAGCTCAAGTCGGTGGTATCGAACGGGATGCTGTGCTCCTCGGTGGAGCTGGGCCTGGGCGACGACAGCGCCGGCATCCTCCAGCTTCCCGCCGACAGCACGCCCGGCACGCCCCTCGCCGAGGCTCTGGGCATCCGAAGCGACGTCGTGTACGACCTGGCCATCGAGGGGAACCGGCCCGACGCCAACAGCGTGGCCGGGGTGGCGCGGGACGCCGCCGCCCGGCTGGGGCTGCCCTTCGCGCTGCCCGAACCGGTCGTCGCCCGGAAAGGCGAGCCGGCGGGCGCGTGGGCTTCGATCGAGGTCGACAGCCCCGATCTCTGCCCCCGCTTCACCGCCACGGTCATCACCGGCGTGGAGATCGGGGACTCCCCACCGTGGGTGCAACGACGGCTGGTGCTGGCCGGCATGCGTCCCATCAACAACGTCGTCGACGCCTCCAACTACGTGATGCTCGAGCTGGGCCAGCCCACCCACCCCTATGACCTCACTCTCCTGGAGGGTGCGGGGCTGCGGGTGCGCCGGGCGCGGCCGGGCGAGAGGCTCACGACGCTCGACGGCGTCGAGCGGCGCCTGGGGGAGGGCGACGACTGCCTCATCTGCGACGCCACCGACCGTCCGGTCGGCATCGCCGGCATCATGGGCGGCGCCTCGAGCGAGATCGGTCCGGAGACGTCGACCGTCCTGCTGGAGGCCGCCTACTTCAGCCCCATGGCCATCGCCCGCACGAGCAAGCGGCTGAACCTGCGCACGGAGGCATCGGCCCGCTTCGAGAGGGGTTGTGACCCAGAGGGCATCGACCTGGCCGTCGAGCGCTTCTGCGAGGTCGTCGGCACCGGCCAGGTGGCGCCCGGCACCCTCGACGAGCGCCGGGGGTTGGCGCCGCCGGAACCGATCAGCCTGCGCACGGCCCGGCTCAACGCGCTCCTCGGCACCGACCTGACCGACGAGGCGGTGCGGGGCTACCTCGTTCCCCTCGGCTTCGAGGCCGCGCCCGTCGAGCCCGGTCTGCACCGGGTACGGCCGCCCACCTTCCGCCCCGATGCCACCGTGGAGGTGGACCTCGTCGAGGAGGTCGCCCGCCACCACGGCTACTCGAAGATCCCCCGCACCGTTCCCCACAGCCCCTATGTCGGGCGGCTCACCCCCTACCAGCGCGACCGCCGGCTCCTGCGCTCGATCCTGGTGGGCGCAGGGGTGAACGAGGCACAGACGCCGTCGCTGGTCGGGCCGGGCGATCACGAGCGGGCCGGCCTCAGGGGCGCCCGGCCGATCGTGGCCGCCAACCCGATGATCCAGGAGGAGTCCGTGCTGCGGACGTCGCTCCTGCCCGGGCTGCTGCGGTCGGTGTCGTTCAACGTCGCCCGCCGCTCGCCCGACGTGGCCTTCTTCGAGATCGGCAGTGTCTTCTCCCGGCCGGCGCCGGATCGCGAGGTGAAAGGGCGCGACGCGCTGTTGCCGGACGAGAGGGAGCGGGTGGCTGTGGCACTGGCGGGAGAAGGCGGCGACGCTGTAGCGGCCAAGCACCTCCTCGACTCGCTGGTCGAGGGGCTCCGGCTGGCCGACGTGGCCCTGGAGGAAGGCGTCTCGGAGGGCCTCCATCCCCGTCGGGCCGCACGGGTGACTGCGTCGGGCGCCGAGGTCGGGCTGGTGGGTGAGGTCGATCCCGGCGTCACCGCCGCCTGGGGCATCCAGGGCCGGCTGGGTTGGCTCGACCTCGACATGTCGGCCCTGCTGAGCGCTCCCCGCCGCCCCCTCGAACAGCGCCCGATCAGCCGGTTCCCCTCGAGCGACATCGACCTCGCGTTCGTGGTTCCCGAGGACGTGGCCGCAGCCACCGTGCAGCGAGCCCTGCAGGACGGCGGCGGGGACCTGCTGGTGGGCCTCGACCTGTTCGACGTCTACCGCGGTGACAGGGTCCCGCAGGGCACCCGCAGCCTGGCCTACCGCCTGCGCTTCTGTGCCCTGGACCACACCCTCACCGACGCCGAGGTGGCCGAGGCCCGAGCGCGCTGCATCGACGCCGTGGCCACGATCACCGGAGCGCGCCTCCGGGGCTGACCACCCCAACTGGTCGGGGGATGTGCATAGGTATACGTCGAGCTGTATCCTGAGCCGGTGAAACGGATCGGGATCGTCGGCGCTTCTGGCTACACCGGGGCCGAGCTGCTGCGCCTCTGCGCCCACCATCCCGACCTCGAGGTGGCGGTGGCCACTGGCGACACCCAGGCCGGCAAGCCCGTCGGCGGCCTCTATCCCAGCCTGGCTGCGAGGTACCCGGACCTGTCCTTCACGGCCTACGAGCCCACCGTGTTCGACGGCCTCGACCTCGTCTTTCTGGCTCTTCCCCACGGTGAGTCCCAGCAGCTGGTCCCCGACCTGCGCAAGAGGGTCGGCAAGATCGTCGATCTGGCCGCCGACTTCCGGCTACGCGACGCGAGCCTCTATCCGAGGTGGTACGGAGAGGAGCACACTGCCGCCGACCTGCTGGGCGAGTTCGCCTTCGGCCTGCCCGAGCTCTTCCGCGACGACATCCGCCCGGCCGACCTCGTCGCCGCCCCCGGCTGTTACGTGACCGCGGCCACGCTGGCCCTCGCCCCGCTCGTGCGAAGCGGTGCCATCGAGGCCAGCGGTGTCATCGTCGACGCTGCCAGCGGGGCGTCGGGTGCCGGCCGGGCCCCCAGGCCCACCTCCCACTTCGGCACCGTCAACGAGGACTTCACCGCCTACGGGCTCCTCGACCACCGGCACACGCCCGAGATGGAACAGGCCATCGGCGCCCAGATCCTCTTCACTCCCCACCTGGCCCCGATGACCAGGGGCATCCTCGCCACCTGCTACGCCCGGCCGGCCGGCGAAGCCACTCCCGATCCGCTGTCGGTGCTACGGGACCTCTACGCCGGCGAGCGCTTCATCGTGGTGAGCGAAGCGTCGCCGTCGACCAAGGCGACGTACGGGTCCAACTGCGTCCACCTCACCGCCCGCTACGACGTCCGTACCGGCTGGATCATCGTGTTGGCCGCCCTCGACAACCTGGTGAAGGGCGCCTCGGGGCAAGCCTTGCAGTGCGCCAACCTCGTCCTCGGCCTCGAGGAGGGAGCTGGCCTTCCCCTTGTGGGGGTCTACCCATGAGCGCGAGCGGGGCCGGAGCGGCCCGGCGGCGCAGCCGCCATGAGCGGAATGAACAGATTGGTGCACCAGCCGCTCCGCGGATGGTGGACCAATGAGTGTCACTGCCGCCGGCGGCTTCGTCGCCGCCGGCTCGGCCTGCGGCATCAAGGGCGGCGGCCGTCTCGATCTCGCTGTCGTCGCCACCTCTGACGAGGCGCCGGCCACCGCCGCAGCCGTCTTCACCACCAACCTGGCCGCCGCCGCGCCCGTCGTCGTGTCCCGCCGGCATCTCGGCGCCACCGGGGGCCGCGCCCGCGCCGTGATCCTCAACAGCGGCAATGCCAACGCCGCCACCGGCAAGCCCGGTGAGGAGGCGGCCGAGCGGATGTGCGCCGCGGTCGGCGCCGGCCTCGGCTGCGCCAGCCAAGAGGTGCTGGTGTGCTCGACCGGGCTCATCGGCATCCCCCTGCCGGTCCCGTTGATCGAAAAGGCGGTCCCGACCTTGGTGGGAGGCCTCTCCCGGGACCAGGCCGCCGCTGCCGCCGAGGCCATCCTCACCACCGACACCCGCGACAAGCAGGTGGTGGTCAGGGCCGGCGGATTCACCGTAGGGGGAATGGCCAAGGGCGCAGCCATGCTCGCCCCCAACATGGCGACGATGCTGGCCGTGCTCACCACCGACGCCGCAGTCGACCAGCCCGAGCTTCAGGAGGCGCTGGCCGCCGCGGTGTCGGCGTCGTTCAACGTGTTGTCGGTCGACGGCTGCACCTCCACCAACGACACCGTCATCGTGCTGGCCAGCGGACGGGCCGGCGCTCCCGCCCCAGCTGCCCTGCAAGCGGCACTGACGTCGGCTTGCACCGACCTCAGCGAGCAGATGGCCGGCGACGCCGAAGGGGCGACCAAGGTGGTGCGGGTCACGGTGGTGGGGGCGTCTTCGGACGCGGACGCGGCGGCCGGCGCCCGCAAGGTGGCCCAGAGCCAGCTGTGCAAGTGCTCCTGGTACGGCCAGGACCCCTACTGGGGCCGGGTCGTCAGCGAGCTGGGCTCGGCAGGAATCGCCTTCGAGCCCGAACGGGTGTCGGTGGCCTACGGCGGCACCGTCGTCGCCGCCGGCGGCGTGGCGGTCGACCACGACCAGGCGGCCGTGAGGTCCCACCTCGTCGGGCGCCACCTGCAGGTGACCGCCGACCTCGGTCTGGGGGCGGGTGCGGCCTCCGTGCTCACCAACGACCTCACCCACGCCTACATCGACGAGAACATGGGGACCTCGTGACGCCCGACGCCAAGGCCGCGGTGCTGGCCGAGGCCCTGCCCTACATCCGGCGCTTCTTCGGCAAGGTGGTCGTCGTCAAGTACGGGGGCAACGCCATGGCCCCGGACGAGTCCGCCGCCCTCGACCTGTTCGCCCAGGACGTGGTGCTCATGTGCTCGGTGGGCATGCGCCCGGTCGTCGTGCACGGAGGGGGGCCCCAGATCGGCGCCCTCATGGAGAGCCTGGGAAAGGTGCCCGAGTTCCGCAACGGGCTGCGGGTGACCGACGCCGAGACCCTCGACATCGTCCGCATGGTGCTGGTGGGCAAGATAAACCGGGAGATCGTCGCCGCCATCAACGTCCATGCCCCCCTGGGCGTTGGCCTGTCGGGCGAGGACGCCGGCCTCATCACCGCCAGCCCCCGCGATCCCGAGCTCGGCTTCGTGGGCAAGGTCGACAGCATCGACGGCAGCATCATCGAGCGCCTGCTCAACGAAGACCTCATCCCCGTCATCGCCACCATCGGCCTCGACCCCGCCGACGGCCAGGCCTACAACATCAACGCCGACACCGCCGCGGGTGCCATCGCCGAGGCTCTCGGGGCCGAGAAGCTCGTCTACCTGACCGACATCGAGGGCCTGCGGCGCGACGTCTCCGATCCGGCCAGCCTCATCTCCACTGCCGACGCCGACGAGGTGGACGGCCTGGTCGCCGCCGGCGCCGTGGGTGCGGGGATGATCCCCAAGGTCGAATCGTGCGTCCACGCCGTGCGCCACGGCGTGGGCCGGGCCCACATCCTCGACGGCCGCCTGCCCCACGCCCTGTTGTTGGAGATCTTCACCCGCGAGGGCGTCGGCACCATGGTGACCAAGTGAGCACCCTCATGCCCACCTACCCCGACCCGCCGGTGACATTCGTGCGGGGCGCCGGCAGCCGGCTGTGGGACGACAACGGGAAGCGCTACCTCGACTTCCTCTCCGGCCTCGCCGTCACCTCTCTCGGCCATGCCCATCCCGTGGTGGCCGAAGCCATGGCCGCCCAGGGCCGCAAGCTCCTCCACGTGAGCAACCTGTTCGGCACCACGGTGGGACCGGAGGTGGCCGCCACTCTCGACCGCCTGCTGGGCGGGGGCGGCCAGGTCTTCTTCTGCAACAGCGGCGCCGAGGCCAACGAGTGTGCCTTCAAGCTGGCCCGCAAGTGGGGAGGGCACGGACGCTACGTCGTCGTCAGTGCCTACGGGTCCTTCCACGGCCGGACCCTCGCCACCCTCCATGCCACCGGCCAGCCCCAGAAGCACGAGGCTTTCCAGCCGCTCCCGGAGGGCTTCCGTCACGTGGCCTGGAACGACCTCGACGCACTGGAGGCGGCGCTCGATCCCTCGGTGGCGGCCGTTCTGCTGGAACCGCTGCAAGGCGAAGGAGGCGTCCACCCCGCCAGCACCGACTACTTCAGGGGCGTGCGCCGCCTCTGTGACGAGCGCGACATCCTGTTCGTGGTCGACGAGGTGCAGACCGGTCTTGGGCGGACGGGGAAGTGGTTCGGCTATCAGCACTTCGGGGTGCAGCCCGACGTGGTGACGCTGGCCAAGGCGCTCGGCAACGGCGTCCCCATCGGCGCCTGCTGGGCCCGCCGCGAGGTCGCCGGCGCCTTCGAACCCACCGACCACGCCACCACCTTCGGGGGCCAGCCGCTGGCGACTGCCGTGGCCCGGGCGGTGCTGGCCGTGATGGAGGCCGAGGACGTGCCCACGCGGGCGGCAGCCGCCGGCGACAGGCTGCGGGCGGGGTTGGCCGAGCTGGCCGGGGTACGGGAAGTGCGGGGGATGGGGCTGCTCCTGGCGGCCGAGCTGGACGGTCCCCGGGCGAAGGCGGTCGTGGCCGGTGCTCTAGACGCCGGCCTGGTGGTGAACGCAGTCGGCCCCTCGACGCTGCGCTTCGCGCCGTCCCTGCTGGTGAGCGATTCCCAGATCGACGAGGGCCTGGGGCTGCTGGCCCAGGCACTGGCCAGCGCATGACCCGCCACTTCCTCGACGTCGACGACCTCACCCCGGCCGAGCTGGGCCGGGTGGTCGAGTTGGCCGGGGAGGAGGAACCGCCGGCGGTGCTGGGGGGCAGGGGGGTGGCGCTGCTGTTCGAAAAGCCCTCGCTGCGGACCCGCAACGCCACCGAGATCGCCGTGTTCCAGTTGGGCGGCCACCCGCTGACGCTGCGGGCCGAGGAGGTGGGCCTGGCCGAGCGTGAGCCGGTCGGCGACGTGGCCCGGGTCCTGTCGCGCTACCACGCCGCCATCGCCGCCCGGGTGTTCGAGCACCACAAGCTCCAAGAGCTGGCGGCGTCGTCGTCGGTGCCCGTGATCAACCTGTTGTCCGACGACGCCCACCCCTGCCAGGCGCTGGCGGACGTCCTCACCCTCCACCACCACTTCGGGCGCCTCGCCGGCCTCGAGCTTGCCTACGTCGGCGACTTCAACAACGTGGCCCGCTCGTTGGCCGTGGCTGCCGCGTCGACGGGCATCAAGCTGCGGGTGGCCAGCCCCGCCGGCTTCGGCCCCACGCCCGTGGACCTGGCCCGGCTGGACGGGCTGGGGGGACCGCCGGCGGTGACCTCGAACCCCCGGGAGGCGGTCGACGGTGCTGACGCCGTCTACACCGACGTGTGGACCTCGATGGGCCAGGAGGCCGAGGCCGCCCAGCGCTTCCGGGCCTTCGAGGGCTTCACCGTCGACGAGCCGCTCATGGGGGCAGCCGCCGGGCATGCCGTGTTCCTGCACTGCCTCCCCGCCCACCGCGGCCAGGAAGTGGCGGCGGAGGTGGTGGACGGGCCGGCCAGTCTCGTGTGGCAGCAGGCCGAGAACCGGCTGCACGCCACCCGGGGGCTCCTCCTGTGGTTGCTCGGGGCCTGAGCGCAGATGCCCAAGACCCAGCGTCAGCACAAGATCACCCGCTTCCTCGAGAACAAGTCGGTCACCAGCCAGGCTCAGCTGGTGGAGCTGCTGGCCGGCGAGGGCATCGTCGCCACCCAGGCCACCGTCTCGCGGGACCTCGAGGAGCTCGGGGCGGTCAAGGTGCGGGTGCCCGGCGGCGAGACGGTGTACGCCATCCCCCAGCTGCCCAAGGACCAGCCGGCGCCGGAGGAGCACCTGCGCCGGGTGCTGGGCGACTGGGTGGGCGACATCGCGCACTCGGGCAACCTGGTGGTGCTGCGGACGCCGCCCGGATCGGCCCACGTGGTCGGCTCGGCACTCGACCGCGCCGGCCTCGACGGCATCATCGGCACCGTCGCCGGCGACGACACCTTGATCGTGGTGGCCTCCGAAGCGGTGGGCGGCGCGGGCGTCGCCCGGCGCCTGTCGGAGCTGGCCGGCCTGTAGCTCTCGTTCCTATCCTGGAGGTTCCTCATGGCCAAGCGAGTGGTTCTCGCCTACAGCGGCGGGCTGGACACGTCGGTTGCCGTGCGCTGGATGATCGAGCAGTACGGCGTCGAGGTCATCGCCGTGGCCGCCGACGTGGGTCAGGAAGGAGGTGATCTCCCGGCCGTGCGCGAGCGGGCGCTGGCTGCAGGGGCGGTGGAGGCGGTGGTCGTCGACTGCAAGGACGAGTTCGCCGCCGACTTCGTGACCCCCGCGCTCAAGGCCAACGCCCTCTACGAGGGCCGCTACCCGCTGGTGTCGGCTTTGTCGCGGCCCGTGATCGTCAAGCACATGGTGGCGGCGGCTCGCGAACACGGTGCCGACGCGGTCGCCCACGGGTGCACGGGCAAGGGCAACGACCAGGTGCGCTTCGAGGTCTCCACCCGTGCTCTCGCTCCCGACCTCGACATCCTGGCCCCCGTCCGCAGCTGGGGGATGACGCGGGAAGACGCCATCCACTATGCCTACCGCCACGACATCCCCATCACCGCGACCAAAGAGAAGCTGTACTCGATAGACGACAACCTGTGGGGACGGGCGATCGAGTGCGGCGAGATGGAGGACCCGTGGGCCGTTCCGCCGCCCGGCGTGTGGGTACTCACCAGCCCCACCGCCACCGAGGCGCGTGACGTGGTGGTGGGATTCGAGGCCGGCGTCCCCGTCAGTCTCGACGGCGAGCAACTGGCACTGGTCCCGTTGATCGAGCGGCTGGGCGGTCTGGTCGGCTCCTACGGCTGGGGACGCATCGACATGGTCGAGAACCGCCGGGTGGGCATCAAGAGCCGCGAGACCTACGAGTGCCCGGCCAGCCTGGCGCTCATCCTCGCCCACAACGACCTGGAGTCCATCACCCTCGAGCGCGACCTGGCTCGGGAGAAGGCCCGGCTCGAACCACGCTATGCCGAGCTCATCTACGACGGCCTGTGGTTCTCGCCCTTGAAGCAGGCGCTCGACGCGTTCGTGGAGGAGAGCCAGCGCTACGTCACCGGCGAGGTCCGTCTGCACCTGGAGAGCGGCACCTGCCTGGTCACCGGCCGGCGCAGCGACTACAGCCTGTACGACTACGGCCTCGCCACCTACGACGCCGCCGATGCCTTCCGCCACGAGGACTCCGCCGGCTTCGTGCGCCTCTGGGGCCTCGGCATCGAGACATGGGCCGGACGCCAGAGTCGCCTAGGTTCGTGACGTGACCAGGTTCGTACTGTGACCCTGTGGCACGGTCGCTTCGGCGGCGACCCATCCGACGAACTGCTGGCCTTTACCGTCAGCCTCCCGTTCGACCAGAAACTGGCCGGCGACGACATCGCGTGCTCGCGGGCCCATGTCCGCGGCCTGGGCCGCGCCGGGATCCTGTCGAGCGAGGAGGCGGCGGCCATCCTCGAAGCCCTCGATCAGGTCGAAGACGAGCTGGAACGGGCCATCTTCACCTTCAGCCCGGAGGACGAGGACATCCACACCGCCATCGAGCGACGGGTGACGGAGCTGGCTGGTTCCACCGGTGCCAAGCTCCACACCGGCCGCAGCCGCAACGACCAGATCGCCACCGACCTGCGGCTGTACGCCAAGCGGGAGCTGTCGGAGCTGGCGGGGCGGGTCCACGCCCTGGAGCGGGCCTTCCTCGACCGTGCCGTGGAGGTGGGCGACTGCTACCTCCCCGGCTACACCCACCTGCAACGGGCCCAGCCCGTCCTGCTCGCCCATCACCTGTTGGCTCACGGGTGGGCTCTGGCCCGCGACGTAGACCGGCTCCTGGCTACCAGCGCCCGCCTCGACGTCTCGCCCCTCGGCGCCGGCGCCTTGGCCGGGTCGTCCCTGCCCCTCGACCCTGACGCCGTCGCCGCCGACCTCGGCTTCGCCCGGCGGTTCGAGAACTCCCTGGACGCGGTGTCGGACCGGGACTTCGTGGCCGAGATCCTCTTCGACCTGGCCCTTCTCGGCGTCCACCTCTCGCGGCTGGGCGAGGAGTTCGTGTTGTGGTCGACCGACGAGTTCGGCTTCGTGACCCTGGACGATGCGCATGCCACCGGCAGCTCGATGCTGCCTCAGAAGAAGAACCCGGACATCGCCGAGCTGGCTCGTGGCAAGTGTGGCCGCCTGATCGGCAACCTGACGGGACTGCTGGCGACGCTGAAGGGGCTGCCTCTCGCCTACAACCGGGACCTGCAAGAGGACAAGGAACCGCTGTTCGATGCGGTCGACCAGACCCTGCTGGCGTTGGCGGCGGTGACGGGCCTGCTGCGAAGCGTCCGCTTCCACACCGACCGGATGGAAGCGGCAGCCGACGAGCCGGCGGCGGCGGCGGTGGACCTGGCGGAGTTCCTGGTGGCCGACGGCATGGCGTTCCGGGAAGCCCACGCCCTGGTAGGCGGATTGGTGCGCGACGCCATCGAACGGGCCGTTCCGCTGGTGGAGCTCGTGGAGGCCCACCCCGCTCTCGGTACCCCGGCGGCGGAGCTGCTCGAGCCGGGCGTCGCCGTCACCCGCCGGACCACCGCCGGGGGAGCGGGACCCAAGGCGGTGACCGAGCAACTGGCCCGGTTCCGGAGCCACCTGACGATGGAAGAGGAGCGACTCGGGCGAACGCTCCGCCACGGCTAGGCGCATGGCTGCGGCTACATCCGGCCGGCCCCGGCCCCGGCCCCTGCCTCGGCGGTTCTACCTGCCCGACGCTCGCGAGGTCGCCCCGCAACTGTTGAACAAGGTGCTCGTGAAGGGCCGCCGGCGGGCCCGCATCGTCGAGGTCGAGGCCTACGTGGGTGGCGGTATCGATCCCGGCAGCCACGCCTTCGGCGGCCTCACCCGACGCAACTCCACGATGTTCGGCCCCCCGGGGCACCTGTACGTGTACTTCACCTACGGCATGCACTGGTGCGCGAATGTCGTGTGCGAACCCGCCGGCACCGCCAGCGCCGTGCTCCTGCGGGCGGTCGAGCCGTTGGACGGCCTGGAGGAGATGCGGTCCCTCCGTCCCCGGGCCCGCAGCGACCTCGACCTGTGCAGCGGCCCGGCCAAGCTCTGCCAGGCCTTCTCCATCACCGGGGCCGACGACGGCTCCGACCTGGTGGCGGGGGTGGTGGCGGGTGCCCTCAGGATCGTGGACGACGGCACACCACCACCCGACAGGCCCACCGCCACGACCCGCATCGGCCTCAGTGCCGGAGCCGATCTCCCGTGGCGCTGGCTGGTGCCAGGCAGCGCTCATGTCTCCAGGCGGGCCGTGAGCAGGTAGTCTCAGGCGGGACGGGAACAACCTGAGGGCGGGGCCGGTTGGGTACCCGTACTTCACCGGAACGCCCCGGTGGAGGGGTCCGCCAGTTGACTTCTCCGGGCCCAGGCGCTAAGTTGAAGAGCCGCCCAGGAAGCTGGCATACAGTCTCCAGGGTGAATCGGGAAGCACCGGGCTCAGCCCGGATGGCCCCGGCCAATGCGGAAGCGCACCAACGCTGCACACCAGACGCGTGCCTCCGCCGGACGCTCCTTGAAAACGGAACAGAAGAAGCCAAAAGTGCGTGCGGGCGACCGCGTGTCCGAAAGGACGCGGAGGTCGTTCACCAAGTCAATGCACAAACGGACAACTAAAAGTCAGTTGTTCTGAGTGCCAGTTGGCCGACGAGGGCGAAAGCTCTCCGACGCCGGCTTTCCAAGGTCACGGGCGGTTCGCCGCCCAAGATCTCGATGGAGAGTTTGATCCTGGCTCAGGACGAACGCTGGCGGCGTGCTTAACACATGCAAGTCGAACGAGGTCCAACCACTCGCAAGAGTGGGGAAGGCCTAGTGGCGAACGGGTGAGTAACACGTGAGGAACGTGCCCCGGAGACCGGGATAACAGCGGGAAACCGCTGCTAATACCGGATGCCCCCAGAGAATCGCATGGTTCTCTGAGGAAATGGATTCCGCTCCGGGAGCGCCTCGCGGCCTATCAGCTTGTTGGTGGGGTAACGGCCCACCAAGGCTCCGACGGGTAGCTGGTCTGAGAGGACGATCAGCCACACTGGGACTGAGACACGGCC
>JAHWJU010000229.1 GCA_019348255.1 Actinomycetota bacterium | reverse complement strand
CACCCCGTTGTGGGCCAGGCTGATCTCTCCCGGCCTCATGCACGCACTGCCCCCACCGATCAGCGAAACCATCGACGCGTTGTGGTGGGGCGAACGGAACGGGGGCTGGCGGATGAGGCCGCCGGGAGGAAGCGGTTGGGATGCGGCGGAGTGGATGCGGGTGGTCTCGAGGGCCTGGCTCCGGTCCAGAGGTGGGAGCAACCCGGGGAGCCGGCGGGCCAGCATCGTCTTGCCGGAACCCGGCGGGCCGACCAGGAGGAGGTGGTGGCCACCAGCGGCCGCCACCTCGAGCGCCCATCGCCCCACCCGCTGACCCCGCACCTCGGCCAGATCGCCGGCGCCAGCCGCGCCGGCGGCTGGAAGCGGGTCGCCGTGCTCCGGCGGCGCCGGCGGCCAGGGCTCGTCCCCCCGTAGTGCCTCGACCAGCTGGGTGAGCGTCGTGGCCGACCGCACCCGATGGCGCCCCACCACGGCCGCCTCCTCGGCGGAAGCCGCCGGGACGACCACGGTCGGGGCGGCGATGGCATCGACCATGGGGACCATCCCGGCCACCCGCCGCAACGAGCCGTCGAGGCCCAGCTCGCCGAGAAAGGCGGTGTCCTCCACGAGCTCGGGCGGCAAGGCCCCCTGCGCCACCAGCAGCCCGATGGCGATCGGGAGGTCGAGGCCAGCCCCGCCCTTGCGCATCGACGACGGGGCCAGGTTCACCGTCACCCGCCGCTGCGACCACGGAAGGCCGCTCGACAGCAGAGCCGCCCGCACCCGGTCTCGCGCCTCCCGGCAGGAGGCGTCGGGCAACCCGACCACGGCGAAGCCGGGTAGACCGTTGGAAACATGGACCTCGACGGTGACGGGACGGCCGTCCACGCCGAGGAGGGTGGCCGATGGGATGGCGGCAATCACGGGTCCGCTCCTTGCTGAGCATTGGGCTTCGGCAAAAGGAGGGCCGGGAGCACGCCGGCCGCTCGACGCGTGCAGCGGCAAGGTAGCGCCCGGGTCGGACACCGTCGTCGAGGGTCGACCGGCGTCGGTGGCCGCCACGGATGAGAATGGGGAGGTGGGGTTCAATCCTTTCGGCCGCCAGAAGCGTCGCCGGTCCGACTACGTGATGGTCGCTACCGCGTTCGTGGCCATCGCAGTGCTCGTGGCATGGGCGATCCTTCCGCGGTAGGTGAAGGCGACCGCTTCGAGGTGCGGGCCGTCCAGCCCTACGAGGCCCGCAAGACCTACCTCTGCCCCGGGTGCAACCACGACATCACGGCGGGCACCGGTCACGTCGTGGTGGTGCCGACGGATGCGCCCGACCTGCGCAGGCACTGGCACCGGCCCTGCTGGGAGCACCGCCGGCGCCGCCGCCCCGGACGCTCCTCGTAGTTCCTAGTGTGGGATGCATGAGCTACGCCGGCGTCCCCGAGGTCACCCCCGCCGAAGCTGCCGCCCGCGTCGGGGAAGGTGCGGTCCTGGTCGACGTCCGGGAGGAAGACGAGTGGCAGGCGGGCCATGCCCCCGGCGCCCGCCACATGCCGCTGAGCAGGCTGCAGCAGGATTACCGGAGCCTGGCGCCGGACGTCACCATCATCGCCGTGTGTCGGGTCGGCGGACGCTCGGCACAGGCCACCTTGGCGCTGCGAGGTGTCGGCTACGACGTGGTCAACCTCGCGGGCGGGATGCAGTCATGGGCCGCGGCGGGCCATCCCGTGGTCACCGACGACGGCGGGGCGGGCACCGTCATCTAGCGCCGAGCCTCTCAGAAGGCGGCTTCCACGACCTCGATGTCCGTGGGCCCCAGCACCGAGGCCACGTCGAAGCGGATCTCCCGTGCCGGCCGGGGTGCCTCGAACTCCAGCCAGCGCGCCGCCAGGCGACGCAGGCGCATCTGCTTTTCTCGGGTGACCGCCTCCAGGGGCGAGCCGAAGGCGGTACTGGTTCGCGTCTTCACCTCGCAGAAGACGTAGGTGCCGGCGGTGCGGAGGATGATGTCGAGCTCTCCCTCGCGGCACCGCCAGTTGCGGGCGACCACCTCATAACCGCGGGCCTCGTACCATTGCGCCACCAGCTCCTCGCCCCGGGCTCCCAGCGAACGGCGGGCGCTGGTCACCGGGGGCCGCCGGCCGCGGAGAGCCCCGACGGAGCCATCAGAGCTCCTTCTCGGGCAGCTCCTCGACGTTCACGTCCTTGAACGTGACCACGGTCACGTTGCTCACGAACCGGGCCGGCCGGTACATGTCCCAGACCCAGGCATCCTTGAGCCGGATCTTGAGGTAGGGCCGGCCGTTTTCGTTCTCGGGGTTCATCTCCACCTCGTTGGCGAGGTAGAAGCGCCGCTCGGTCTCCACCACGTAGCGGAACATCGGCAGGACGGCTTTGTACTCGTGGTAGAGCTGGAGCTCGATCTCGGTCTCGTACCGCTCGAGGTCCTCGGGTCCGGCCATGGAGCCATGCTACTTGTCCCCCTTTCGGTGCCGACCGGCGCCTACAAGAACGCGGCGCGGCGCAGCGGGAGGAGCCGCAGGACGGTGCGGCCCACCAGAGAGTCCTGCTCGATGGCGCCGAAGACCCTGCTGTCGGCAGAGTTGGCCCGGTTGTCGCCCATGACCCAGAGCTGGCCCGGTGGCACCAAGAGGGGCTCGAAGTCCGAGGTCGCCACGCCTTCGGGCAGGTAGGGCTCCTCCAGGAGGAACCCGTTCACGTAGACATGGCCGTTGTGGCCCTCCACCGTCTCACCCGGAAGAGCGACCACCCGCTTGATGTAGTCCTCCGTCGATGGAGGGATCACGCCCACCCGCTCCCCCACGAAGCGCAGGGCGCCGCCCACGAAGTTCCCAGCCGGCGACTTCGTCGTGCAGTTGGCCGCAGGAGGGCACTCGAAGACCACCACATCACCTCGGCGGGGGGGGTGCAGGCGGTACGAGAGCTTCGACACCACCACCTTGTCGTTGATCTCGAGGGTGTGGACCGGGCAGCCGGCGCAGCCCATGGACGGCGACGGGATGTAGAAGGCCTGGAACACGAAGGTCCTCACCAAGAAGGCGGCCACCAGTGCCACCGCCAACAGCACCGGCAGCTCGCGCAGAAACGTCGCGGCGGCCG
The DNA here is from genome assembly GCA_019348255.1 of Actinomycetota bacterium. Taxonomy (GTDB): domain Bacteria; phylum Actinomycetota; class Acidimicrobiia; order Acidimicrobiales; family CADCTF01; genus JAHWJQ01. The sequence goes on along the minus strand of JAHWJU010000229.1, from coordinate 440 downwards.
AGCTCCTCGGCTCGGCGATCGGTGGGAGCCCGAGCGGTTCGGCTTCGTCGTCGTTCGGAGCCGTTACCGGCTCCCAACGCATCACCGAGCGGTCCGCTTTTCCTTTATCTTGGCGGCCTTGCCGGACCGGTCGCGGAGGTAGTAGAGCTTCGCCCGCCGCACGTCGCCCCTGGTGACCAGTTCGATCTTCTGGATCACGGGCGAATGCACCGGGAACGTGCGCTCGACGCCGACGCCGAAGCTCACCTTGCGTACGGTGAAGGTCTCCCGGATGCCGGCGCCCTGGCGGCGGATGACGGCGCCCTGGAAGATCTGCACCCGCTCCCGGGTACCCTCCACCACCCGCACGTGGACCTTCAGGCTGTCGCCCGGACCGAACTCGGGAACGTCGTCCCGCAGGCTGCTGCGGTCGACCAGGTCGGTGGGGTTCATGGCGCGTC
>JAHWJU010000228.1 GCA_019348255.1 Actinomycetota bacterium | reverse complement strand
GGGAACAAAGCGGCGGTCCAGCGGGCCATGCTGTGGCCGAAGTTCTTGGCGAACAGGAACTCGGCGTCGCCACGCAGCCGCCCGGTGAGCAGCGCAAAGCCGATGAAGGGCCAGGCCAGCGGGCGTCGGCGGAGCTCGACCAGGCGTTCGTCGACCGAGCCGGCCATCCAGGTGTCGAGATCGGGATGGGAGCGAACAAACGACACTGCCGCCGCCACCCGCTGGCGGTGATAGCTGGGCTTGCCTCCGAGAAGGCCGACGTGGTTGGCATAGGCCTCGAGGAGGCTCGCCGAGGTGGACGAGGATGACAGCGCCGGGGCGGTCATCGGCCCGCCACCGCCCGGGCGGCGGCGAACTCGGCGGCGAGCACGTCGGCCGACAGGTGCACATAGCGAGCGGTGGTCTCCGGCGAGGCGTGGCCCATCAGCTCCCGCAGGACCAACAGGTCGATTCCGGCAGCGGCGAGCTCTGTGCCATAGGTGTGGCGCAACCGGTGGGGGCGCACCCTCGTCGCCCCCGAGCGGGCCCGATGGGTGCGGAACACCTTGCGCAGTCCGGCCTCGGTCAACGGCTGTCCACGAGTCGGTCCGCGAAGCACGACGAAGCACTCCGAGGTCCGACAGCCCGGCGGTCGCTCCGCCCGGAGATAGGCGGCGCACTCGGTGAAGAAGACCCTGTCGACCGGCACGACCCGCTCCCGGCCGCCCTTGCCCACCACCCGCACCCGCCGAAGGCCCATGTCGATGTCGGCCAGGCGCAAGGAACGCACCTCGGCCGCTCGTAGTCCGCCGAGCACCATGGCCAGCACCATCGCCCGGTCCCGATGGGTGTCGAGGTCGACCAGGAAGGCGGTGACGTCTTCGCTGGGCAGACACTCAGGGAGCCGCTGTGGCTGGCGCACCAGCCGGCCGCCCGATCTGGATCTGGAGGCAACGTGGCCGAGTAACCCCCGGCCGCCGCCGCCCCGGGCACCGCTCGCCCGGCGAGCGGCTGGAACCGGGTTGTCCGCCCGGGCACCGGAGATGACGAGATGCTCGAACAGACCGCGCACTGCGGAGATGCGCCGGTTCAGCGTGGCGGGCGCAGGTGTGGCACGGCCGATCGCCACCACCTTGCCCCGGTGCGGGCGACGGGTCTGCCAGTCCAGGTAGGCGAACAGGTCCGTGGGCACGACGTCGGCGAGGTCGATGCTGTAGTCGTCGAGGAACTCGGCGAAGTTCGCCAGATCGAACGCATACGCCCGCACCGTCGCCGGCGAGAACCCACGGACGCGGAGGTGATGCAAGAACTCGTTGCCTCGGTCGACAACTGCCCCGTCGCCGCTGAGCCGATGCTCTCCCGGCGATCCAACAACCCGCACTCTCGTCATGGCCGGCCTCCTTGTCCGCAGAGTCTCCGGCCTCGATCACGCCCGCTGGTGGATGGCCTCCGCCAGCGTGCATGAGGGCCGGTTAACAGACAGGAGAAGGTCCGGGATGTGTACCTGACCGACGACGAGGTGCTCGCTGCGCAGCGCCTCGACGACGCCATCGTCTGGTGCTCTGCGCCTGAGTCCGGGCCCGAGCTGCGACGCCTGCTCAAGATGCTGCGCCGGTGGCGCACCGAGATCCTCGCCCACCACCGCACCGGCGCCTCCAACGGTCCGGTGGAGGCAGCCAACCTGCTCATCAAGCAGGTGAAGCGCTCAGGCCGGGGATTTCGCAGCTTCCCGAACTACCGGCTGCGCATCCTCCTCGCCGGCGGTCACTGCCGCTGCAACACTGGTCCGGTCACGAGCATTCGCACCCCGCCGTCCCAGGTTGGTCGCGTAGGGCCGGAAATCGGCGAAAACATGCCTCGGCAGCCGACCCTGTCCGCCCTTGCCACCTCACCTCGAGGGAGCCTGGTGCGACCCCCGCGGTGCTGGTGACTGCGTCGACAACGATCGTGCGCCACTCGCCGCCAGGGTCAAGGTCGTATGCCTCGCTTCGCTGCGGGCGCTCCAGCTTGACCCCGTCGTCTCGCGGCGCGCGTCCGCATTCAGGTGATCGACGCGGGAAACCGGCCGAAGAGCGGCCTCGCTCTCTTGACACGGCCCCGCTCCTTCAGACATGCCGGTCGGGACCGCCCGTGCGGACGCCAGGTTTTGCGCCCCTCGTCGCAAGCCAAGAACACCAATCTGGGGATCGGGACCGTGGGTCGTACGGCCACCTCTGCGCCCGCTGACCAGCGGGGCGGGAGAACCGAGCCGCGTCACGCTAAGTGGCCCCCGCTTCGGCGTTCCATAAATGAAGCTGCTTAGAGAAAGGTCACCACGGCGCTCCGTGGCGTCCCCACAACTCGCAGCGTTAATTCGCGCTGGTTCGGAGACGAGACAGGTAGTGAGCCAGGCTCTGAACAGCCAAACCGTGCTTCCGCGCCGCCGAAGCACCTGAGTGCCGCTTTGCGAACACCTTCGGTCCTTTCTATATGCCCCCCCATGTGCGTCTCGGTTCACTACGCGTCGCCGCAAAGTCGAGCGAGAGCCTTCCGACACGCCTCCTCGCCGATGTCCCTGAAGAGCATCCTCAGCGGGTTGTCGGCTACGCTGTCAGATTCGAGCCGCACCATCGTCCCTCCATCTCTCGATGGCTCGATGTCAATGTAGACGAGCGCTAGGACGACCCCCACGAGGTTGCGGTACTCGACGACGAACGCTCGGCCCTCCGCTCCACCTTCGTCCCATCCGATGACACGGAACGGACGCCGGCTCAGCCGCTCTTGACAGCGCTCTTCCCAGGACGCTGGCGATCCAGGTAGCTCCACCGACTCGGCCATGATTGACGCCATGATGCCCCATCGGGACTGCGTTCGTCCGGTGGTGTGAGCCCTCGCCCGCCACAGCCGGCCGACGTGCCTGGTGAAGACTGAACAGCGGATCAGCTACTTCGCCCCACCGTCCGGGTTACTCCGGTGGCTCATGAAGTGCCTGCCGCCTTGGGGTCTGGCTCGCGAACGAAGCGCTGGCCCACCGGGGCTTCCCCCGCGACGTGGCTCGAAACAGGATCGTCCACCTTTCTCCTATCAGGAGTGCCCGTCGCGCGGCTCCACTCCAACGACGAAAGGCAATGCCACATGGTGTCGATCGGCATCGACCCCCACAAGGGTTCCCACACGGCCGTGACCATCGATGGCCAAGATCGGTCAGCGCGTCCGAGGGCTGCTACTGGTCTTTGCCACTGAAACCAGGCCTGGCGAGCATGTCCGAGGGCGTCTACCACATTCGTCACCCGGCCTCGTCGGTCGAAGTGGTGGGTGGTGGCGTTGCCGTTGGGGTCGGTGACCTTGGTCTGCCACGGCGTGGAGTAGTCGAAGCGCCAGGTGGGCCCGGTGCCGGTGGTCGGGTCGGTGATCCTGGTCAGCGCCGTGACGCGGTCTCGGCTGTCGTAGGCGAAGGCGGTGGCGTTGCCGTTGGGGTCGGTGACCCGAGACATCAGGCCGAGGACCGAGCCGGTGTAGGCGTAGCGGGTGACCTGAACCGCCCTGGGTCTGACGGAGACTCCATCGCTTGGAAGGATGGAGCCGATGA
>JAHWJU010000071.1 GCA_019348255.1 Actinomycetota bacterium | reverse complement strand
GCCGCCACGGCGTGACCGTCCTAGGCCCCGACGTCAACGCCAGCGCCGCCAAGGCGACGCTGGAACCCGACCTGCCGGGGGAGATCAGCACACCACCGCGCCCGGTGGGGATGGGGCCCCACCTTGGGCGAGGAGGCGGGGTTGGGGCCCCGCCGGGGAAGATCAGCACAGTCAGGCTCGGCCTCGCGGGCGTGCGCCACCTGGGGGAGGAGGTGGCCGAGAGGGTGGCGGCGGGGCGGCCGTACGCCTCGATGGAGGACGTGGTCCGCCGGGCCGGCCTGACCGAGCCCCAGATCGAGGCACTGGCCACCGCCGGCGCCTTCGGGTGCTTCGGCCTCGATCGCCGCGCCGCCCTGTGGGGAGCGGGCGCGGTGGCCCAGTCCCGCCCCGACCGCCTGCCCGGGGTGGTGTCCGGAACCGAGGCGCCCGCCCTGCCCGGGATGAACCAGGTGGAGGAGACGGCGGCCGACCTGTGGTCCACCGGCATCTCCCCCGACAGCTTCCCCACCGAGTTCGTGCGGCCCTACCTGGAGGGCCTGGGGGCCGTTCCCGCCGCCGGCCTGGTCGCCGTCGACCACGGGGAGCGGGTGCTGGTGGGTGGGGTGGTGACCCACCGCCAGCGGCCGGCGACGGCCCAGGGGACGACGTTCGTGAACCTCGAGGACGAGACCGGCCTCATCAACGTCATCTGCTCCAAGGGCACGTGGGCGCACTACCGCCGGGTGGCCCGCTCGGCGCCGGCCCTGCTGGTGCGTGGCCGCCTGGAGAAGGCTGAGGGCGTGATCAACGTGGTGGCCGACAAGATCACCGCGCTCTCGCTGTCCGCCGGCAGCCCCCGGGCCCGTGATTTCCGCTGACCTCCCGCGGCTAGAACCCACAGATGGCACTTTGCAAGGTCGGCGTCCAACTCCATCCCCAGCACTGCTCCGTCGATGACCTGCGCCACGCCTGGCAGGCGGCCGATGCCATGGGTGTCGACAGCATCTGGACCTGGGACCACTTCTTCCCGCTCTACGGCGACCCGGCCGGCCCCCACTACGAGGGCTGGTCGTTGCTGGCGGCCATGGCCGTCACCACCAGCCGGGCCCGCTTCGGGATGCTCGTCACCTGCAACAGCTACCGCAACCCCGAGCTCCTGGCCGACATGGCCCGCACGGTCGACCACCTGAGCCACGGCCGGCTCATCCTGGGCATCGGCGCCGGCTGGTTCGAGCGCGACTACGTCGAGTACGGCTACGAGTTCGGCACGCCGGCCACCCGTCTGCGGGCGCTGGGGGAAGCGCTGCCCCGGATCAAGGCCCGCCTGGGAAAGCTCACGCCTGGGCCCGCCGGGCCGCTCCCCATCCTCATCGGCGGTGGCGGCGAGAAGGTGACGCTGCGCCTGGTGGCCGAGCACGCGTCGATGTGGAACGGCTTCGGCCGGCCCGTCGAGCAGTTCGCCCACAAGAACCGGGTGCTCGACGACTGGTGCCACAAGGTCGGCCGAGACCCGGCGGAGGTGGAGCGCACTGTGACCGTGGGCGACAAGGCCGTCGACGACCTGGACGCGTTGATCGAGGCCGGCGCCCAGCACCTCATCGTCGATCTGGGGGCTCCTTTCCACCTCGAGCCGGTGCAGCGCCTGATGGACGCCGTGGCCAAGCGGTAGCCGCCATCAACCCCGCCGGGTCAACGGCTGAACCTCCCCGTGAGCATGCCGCGGGCCACAGCGGCATCCTCGATGGCCGCCACGGTGGCCTCGGGCGGCTGCACCGCCGGCACCTCCACCCGGCTGTTGAGGGCGTAGATGGTGAACACGTAGCGGTGGGTGGAGCCGTCCGGCGGGCACATCCCTATGTAGGAGGCCTTCCCCGAGCTGGACTCCGCCTCCACGGCCCCCTCGGGCACCTCGCCCTCGCCCAGCGACGTCGCCGAGGCAGGGATGCCGACCATGATCCAGTGATAGAAGGTGGCCCCGGGCGCATCGGGGTCGGTCATCACCAGTGCCAGCTCCACCGCGCCATCGGGCAGGTTCGACCACGCCAGTGGCGGCGAGACGTTTTCGCCCTCGCAGGAGAAGCGCTCCGGTATCTGGGCGCCCTCGCCGAACGCCTCGCTCGTGAGCTTGATCGTGGCCGGGGGCAGTGGGTCCTGTCGGGGCGCGCTCCGCCAGCAGGCGCTCCCGACCAGGCCGCCGAGCACGATGAGGACCAGCGCCAGGCTCCGGCGGGCGGGGTACACCGGCTGGGACACTACCCGGCTCCGACGAAGGCCAGAGCTACCTCGATCACGAGGACGAGGACCACCAGCGCCACGATCGAGGAGTTGTAGGCGAGGTGGCACCGGGTGCTCTCCGCCAGGGCCGCCCGGCGGCTCCCTGAGCGTCGGAAGGCGCGCACGTAGGCGATGGTGAACCAGCCGCCTCCTATGGACAGCGCCAGTGCCACCCCGATGGGAATGCCGATCACGGCGTGGACGAGGCCGAAGAGCAGAGCCTTGACCACCCGCTTGGGCATCGACCACGCCTCGGCCCCCAGGCGGAACATCAGCTCCTCCCGCTCGACCAACAGCGGCATGGCCGGGATCAGCAGCACGAGGAAGACGATCGGCACCACCAGCTCCAGCGGCGTTCCCGCCGTACGGTCGGTGACACCGAAGACCGGGTTGCCGTGGCCCCCGATGGCCGTCCACCAGCCGAAGGCCAGGGGCGGGATCGACGTCAGGACGAACGAAGCCGCCACCACGCCGGCCAGCACCAGCGGCACCGGGAGGAAGTGGCGCCACCTCAGTCCCCGCAACAGCTCCAGCGAGTGGGCCCTCGCCGGCCGGCGGATCGACCCCCGGAACGCCACGAACAGACGGGACCCGAACCACGCCAGCACGACCACGGAGAGGACATCGAGCGGGTTCACCGGTCGTAGAGTCCCACTCCGTGGCGTGGGACTTCTCGACCGAGCCGGACTTCGAGGCCAACCTCGACTGGATGCGGGGCTTCGTCCGGGACGAGATCTTCCCCCTCGAGACGCTCGACCTGCCCCACGAGACGTTCCTCCGGGCCATACGGCCCCTGCAGGACGAGGTCAAGGCGCGGGGCCTGTGGGCGGCGCACCTGGGGCCCGACCTCGGCGGCCAGGGGTTCGGGCAGGTGCGGCTGGGGCTGATGCACGAGATCCTCGGCCAGTCCCCGCTCGCGCCCTTCGTCTTCGGCAACAACGCCCCCGACTCCGGCAACGCGGAGCTCATCGCCATCGGCATGCAGCGCTCGGGCCGCAGCGAGCACCGCCAGCGGTGGCTCGAGCCGCTGCTCGAGGGAAAGCTCCGTAGCGCCTTCTCGATGACGGAGCCCCACACCGCCGGCTCGGACCCCAAGCTGTTGACCACCAGTGCCGTTCGCGACGGCGACGAGTGGGTGATCAACGGCCACAAGTGGTTCACCTCCAACGGATCGGTCGCCGACTTCCTGTGTGTCATGGCGGTGACGAACCCCGACGTCCACCCCTACGCCGGCACTTCGATGATCTTGGTGCCGGCCGACGCGCCGGGCCTCACCATCGTGCGCGACGTGCCCACCATGGAGCACCCCGACGTCTCCTTCGGCCGCTACGGAAACCACGCCGAGGTGATCTACGACGACGTCCGGGTGCCCTACGCGAACCTCATCGGCAACGAGGGCGACGGCTTCCTCCTGGCCCAGAAGCGCCTGGGCCCGGGCCGCATCCACCACTGCATGCGCTGGTTGGGCCAGTCCCGCCGGGCGTTCGACATGCTGTGCGAGCGGGCCGTCTCCCGTTATGCGCACGGCTCGTACCTGGCCGAGAAGGCCAACATCGGCGACTGGGTGGCCGAGTCGCTGGCCGAGATGACGGCGGCGCGGCTCATGACCCTCCACGCCGCCTGGAAGATCGACCGGGAAGGTTCCTCGGCGGCACGGGTGGAGATCGCCATGATCAAGTACTACGGCGCCGGCGTCCTCTACAACGTGATCGACCGGGCCATCCAGGTGCACGGGGCGCTCGGCTTCTCGACCGACCTGCCCCTCGAGGGCATGTACCGTGCGGCCCGAGCCGCCCGCATCTACGACGGCCCCGACGAGGTCCACAAACAGACGGTGGCCCGCCAGGTGCTCGAGGGCTACCCCCGGGTGGAGGTGCCGACCGAGCACGTGCCCACCCGGCGGCAGGCGGCCCAGCAGCGCTTCGCCCACCTCCTCGACACCGCCACCTCCGACCTTTGACCCTCGTTCGCCGGCGGGTCGTGGTGGACGGCCGGGTCCAGGGGGTGTTCTTCCGCGAGACCTGCCGCCGGGAGGCGGCTGCCGCCGGCGTCGCCGGCTGGGTGGCCAACCGCTCCGACGGGAAGGTGGAGGCCGTCTTCGAAGGGCCGGTGGAGGCGGTGGACCGACTGGTCGAGTGGTGCCGGCGAGGGCCGCGGTCGGCTCGGGTGGCGGACGTGACCGTGAGGGACGAGACGCCGCGGGGCGATCGGGATTTCCGGGTGGTCGACGCCGGCTACTGACCGTCCGGCCAGGGAGCCCGCATCTCAACCGACCCCCAGCACCGCCTGCTCGGCCAATGCGATCGGCAGCATGCCCGATCCGGCGATGGTGTCGTTGAACCGGGTGAGGTTGCCGGTGCCCGAGGCCAGGTACTGCCCCCGGATGCGGTCGATCTCCATCGCGCCGGTGAGATAGGAGGAGGCCTGCGTCGGCCACGCGCAGTAGCGGCCCACCTCGGCCCGAGCCGTCGGCTCCGAAAGGCAGGCGTTCCTGGACATGTAGGCCACCGCTTCCTCGAAGTCCATGTCGCCCATGTGGAGGCTGGTGTCGACCACGATGCGAGCGGCGCGGAAGATGCGGGCGTCGAGCTGGCAGAGCTCGTGGCGGGGGTCGGTGAAGAAGCCCTCCTCCCGCATCAGCTTCTCGGCGTAGAGGGCCCACCCCTCGGTGAAGTAGGAGGTCCGCAGGACCTTGCGGATGGGCCGCGCCTTCTGCTGGACGGTGATGAGGTGCCAGTGGTGCCCCGGGTAGGCCTCGTGCACCGACGTCGCCGGGATCGAGTGGCGGCTGTTCGACTCGAGCCGCTTCTGCACCTCTTCGGCGCTGGTGCCCTCGGGCGGGAACGGCACGAAGAACGTGCCTCGAAGCGACGAACGGAACGCCGGCGGTGCGCTGTAGGAGGCAACGGCGAGCACGGGGCGCTGGAACGGCGGCGAGGGAACTACCTGGCACTCCTCGCCCTCGGGCACCGTGACGATCCCGCTGTCGAGGAGGAACCGGCGGGCCCGCTCGGTCCAGTCCTCGTACTCGTCGCGCATCGCCTCGGGGGTGGGGGGGTGGTCCTGGTTCAGCCGCTGTACCAGCGAGCGCCAGTCCCCGCTGCCGTCGATGGAGGCCGCCAGCTCGGCCATCTCGGCACTGATCTCGTCGTAGGCGGCCCGTCCTCGCTCCCGCATGGCAGCCGCTCCGTAGCCCAGCAGCTCCCTCTCCTGCAGGAGGCCGCTGTAGAGCTCGTCGCCGATGGCGTAGGGACCCCGGGCCGTCGCCCCCATCTCGTCGAGGTAGGCGAGGAACCCCTCCAGGGCGCCGGCGGCCACCTCGCCCGCCTCCGCCAGCCGGCGCCGGGAGCCGGCGTCCTCGACCTCGGCGGGCACCAGTTCACGGGCGTAGGCGATGCCGGCGCGGCAGGCGCCCCTTCCACGTTCCACGAACACCGGGCTGGCCAGCTCAGCCTCGAGGTTGGCCCGAGCGGCGGCCAGCACCCCCGGGACCTCCTCCAGCCGGGCGGCGGCCAGCTCCACGAGCTCGGGCTCGGGATGCACGCGGTCGAGGAAGAGACTGAACACGCCGGAGAGGCAGGGGCCGAGGTAGGTGGCCGGGTCCCGGCGCCACACCGCCCAGTCCCGCTCGAGTCGCCGCCCCCGCAGGATGGCCACCACCAGGTCCCGGTCGATGCGCTCGTCGAGGTCCAGGCCGTCGTCGGCCATGGCCGAGAACCGATGGAGCCAGGCCTCTTCGTTGGCGGCTCTGCGGTCGTAGTCGGCGGCGCTGAACTCACCGAGGCGGCCGTCGTGGCCCTCGATGCCGAGGCGGGTGGCGAGGGTGGGGTTCTCCTCCATCTCGAGGGCGAGGAACCCCTCGATCAGCTCGTCCAGAGGCCGGGTCACGGCGGTGGAGGTTAGCGTTGGGTCATGGCGCTAGAGCCGGGCATGCCGGCCCCTGATTTCCGCCTTCCGGGTAGCGACGCGGAGCCGCACAGCCTGGGCGAGCTCACCGCCGACGGACCGGCGCTGCTCATCTTCTTCCGCAGCGGTTGCCCCACCTGCAGGCTTGCCTTCCCCGTCTACGGGGAGATGGCCCGTCGCTATGGCGACGCTGCCGCCGTGGTGGCGGTGAGCCAGGACCCGGTGCTGCAGGCGGGGCCGTGGCTGCACGAGCACGGCTTTTCCGGCCCGGCGCTGGACGACAGCGCCGACGGCTATGCGGTGTCCGTCGCATATGACGTGCAGACCGTGCCCACGCTGGTGATGGTGGGGGCCGACCGCACCGTGACCATGGTCGCCGAAGGGTGGGATCGCGACATCGCCAACGACTTCGCCCGCGCCCTGGGCGATGCGACCGGTCGGTCGGTGGCTCCCGTCAGCACCGACGGCGACGGGCTACCCGTTTTCAAGCCCGGCTGAGGCTCCCGCTCGCGCCACAGGTAGTGGCGCATCCGTCCGACGCGACTTCTTCTCCTCCGGGGGCGCCGGCAGGTAGCCTCCGGGGCCGTGCCGCCAACGTCGTGCCGACCACAGTGCGCCTCCTGCACCGCTCGGTCGCGCGCTTGCGCGGGATCCTCGGACCGGATCCCGCCGCGGTCCGCCAGAGCTTCGTCGCGCTGGTACTGAACAGCACCACCAGCCTCATTGCCGGTGGGTTCCTGGGCTCGATCACCTCCACCTTCGAGGCGCTCCCCGGCTTGTTGGTGATGGTCCCGGCGGCCATAGGGCTGCGGGGGAACATCTTCGGCGCCTTCGGCAACCGCATCAGCACGACCATCCACAGCGGCACCTTCCGCCTGTCGGCGCGGCCCGAGTCGGTGCTCGGCCAGAACGTGCTGGCCGCCGGCATCCTCACCCTCGCCATGTCGGTGGTGCTGGCGGTCGTGGCCAAGACCATCGCCGTCGCTCTGGGCATAGCCGACACCATCTCGATGCTCGATCTGGCCGTCATCTCCGTGATCGGCGGCATCCTGGCCTCCGTCGTCGTCCTGGCCGCCACCCTCGGGTTGGCGAGCGGAGCCGTGCGCTACGGCTGGGACCTCGACAACGTGACGGCGCCGCTGGTGTCGACGATGGGCGACGTGTTGACCCTGCCGGCGCTGTTCCTGGGCACCTTCTTGGTCGGCATCCACCTCCTGACCCCTCTCCTGGGCTCGGTTCTGGTGGCGGTCTCGGTCGTCGCCCTGGTGGTGGGGCTGCGGTCGAAGATGAACCTTCTCCCTCGCATCGTGCGGGAGTCGCTGCCCATCCTCACGCTGGCCGGGTTCGTCAGCGCGGCGGCCGGCATCCTGCTCGAGAAGCGGTTCGCCTCCTTCGCCATGTTCCCGGCCCTGCTCGTGCTCGTGCCCGCCCAGCTGAGCAGTTCGGGGGCACTCGGCGGGATCCTCGCCAGTCGCCTGTCGAGCAAGATCCACCTGGGGGTGATCGTGCCGGCGCCGGTTCCGACGCGGGGAGCGAGGGCCGATCTGGCCTATGTCTTTTTGTTGGCAGCTCCCGTCTTCGCCTTCAACGGCCTCGGCGCCCACCTGGTGGGCCGGCTGCTGGGCCACGCCAGCCCAGGGGCGGTGACGATGGTCGTGGCTTCGATGGTGGGCGGGTTCGTGGCGATGCTCTTCGTGCTCGCCCTCGCTTACTACGGGACCATCCTGGCCGTCCGCGGTGGGGTCGATCCGGACACCTATGGCATCCCCGTCGTCAGCTCGTCGGTCGACTTCATAGGAGCCTTCACCCTGATTCTGGCCATCGTTGTTCTGGGCATCGGCTAGGACGGGCCTACCATGGACGGGCCAGGCGATGGAAGACCGACCCCGAAACCTCAAGGCCATGCTGGCCGCCGCCAAGGACGCTTCCGAGCTCATGGTCGACCTCGCTTACGCGGCGCTCTACTTCGGCGACCATGACATGGCCGAGGAGGTGGGCGACCTCGAGGAGAAGTTGTCGGGCCTCGTCCACGACATGCGGGCCATCTGCGTGGTGGCCGCCCGGTCGCCTCGCGATGCCGATGCCATGGCGTCCGTGCTCCAGGTCATCGGAGCCATAGAGCGCATCGGCAACGCCGCCGTCGACATCAGCCGCATCGTCACCCGCCGCCTCGGCATACCCCGCGCCCTGGTCGCGGACCTGTCCTCGGCCGAGGAGGTGTCGCACCGGGTGGCGGTGCGGGAGGGTTCCCACATCGCCCACCGACCGCTCTCCGCGCTCGAGCTCCCGACCCGGGCGGGGATGACGGTGGTGGCCATCCGGCGCGGTCGCGACTGGATCACCGACGTGACGGGCGAGGAGGTCCTGATGCCCGGCGACGTGTTGTTCCTGCAGGGGGCGCGGGAGGGGATCCGGGTCCTGCGGGCACTCACCAATGCCCCGGAGTGGGAGCCGCCCCAGCCCGACGGCACCGTCACCGAGCTCGACCGGGCCATCGACATCCTGGTCGAGATGAAGAACATCTCCGAGGTGGCGGTGGGCCTCGCCTACTCCGCGTTGGTTCTGCGGGACCGTGGGTTGGCCAGCGAGGTCAACCACCTGGAGGACCGGCTCGACCAGATGCGGGAGCGGCTGGAGGCGTGGGTGCTGCGGGCGGCGGCGGGGGAGCAGGCCGACCCGTCGCCGCTCCGGGGCTTGCTGCACCTGGCGCGGGCGGCCGAGGAGATCGGCGACGCCGCCCAGCAGATGGTGTGGCTCATCGAAAAGGACGAGGAGCTCCACCCGGTGCTGGCCCTGGCCCTGGGCGACGCCGACGAGGTGGTGGTGCGGGTGCCGGTGGGCCCGGCATCCAGGGCCGACGGCGAGTCGCTGGGTGCCCTGCGCCTCGAGACCGAGACCGGGTTCTTCGTCCTGGCCATCCGCCGGGGGGGACGCTACTTCTACCGGCCCCGCCCCGACGTCGTGTTGCGCCCCGGCGACGAGCTGATCGCGACGGGCCCCGACGAGGGCCACGCTCTTTTGACCGAGCGCTGTGGGTTCACCCTCGTCCACGACGGCGAGACGGGGGAGGACGCGCTGCTCCCCGTCGGCGGCTAGGACTCGTCGGCCAGAGCCGCGCAACCCCGTCACTGCCGCGGTAGGTGTCGGGAACACCCTTGCCACCTTCCACCGCAGTCGACTAGATCATTGGCCCTGACAAGGGGGGTCACATGGGGTCTATAACGCGGTCGCTCGACAAGGTGCGGCTCAGCCTCTACTGCCCCGGCTGACTGCCGGGCTACCACCTGCCGTTCCTGGCGGCAGCGACGAGCGGTCTGTTCGCCGAGCAAAACCTCGAGGTCGAGATCCTGGAGCCGGCTCCCGGCCCCGACAACGTCAGGCGGGTGGCGGCCGGCGGGTCCGACTTCTGCTTGACCAGCGTCGTGCACTACCTCACGGCCAGGGCCCAGTCGGGTCCACTGGCCGCCCGCTTCGCGTCGGTGGTGGTCCAAAGCAGCCCCATCGCCGGCATCGTGGCCGCCGACTCGAGGCTGTTTCAACCGGCGGACCTCAGCGGGAGGCGCCTGGGCGGCCCCGCCGACAGCCGCCTCGTGGCCGAGTACCAGGCTGGCCTGAGGCACCTGGGGCTGGCGCCGTCGGTGCTCGTGCCCACCGACTACGGGGCCGCACCCGGCGCTCTCGGGCGGGGGGAGGTCGACGTGGTGGCGGACTTCGTCGACCTGGTGCCACGGACGCGGCGCCAGGCCGGCGTCGACGTACGGGCCGTGCCGCTGCCCCTCGACGTGTACTCCAGCGGCCTGGTGGCAGCAGACCGCCTGCCCGACGACCTGGTGCAACGGATGGCGTCGGCGGTGGCGACGGCACTGCAGCGCCAGCGCCACGACCCGCTCGGTGGTCTTGCCGAGCTCGGCCGCCGCTACCCGGGCAGCGACCCCGACGAGGCGCTGGAGGGATGGGCGCTGGCCGAGCCGAACATCTTCACCGGCGTCGAGCCGGGGACCATGGAACACTCACGGTGGGAGGCGACACTGGCCTTCCTCACCGACGCCCACGGCTTCCCACCGCTCGAGCCCGACACCGTCTACCGCCCCGAGATGGCCGCCGTCGCCGGACCGCGATGACGCCGCATCCGACTGCACCGGCTGCAACGAGCCGACGACTGAAAGAAGGTCCTGTGACCACCACCTCCCCCCGGCGCCCCTGCCCGTCGCGCTCGCTGGGCCTTGCCCTCGCGCTCGTTCTCCTCGTGGGCGCCGCCTGCGGCGGTAATGACCGCGACGAGGCGACGACGACGGAGACCGACACGGGCGCGGCAGCCGAGTCGAAGGAGCTCAGGGTCGGCTTCACCGACGACCAGTACGTCCTGGAGGGGGCGGATGCCAACCTGGGCGCCTACCCCCTCAACACCAACATCGTCGAGACGCTCACCTACCTGTCGCCGAAGTACGAGGTTCTGCCCCGGCTGGCCGAGAGGTGGGAGTTCATCCCGCCCAACACCTGGCGGTTCCACCTCCGCAAGGGCGTCAAGTTCCACGACGGGCAGCCCTTCAACGCCCAGGCGGCGAAGGTCGGGATCTTCGACCGGGTGGCACAGCGGCGCGGAGGCGGCACCATCCGGGCCGGTGCCGACTCGGCCGTGGTCGTCGACGAGCACACCATCGACTTCACCCCGACGGGGCCGAACCTCAGGGTGCCGGAGCAGCTGGTCCATCCCCAGACCGGCGCCATCGCCCCCGGCTCCAGCTTCGGGGACAAGCCCGTCGGCACCGGCGCGTTCCGCTTCGTGGAGTACCTGCCCAAGGAGCGGATCGTGGTCGAGCGCAACCCCGACTACTGGGGCGAGAAGGCCAAGCTGCCCCGCATCACCTTCCGCTTCTTTCCTGACGCCAACGTCCGGCGGCTGGCCCTCGATTCCGGAGAGATCGACCTCGCCTACCAGATCCCCCCGCCCGACGTGAAGGCCCTCGAGTCGAGGTTCGACATCAAGAAGAGCACGGTGGGTGCCTACGAGGCGATGTACGCCAACAGCCACGGAGCACCACCTCACGACCTGCTCGCCGACGTTCGCATCCGCAGAGCCATCGCCCATGCGATCGACCGCAAGAAGCTGATCGACGGCGTGTTCTTCGGTGAGGCCACCGACGACCAGACGTGGGTGCCGCCGAACTCACTCGGCCGCCACGCCTCCACCGTGAAGGGCTTCACCACCGACCAGGGCCGGGCCAAGTCGCTGCTCGACGAGGCGGGCTGGAAGCCGGGGACCGACGGGATCCGCGAGAAGGGCGGCCGCCGGTTGAAGCTGACCCTGGTGTCCGGGTTCCCCAGCGCCGAGGTCCACCGGCCCATCCCGACGTTCCTGCAGTCCGAGCTCAAGAACGTGGGCATCGAGATCGAGATCGTCGAGCGGCCGGACTCGGCCTCGTTCCAGGCACTGATCGAATCTGGCCAGGGCGACCTGTACCTCGAGCAGGGGAACCAGAACGACGGCAACCCCGCGTTCCTCCCGGTGCTGCTTCTCTACACCGGCGGCTCCGGGGCCAGCGCCCCGTACCAGAAGCTGTTCGCCCCCGGGCCCAAGTTCGACGAGATCATCGCGCCGGCGCTGACCGAGCCCGACATCGAAAAGGTGAGGAAGATCACCGCGGACGCCATGCACGAGGCCATCGACGAGCAGGTGGCACTGGTCCCCCTGGCCGGCATCTACCGGATATACGGGATGAAGAAGACGGTGAAGAACTTCATCCCCCACCCGTCCTTCCTCAATATCCGCTGGGACGGCGTCGAGAACCGGTGAGCTCGAAGGAGAACCACGGCCGGGGGCGGGGCATCCACGGGTAGGGGTGAGACATGAGGGCGTACGTGATCCGCCGCGTCCT
>JAHWJU010000227.1 GCA_019348255.1 Actinomycetota bacterium | reverse complement strand
AAGGTGGAGGTGGCGCCCACCGAGTTCAGCACCATGTTGCGCTTCCAGCCCCGCTTTCGGAGTCGCCGGTGCCGGAACACCATCCCCGTCTGGCTCAGGGTGAAGGACGTGAATACGCCCACTGCGTAGAGCGGGATCAGCGCGGTGGTGATGCCGCCGAACACGATGAGCAGGATGCCGGCGAAGACGGCGAGGAACACGACGCCGTTGGAGAACACGAGACGGTCACCGCGGTTGGCGAACTGCCGGGGGAGGTATCCGTCGCGGGCGATGATCGACGAGAGCCGGGGGAAGTCCGCGTAGGCGGTGTTGGCGGCGAGGATGAGGATGCCGGCGGTGGCGAACTGCAGGATGACGTGGAGCGGCCCCTCGCCGAAGACAGCCCGGCCCATCTGGGAGATGACCGTCTCCTCGTGCGTCGGGTAGGGGTGCAGGTGGTGGGCAAGTACGGACACGCCGAAGAACAGCGTGCCCAGGATGCAGGCCATGATGGTGAGGGTGGTGGCCGCGTTCTTGGCCTCGGGCTTGCGGAAGGCGGGCACGCCGTCGGCCAGCGCCTCGATGCCCGACAGGGCCACTGCGCCTGAGGAGAACCCGCGCAAGAGGATGAACAAAGACAGGCTGCCGCCAACCTCGGCGATGCCTTCGGCCCGTTCCCGGTCAAAGGGGACGGGTTCGATGTCACCGAAGAAGCTGCGGAACAGGCCGTACCCCACCAGGGCGCTCAAGATGGTGATGTAGAGGTAGGTCGGAGCGGCGAATATCTTCCCCGACTCCTTGAGGCCGCGCAGGTTGCCCATGGTCAGGATGGCGAGGAACCCCAGGCAGATGAGCACCCGCCGGTCCTCCAGGTGGTTGAACGCCGGCAGGGAGATGATGGCGGCGACCCCGGCAGAGATCGAAACGGCCACGGTGAGGATGTAGTCGACCATCAGCGACGCTCCGGCCACCAGTGAGGGAGCCCGCCCGGGCAGGTTCTCGCGGCTGACGACGTAGGAGCCGCCGCCCTTCGGGTAGGCGTGGATGGTCTGTCGGTAGGAGCTCACGACGATCACCAGCAGGAAGGCGACCGCCATCGACATCGGAACGAGCTTCTCCAGGCCCAGGGCCAGGCTGGAGGCCCCCGCGGCGATGACGAAGAGGATCTCTTCGGTCGCGTAGGCCGTCGAGGAGATGGGGTCGGAGGAGAAGGTCGCTAGTGCGATCGGCTTCGAGAGCCGCTGGTGCTCCTGCTCGGAGGTCGAGAGCGGCCGCCCCACGAGGAGCCGCTTCAGGAGGGTGAACACGTCCGCACGATACGCGCCCCTCCCGCCTCAGCCCCACCCGCTGCCGCTTGCGTCCGGCGCCGGCGACGAGTCAAATCAACGGCCAATGCACATCATCGTTCTGGGGTGCGGCCGCATCGGCGCAGAGTTGGCCGTGACACTGGACAAGGACGGTCATTCCGTCGCCATCGTCGACCGGGACCGCGAATCGTTCCGCCGCCTTCCGGACCGATTCACCGGGCGGGCCGTCCTCGGCAACGGGTTCGACCGATCCGTGCTCGAGCAGGCTGGCATCGACGAGGCCGAGGCGGTGGCCGCCGTGATGTACGGCGACAACTCCAACATCGTCGCCGCCCGCATCGCCCGGGAGACCTACGCCGTACGTCGGGTGGTGGCGCGGATCAAGGACCCCAAGCGGGCGGAGATCTACCAGCGGTTGGGCATCCCCACTGTGGCCACCGTGACCTGGACGACCGACCAGGTGCTGCGGCGTCTCTTCCCGGACGACACCGTCACGGACTGGACCGACCCGTCCGGTTCACTGCTTCTGGTCGAGCGCGACCTTCCGGAGAAGTGGGCGGGCCGGCGCCTCGATCCCCTGGACGGCCGCGACCGCTACCGCCTCATGGCCATCACCCGGGCCGGTGAGGCGCGACTCGCGGTTCCCGGCCTCGTCGGCCAGGAGGGCGACATCCTCCACGTGCTGGTTCGCAAGGACACCGCCGAAGAGCTCGAGGCGCTGCTGAGGGGGGGCGAGGAATGAAGGTCGCGATCGCCGGTGCCGGTGCCGTGGGGACGTTCGTCGCCAACGACCTTCGCGAAGCCCACCACGAGGTGCTCCTCATCGAGCGCAACCCCGACCTGGCCGCCCGCCTGCGCCCGACCGTCGACGTGCAGTGGTTCGTGGGCGACGCCTGTGAGGTCACGAACCTGCAGGATGCGGGGATCGCCGAAGTCGACGTGATGGTCGCCGCCACCGGAGAGGACCAGGTCAACCTGGTGATAGCCCTGCTGGCGAAACAGGAGTTCGCGGTGCCGCGGGTCATAGCGCGGGTCAACGAACCCCGCAACAAGTGGCTCTTCAACGAGACGTGGGGCGTCGACGTCTCCGTCTCCACCCCGCACCTGCTCACCGCGCTGATCGAGGAGGCGGTCTCGGTCGGGTCGCTGGTGCGCCTTCTCGAGTTCGAAGGCGGCGAGGCCCGCCTGATCGAGGTGACCCTGGCCGAGACCTCGCCGGCACTCGAACGGGCGATCGCCGAGCTGGGGGTGCCACGGGACGCGACCATCGTGGCCGTGTTGCGGGGGGGCCATGTGGTGGTGCCACGGGGTGACACAGTGCTGCAGCAGGGAGACGAGGTCCTGGCACTGGCCACTCCCGACTCCGAGGATGCCGTCAAGCACATCCTCATCGGCGAAGGTCAGGCCGCGGCAGGGCCGCGGGCGCGTCAGGCCGGGAGCAGCTCGTAGCGGGGGTTGAACAGAAGGAGCCGCCCGCCCGGGCCCGAGGGCGAGGGTCGGCCGGTTATCACCACCCGCTGACCCGGTTTGATGCCGGCGATCCTGCGCCGGCCGGTCCACATGGCCACCAGCTTTCCGGTCCCGTCGGAGATGGTCACCTCGAGCCAGGGCACGCCCCCGCTCCTGCGCACTATGCGAACACTGGTGATCTCGCCCACCACCGTGGCTGCGGAGCGCGGCTCCACGTCCCTTATCGCCACCACTCCGGCGCGGCTGGCACAGAACTCCCGGAGCTGCTCCTCGTCGAGTTCCTCCACACGGGCGGTGAGCTTGTGCAGGAACTTCTTCAGAGCCATGGCCCCGGGCTACTCCTCCGGCGGGACGTCGAAGTCGTCGGCGTCGAGGTCGATCAGGTCGGCAACCGGGTCCACGGCCCCGCACTGCATCACCAGCCGCACCTGGGTGCCTTGACCGGAGGAGTCGATTCCCACCTCGTCCACCAGGGTCTTGATGAGGGGGATCCCCAGGCCCCGTTCGAAGTTGAGACGCTCGGGATCGGTGACCGGCGGGTGCTCGGGCAGGGAATCGGGGTCGAAGCCCTCACCGCGGTCGACCACGCAGATCTCGAGGCGGTCGCGGAACTCGGCGCACCGGATGAGCACGCTGTCCGGCTTGGCCGTGGCCACGTGCGCCTCGATGGCGTTCGTGCAGGCCTCCGACACGGCCAACTTGAGGTCGTCGATGCGGTCCTCGGCCAGATCACGGCGGGTGGAGGCGAGCGACGACACGACCAGCCGGGCCAGCGCGACGTATTCGGGCCGCGCCGGGATTTCGAGCTCGA
>JAHWJU010000070.1 GCA_019348255.1 Actinomycetota bacterium | reverse complement strand
TTCTGCTTGCTGTCGAACACCAGTTCGTATAGGATGGAGCCACGCCTCGGGAGGCTGGCTCGATGTCTCCCCTTCGTCGTCCGTGGTTGTCGTGGTTGTCGTGGTTGGAGATCGGACATGGGTGCAGCGTTGGGTTTCGACGGTGCGGTGGCGGAGTTGGTGCCACTCGAGGTGCTGGAGCGGGAGCTCGTTACCGGCTGGGCCCGTCAGTCCGCCCATCTGGCGGAGTGGTTGTCGATGGTGGCCGAGTTCGACCGCCGCGAGGGATGGGCGGTGGCGGGGGTGCTGTCGTGCGCCCACTGGTTGGCGTGGCGCTGCGGGATCGACGGCCGCACCGCCCGCGAGCACGTCCGGGTGGCGCTGGCGTTGGAGAAGCTCGACCGGGTGCGGGCGGCCTTCGCCGGCGGGCAGCTGAGCTATTCGAAGGTGCGGGCCGTGTGCCGGGTGGCCACTCCGGAGAACGAGACGTTCCTTCTGGACGCGGCCCTCGACATGACCGCCAGCCAGCTCGATCGGATGGTGACGTCCTACGCCGCCACCCATGGCGCCCCGATCAGCCTGGCCGACGATGACGAGCGCCAGCTGCGCTGCGGCGTGACCCGCTCGGTCGAGCCCGACGGCCTCGTCCGCTACGAGGTGGTGCTGCCTCCGGACGAGGCGCTGCTTTTCGACCGGGCCCTCGACTTCGGCGCCGATCAGCTCCTGGCCGAGGCCAGGAAGGCGGCGCGAGACGAGGCGAGGGCGGCCGGGGAGGACGCGGTTTCGGTGCGGGCCGCGGCTGGGATGGATGCGGCCGGCGGCGGCGCGGCCCCACGCGTGCGGCGGCCGTCAGGCCCCAGGGGCCGGGCCGACTCGTTGGTGTGGGTGGTCCGCCACGGGCTGGCCAACATGGCTCTCGGGGTCGAGGTCGAGGATCCCTACCTGGTGGTGCTGCACGTGCACGAGGGCGAGGCGGTGGTCACCGACAACGGGATAGTCGATCTCGGCAACGGCCTGTCGATGCACCCTCGCACCCTGCAGAGGCACTGCTGTTCGTCGATGATCCAGATGATCCTCTACGGCCGCGACGGCAACGACGACAAGCCGTTGAACCTGGGGCGCCGGGTGCGGCGGGCCACTCGCAAGCAGCGCCAGGCGTTGGCGGCGATGCACGAGACGTGTGTGTTCCCCGGCTGTGAGATGCCGGTGCGGTGGTGTGAGCTCCACCATCTCGACTGGTGGACCAACGGCGGCGGCACCGACCTCGACAACCTCCGCCCGCTCTGCAGGCGCCACCACCACCTGTGCCACGAAGGCGGGTGGCGTCTCGTGCTGGGCGTGGCCGGCGAGGCCGTGGCCCTTCCGCCCGGCGGTCGCAAGCCGACGCGGGCGGCGATGCCGCTATCCGACGGGCGGGTGGCCGCCGCCGCGCTGGTCGACGCCGTCGAGGCCGCCGGCGGGGTGTCGGCCGAGGCGGCGGTGACGTTGGGCGGGCGCTTCGGCGGCGAGATGCTCGACCGCTGGGCCCTCGACAACCTCCTCTACGCGTTGGCCGAGGCGAGCGAGCCACGGCCGGCGCCGGCGGAGGCGGCGAGAGCGCCGGCGCCGGCGGGCGGCCCGCCGCCGGCAGGGCAGGCGCCGGCGGAGCCCGACGGACGGGCCGCCATGGTGCTCGACGCCTGGCTCACCTCCGGCTCGCCATCCTCGCCCAACTGACGCCGGCGCCTCGGGTGTGCGTGCCCCGGCCTCCGGTCGGGGCCGCTTCGGCGCGCCCGGGAACGGGTGGTGAGGGGGGTTGTCGAACTGCCGGCGCCGGCGGGGGGAGTGATGTCGCTGATCGTGGTGCCGGCCCCGCCGGGGGCGGTGGTCGTGCCGACCCGTGGCCGCCACTGGGGAAAACCCGGTCCCGCGGGACCGCCGGCTCGACCAGGCTCTCCGACTTGCCCCCGACAGCGGGTGAGCGCTGGTCGTGGAGCCGGCCGCCACGGGAGGCCACCGACCGCTCCGCAACCGGGGATCGTGTCCTCAACGCCCCGAAGGTCGAGCCGGCGATGCCGGCCTGGCGGCGTTGACAGCCGCAATTCGAGGGCGGCGGGCGACGTTCCGGGGGCTATTGCAGGCCGGGGCGGCGCCGGCGGGCTCCCATGACGGCGAAGGTGCCGAGGGCCACGAGAGCTACGCCCAGGCCGGCCATGCCGGCGGTGGCGAGGCCGGTGCGGGGCAAGGTCGAGCTGTCCCGGGCGCCGGCCGGCGCCGCGGCGGCGCCGCCGGCGGCGGTCACCTCGAGCCCGGCCGAAAGCACCCGGGCTGCGCCGTTGCTGTCGACGCCGGAGGCGGTGACGGTGTGGCTGCCCAACGACGCCGAGGCCGGGACCGTGAACCGGTGCTCGAACGCGCCGGCGCCGTCGGTGGTGGCCGACCCGAGGGAGATGGGATCGGAGTTGAGGGTCACCTCGACCCTGCTGCCGGGGCGGTAGCCGCTGCCGGCGGCAACGACGGCGTCACCGCGGGCCGCTGCGCCACGGGACAGGCGCAGGTTGCACTCACCCGGTGGGTACTGGGGCGGGCGGCCGGTGGGCTGTCCCGGCCGGTCGGGGGGGTGGCCCGGGGGGCGGCCGGAGGGCTGGCCGGGGGGGCACGGAGAAGACTGCTGCGCGGAGGCCGGCGGCGCCGAGAGGACCGCGGCCGTGGCCAGGAGGAGCAGGGCGAGGAGCCGCGGGGCGGAGCGCATCCGCACATGCTGGTCCAGCCGAGGCGTGAGGTCAACAAAACGCCCGAAACCGTTGTTTTTCGCCCTTACGGGGTGGTAACAAGCTGGATGCTCCGTCGCCACCTGCGCGCCCTCCTCGTCCTGCTGCTTCTCCCCCTCGGGTCACTCGGACTGGGCGGAGCCACTCCGGCCGGCGCCTACCCGCTGGGCGAGGGGTACTGGCTGGCGGCGAGCGACGGCGGGATCTTCAGCTTCGGCGACGCCCAGTTCTTCGGCTCCGCCGGCGGCATCCGCCTCAAGGCGCCCATCGTGGGCATGGCGCCGACTCCCTTCCTGGAGGGGTACTGGCTGGTGGCGAGCGACGGCGGCATCTTCAGCTACGGCTCGGCCGGCTTCTTCGGCTCGACCGGGGCCATGACGCTCAACCGGCCCATCACGGGCATGGCCGCCCATCCCAACGGCCTGGGCTACTGGCTGGTGGCGACTGACGGCGGCATCTTCAGCTTCGGCGACTCCGGCTTCCACGGCTCCACCGGGGCCATAAAGTTGAACCAGCCCATCGTGGGCATGGCGTCGACGCCCTCGGGCAACGGCTACTGGCTGGTGGCGACCGACGGCGGCATCTTCAGCTTCGGCGACGCCGAGTTCTACGGCTCCACCGGCGCCATGAAGTTGAACAAGCCGATCGTGGGCATGGCCCCGACCCGCTCGGGCAACGGGTACTGGCTGGTGGCCAGCGACGGCGGCATCTTCAGCTTCGGTGACGCCCAGTTCTACGGCTCGGCCGGAAGCATCAAGCTGAACGCCCCCATCGTGGGCATGGCGCCCGCCCGCGACGGCCTCGGCTACCAGTTGGTGGCGACCGACGGGGGCATCTTCAACTACGGCACGACCAAGTTCTTCGGCTCCACCGGCGCCATGAAGCTCAACCAGCCGATCCTGGGCATGGCCCTGCGCCCGGTGGCCGGCGACGGCGGCGGCCCGCTGGTGAAGGTCGACGCCTTCGGCGACAGCGACGCCCAGACGTCGATCTGGACCCAGGTCGACGGCGACTGGCGGCTGTCGATGAACAAAAAGACCGCCGACCCGAACGTGGCGGCCGGCGCCCGGGTGTTCGGGGTCGAGGGCCTCGACGTGAGCCAGCTGGGCACACTCGGCTTCACGGTCGAGAGCGGGCCCTGCACGGCCGGGTCGCCCGGGTTCACCCTCTACTACGACACCAACGGTGACGGCGCCGGCGATGCCAGCCGCTCCTTCGGGTGCGGCACCGGTGGGTCCGGCACGGCCAAGACCTGGAACCCCGTGGCCCTGGGGGTGCCGGGCTTCGCGGTGGTGACCGCGCTCGACATCCTCCACGGGACGCCAGGGACCACATCGGTCATCGACGACATCCGGGTGGCCGGGGCCACCGTCGGCGACTTCAACGTCTTCGGGGGGTAGCCCTCTCGCCGCTCGCAGCTATCGCCGGCGGCCGGTTCAGACGCGGCGCTCGGTGACCACCGAGTAGCCGCCGGGGCCCGGCACGATGCCCACCGCCCTGCGGCCGGCCACGCCGGCGGCCGAGCCGAGGAACGGGGCGTCACCGAAGGCGAACACCTCGCCGTCGGCCCGCAGCAACCAGTAGCCCCTCCCGCTGGCCGTAGGGGCGATGGCGACGATGTCGCCCGCCAGCGCCAGTTCGGCGGCCGAGCCGAGGAACGGGGCGTCACCGAAGGCGAAGACACCACCATCGCCTGCCACCAGCCAGTAGCCGAGACCGGTCGGCGTGGGAGCCATGCCCACGACATTCGCCACTGACACCGATCCCAGGAACGGGGCGTCACCGAACGCGAAGACCCCACCGTCGCCTCCCACCAGCCAGTAGCCCTTGCCGCTCGGAGTGGCGGCCATGCCCACCACCGGCCGGCGGAGGTCTTCGGGGGCGCGGCCGGCGTAGGGGGCGTCACCGAAGGCGAAGACGCCGCCGTCGCCTCCCACCAGCCAGTACCCCTGCCCGGATGTCGTGGCGGCGCCGGCGACGACCGGGCTGCGGAGCTCGAATGCTCCGGCCGAGCCCAGGAACGACGCCCCGCCCAGGGCGAACAGCCCGCCGTCGCCGGCCGCCAGCCGGAGCCCCACTCCGGCTGTTGCCGCCATGGGGACGAGGGGTGACCGGGAGACGAGGTCGCCCACCGCCACGGGAGGCGCAGCGCCGTAGGGGACGACCTCGGGGCGCACCGGCCCGCTGGCACCGCCGCCACAGATGGTCACGGTTCGGTACCCGCGCTGGGCCAGGCCGTCGAGGATGGCGGGCAGGGCCGCCGGTGTCTGCGACGCGCCCCGCCGGTCGTGCAGGACGACCACGTCACCGGGCCGCGCGCCGGCCAGCACCCGCTCCACGATGGCACCGACGCCCGGGGTCCTCCAGTCCTGGGGATCGATGCTCCACTGCATGGTGGTGAGGCCGCGACCGGCCAGACGGGCGACCACGGCCGTGTCCGACACCCCCTGCGGCGGGCGGACGCAGCGCACGGCAACGTTGGTCAACGACTCGATCATCCGGTTGGTGCTGTCGACCTCGCGGACGAACGTGGCCTCGCTCATGCCGGTCAGGCGGGCATGGCTCCAGGTGTGGCCGGCGACGACGTGGCCCTCCCGGGCGATGCGGCGGACCAGGTCGGGGTAGCGGGCCGCCTGTGCACCGACCACGAAGAACGTCGCCTTCGCGCCCCGGGAGGCCAGGACGTCGAGGATCTGCGGCGTGGTCACGGGATCGGGCCCGTCGTCGAAGGTGAGCGCCACTACCGGATCGGTGGGGGCGCCGGCGTACCCGGCCACGTCGGTGACCCGCCGGGCGCCGGGGCCCAGAGCGCCGGCGGGATGAGCGAGGGCGCCGGTGAGGGCAACCACCAGCAGCGTCGCTGCAGCCAGGGCCCGTCCTCCCGTCCGGGCCCGCCCGCTGTACCCGGTGCCAATGGAACTGAACGCCACCGCCGTTCGACCTCCGCCAACCGATCTACTGACCGCTCCCGCTGGTGCTCGACTGTACCGCCGACGTGGCGGTGCCGCCACTGTTCGTACTCACCGGAAGGTGGCGCGTGGGGCGGGCTCAGCCGGCCAGACGCACCCGACGGCCGAGCCAGACGATCACGGCGACCAGCAGCACGGCGGCCATGACCGGGGGGGCCGGGTGGCGCCGGCTGTCGGTGCTGGCGACGGGGGTGCCAGCGGCCTGCACGGCGGGGGCGGGCAGCGGACCGTCGGCCTCCACCTCGGTTGTCCCCAGCGGGGCTTGGGGCTCGCCAGCATCGGCGGCCGCCGGTGCGACGGCCAGCACTGCCGGCGCCGGGGCGGGCGCGCCGGCCGGCTTGGCGGCGGCGGCCGTGGTGGGGGAGGCGGGCGGCTTCGGCGCAGCAGCCGGCTTGGCTGCGGGTGCCTGGGAAGCCGGGGCGGAGCCGTCGCCGCTCACCGGCTCGATGAAGTTCTGGGCCACGAAGATGGTGCCGCCCTTGGTCCACGCCGCCAGCCCCACGGCCCGGAAGCCGGGGTCGAGGATGTTGGCCCGGTGGCCGGGGGAGCCCATGAGCAGCAGGTGGGCGGCTTGCAGGCCGCTGTGGCGGGCCACGTTCTCACCCACCCGGCGGGCGCCGAAGCGTCGCTTGGTGGCCGAGGTGAAGAACTCGTCGTTGTGCCAGATGTCGCCCGCTTCGGCCATGGCCTTGGCATGGGCCGAGGAGAAGGCGCTGATGTCGTCGCGCAGCTGGAGGGGAACCAGTCCGGCGGCGGCCCTATCGGCGTTGACGAGCCCGATGAGCACGGTGGCCGCGCCCGGGACCTCGGCCAGCACCGGCAGGGGGGCGGGCAGCGGCGCGGGCGCCGGCGCCGGCGCCGTGGGTGCCTGCACGGTGGTCGTCGTCACGGTGACGGGCGGCGGCGCGGTGGTGGTCGGGGTCGGGGCCGTGCACAGGACCCAGCAGGCGGGCGCCGCCTGGGCGGCGCTGGCGGAGAAGAGAAGTAGCCCGGCCACCCCCAGGGCGACGGCGGAGAGGGAGCGGAGGGGGGGGCCGGGCTGCCGCATACCGGCAAGTTCGGACACCCCTTGTCCGATGTGAACGGGTTTATGCGCCCAGGGTCGAAAATGACGCGAGCGGGTCACGGCGCAGCCCCGGTCGGGCCATGCGGGAGCCGCCCGGGCGGGCTACTCCCGGATCTGCTGGGCCAGGTAGTGGGCTTCGCCCACCTGGTCGATGAGATCGAGCTGGGCCTCGATCCAGTCGGCGTGCTCCTCCTCGCCCGACAGGATCCCCTCGAGCAGCTGACGGCTGCCGTGGTCGCCGGCGGAGGTGCAGGTCGCGATGCCGGTGTTGAGCCTGACGATGGCGTCGCGCTCGAGGTCGAGGGCGGCCTTCAACTTCTCGGCCACGGTCTCGCCCACCCGGACGGTGCCCAGGCGCTGGAGGTTCGGCATCCCCTCCAGGTACAGGATCCGCTCGATGAGCACATCCGCGTCCTTCATCTCGTCGATGGATTCCTCCTGGAACTGCTTCGCCAACCGCCCGTAGCCCCAGTTGCCCATCATCTTCGCGTCGACGAAGTACTGGTTGATGGCGGTGAGCTCCGCAGTGAGCACCTCGTTCAGGAGCTCGATGACCTCGTCTCGACCTTTCATTGCCTCTCCTCCTCGGAAAGAGGCAGCATACTGAGCCGGCGCTCAGGCGGCGTGGTGACGCAGCGCCCGGCGGGGCCGGCCGTTTATGCCGGCGTAGGGAGCCACCGGTAGCGGCCGGCCGGCCAGCATGGCCTCCAGCGCCGGCCAGCAGCCGCCGCAGCGCGAACCCGCACCGCAGCGTTCGGCCACCTCGCCCACCGTGCTGGCGCCCGAGGAGACGGCCGCCTCTATCGCGGAGTCGGTGACAGCCCTGCAGTGGCAGATGTACACGGCACCCCAATGTTAGGCCCACCTAAGTCATTCGACAAGAGCAGCCTCACTGTCGGCCTCGGCCCAGGCCCGCAGCTTGGCCAGGCTGCGGGCCAGCTGCCGGGAGATGCGGACCTGGGTCGAGTTGAGGCGGGCGGCGATCTCCGACTGGGTCAGCTCCTCGACGAAGCGCATCTCGATGATCTCTCGCTCGTGGCGGGGCAGCCGGGCCAGCAGCGAGGCCAGCTGGCTGCGGTCCTCGACGGTGGCAAACCCGCGGTCGTGGGTGGCCAGCGCCGCCCCTCCGACCCGGTCGTCGTCGTCGGCGGGGATGGAGAACAAGACATAGGCGCGCTGGGCCAGCAGCGCCTCGGTCACCTCCCCCTCGGCGGCGCCCAGGCGCTCGGCGATCTCTGCGACGGTGGGTGGCCGTCCCAGCTCGTGGCTCAGCCGCTCGACCGCCAGTGACGTCCGGAGGCACCGCTCCTGCAGGCTGCGGGGGACCCGGAGGCTCCAGCCGCAGTCGCGCTGCCACCGGTTGAGGTGGCCCCTGATCGTGACCCAGGCGAAGGTGGTGAAGCTCACCCCCCGCTGGGGATCGAAGTGGTCGAGCGCCGTCACCAGTGCGATGAGGGCCACCTGCACGAGGTCGTCGTGGTCGGCGCTGTGTCTGGTGGCGCGTGACGCGAGGTGGAAGGCGAGGCCCTCGTAGTGCTCCAACAGCCGGCATTGATCGGCGGGTTGGCGCGTCTCGTAGAACCGCCGGTGCAGGGTGTCGAGGTCCGTCGGGCTGAGCTCCCGCGGGGTTGGGTTGACCATGCCCATTGGCGTCGTTTGTCCGGGCCTGTGTGTGTAACGACCGATCCCCAACCCCTGGCCAACATCGCCGGGCCTGGCCCGTCCTGGTGGTCCGCAGGTGCATCCCCAAGGGCCGGACGGGCAGTCGCCACCACCCACCCTGGGGGTGACAAAGCCCTCTACAGGGGCTCGAAATGAGCAGCCCGCGAAGCGTTGGGCAGACGTTGGGCGGGCGTCGATACACGTCCTGAGCTGGGAGAACGACGTCTTTTCCATGCTCAAGCGCCTCGGTTCCATCGCCGTCCTGTCCCTCTCACTGTCCCTGTCCGCCAGCCTCCTCGAAGCCCCGCCGGCCTCTGCGGCGGAGTGCGGCCTGGTGCAGAGCGTCACCAGCTCCTGCCCCCAGCCCGCCCCCCAGCAGTCCCAGCCCTCCCAGTCCCAGCCCGCCCCCCAGCAGTCCCAGCCCCAGCCCGCCCAGCAGCGGGGGCCCGGCTACATCGGCGAGCTGTCCGGTGGCGCAGACCATCTGCTGGCCCTGGTCAACGACGAGCGCACCAGCCGGGGCCTTCGTCCCCTGGCCGGCCGCGGTGACGTCGACGACATCGCCCGCCCCCACACCAAGGCCATGGCCAGCAAGCGCAACATCTGGCACAACGACTCCTACTTCACCGCCGCCACCCGCTCCTCGCTGGGCGCCAAGGCCCTGGGCGAGAACGTGGCCATGGCCGCCACCGTCGAGGTCGCCCACCGGGCGCTCATGGACAGCCCCGGCCACCGGGCCAACATCTTGAACGGCAGCTTCGACACGGTCGGCGTGTCGGTGGTCCACGACGAGCGGGGCTACGTCTACGTGACCCAGAACTTCGTCACCAGCGGTGCCAAGGCCAAGGCCGCCATGGCCAAGAAGGCCAAGGCCACCAAGGGCAAGAAGGCCATGGTGGTCAAGGGCAAGGCCAAGGGCAAGGGCAAGGTCAAGGCCCGCGTGGCCAAGGGCAGCCGGCCCAAGAAGGTCGTGCGCCGCAGCCGCTGACCTCGCACCCATCAGCCCCGGCCAATACGGCCGGGGCTGGTCCGTCCGGGTGGTGACAACCACTGCTCGGGGGGCTCGAAATGAGCAGCCCGCGAAGCGTTGGGCAGACGTTGGGCGGGCGTCGATACACGTCCTGAGCTGGGAGAACGACGTCTTTTCCATGCTCAAGCGCCTCGGTTCCATCGCCGTCCTGTCCCTCTCACTGTCCCTGTCCGCCAGCCTCCTCGAAGCCCCGCCGGCCTCTGCGGCGGAGTGCGGCCTGGTGCAGAGCGTCACCAGCTCCTGCCCCCAGCCCGCCCCCCAGCAGTCCCAGCCCTCCCAGTCCCAGCCCGCCCCCCAGCAGTCCCAGCCCCAGCCCGCCCAGCAGCGGGGGCCCGGCTACATCGGCGAGCTGTCCGGTGGCGCAGACCATCTGCTGGCCCTGGTCAACGACGAGCGCACCAGCCGGGGCCTTCGTCCCCTGGCCGGCCGCGGTGACGTCGACGACATCGCCCGCCCCCACACCAAGGCCATGGCCAGCAAGCGCAACATCTGGCACAACGACTCCTACTTCACCGCCGCCACCCGCTCCTCGCTGGGCGCCAAGGCCCTGGGCGAGAACGTGGCCATGGCCGCCACCGTCGAGGTCGCCCACCGGGCGCTCATGGACAGCCCCGGCCACCGGGCCAACATCTTGAACGGCAGCTTCGACACGGTCGGCGTGTCGGTGGTCCACGACGAGCGGGGCTACGTCTACGTGACCCAGAACTTCGTCACCAGCGGCGACAAGGCGAAGGCCGCCATGGCCAAGGCCGAGAAGGCCGAGAAGGCCGAGAAGGCAAAGGCCGCCAAGGCCGCCAAGGGCAAGGGCAAGGGCAAGGCCAAGAGCGCCAAGGCGAAGGTCGTGCGCCGCAGCCGTTGACCCCAGCCCCGCCCGCTCCGGCCCCCTATGCTTGGGCAAGTTCGGCGGCGTGCGAGGAAGGAAAGCACCACAGTCGATGCAGTCCGCTCCCCACGAACCCGGCGCCGGCGTCTCCCAACCCGTTGGGGACGAATCCGGCGCCGGGCCGCGTCCGGACACCTTCGCCCGGGTGCTGGTGGTGGACGACATGGCCGACACCCGCCGCCTCGTGTCCACCGCCCTCACCCGCGGTGGGTTCGAGGTGGTCCAGGCGGAGAACGGACAGGTGGCCCTGGCCATGGTGGACGAGCAGCGGCCCGACCTGGTCCTGCTCGACATCAACATGCCCGGGATCAGTGGCCTCGACGTGATGACCGAGTTGCGGGTGCGCCACGGGATCCCCGTCATCCTCCTCACCGGGCGCGACGAGGAGAGCGACCGGGTGGTGGGCCTCGAGCTGGGAGCCGACGACTACATCGTCAAGCCCTTCTACGTGAAGGAGCTGGTGGCCCGAGCCCGGGCCGCGGTGCGCAGGGCGAAGGCGGCAGCGCCCCCGCCCGAGCCGGCGGCGCCGGCGGCCGCTCAGGTCTTGGAGTTCGGCCCCCTGGTCATCCACCTCGCCGAGCGGGAGGTGCACCTGGCCGGCGATCTGGTCGAGACCACCCCCAAGGAGTTCGACCTCCTGGCCTACCTGGCCGCTTCCCCCCGGACCGTCTTCACCCGCCAGCAGCTGCTCGACGCGGTGTGGGGATCGTCCACCGAGTGGCAGGACCCGGCCACCGTCACCGAGCACGTGCGTCGGCTGCGGCGCAAGATCGAAGCGGACTCGGAGAACCCGACCTGGCTGCTCACGGTGCGGGGGGTCGGCTACCGCTTCATGCCCCCGGCCTGAGGGGGCTCCGGCTAGGGCCGGACCAGCGCCACCAGGTCCTGCGCCAGCTGCTTCATCGACCCGCCCTTCTTCAGGCACAGGTCCGCGGTCGCCTCTACCGCCTCGTCGGGCTCGTCGCCCGACACCACCGCGATCTTGGCCTGAGGGAGCTGCTCGCGCAGCAGGGGCAGGGCCTCCTGGCCGCTCATGCCGGCCATGTTGAGGTCGAGCACCACCAGGTCCGGCGCCAGCGCCGGCGTCATCTCGAGTGCCTCGGCGCCGTCGGACGCCTCGCCCACCACGATCACGCCCTCGATCCGGGTGAGCACCCTCTTCAACAGTGCCCGGACCTCCGCCTCGTCGTCGACCAGCAGCACTCGCACCGTCTGCACCTATCGCGCCGCGACGGGATGTTTAGCTCGCATCATCACCCGGGACCTCCCCCTCGCTCCCATCTATAGCTCACCCTGATGGGTGATCACCATCCCCCATTCGGGTGAGGGGCAGCTCGAGCACGAACTCGGCACCGCCGGTGGTTGCCTTGCGACAGCTCAGGTCGCCGCCGTGGCCCCGGGCGATGGAGCGGGAGATGAACAGGCCGAGGCCCCGACCCGGCCGGGAGCGGTCGACCCTGGCGAACTTGCGGAAGACGTCACCGATGGCTTCCGGCGGCACGCCCGGTCCCCGGTCGACGACCGACACGGTGGCCACGCCCCCGGCCGCTTCGACATGCACGCTTATGAGCGCACCGGGAGGTGAGAACTTGGCGGCATTGGTGAGCAGGTTGGTGATGACCTGCCGGACCCGCGAGCGGTCGGCCCGGATCTGGCCAGGCGCGCCACTGGTCACCTCCACCGGGTGGTCCCCCAAGGCTGGCGCGATGTCGGCCACCGTCTCCCTCACCAGCTCGGTCACCTCACACGGTCTCAGGTCGAGTGAGAGCCGGCCGGCGTCGATGGCGCCGACGTCGGCCAGCGTGTCG
>JAHWJU010000012.1 GCA_019348255.1 Actinomycetota bacterium | reverse complement strand
GCACGACGCCGCTCGCGTCGCGCAGGTCGACGAAGGCCAGGTGCTCGCCGTGCTCGCGCCGGCGCGCCACCCAGCCGCAGATCGTGACGGTGAGCCCCACATCGGCGCTGGTGAGGGTGCCGCAGCTGTGGGTGCGCATCATGGCCGAAGCCGCTCTCTCAGCGCCTCGAGTGCGGTGGCCGGCTCGACCGGGACCGGTTCGCCCTTCTCCTTGAGCGTGCGGATCGTCCACCCCGTCTCTTCGACCACCAACGCGAAGGTGGCCGTGCTGCGAAGCGCCTGCTTCATCTGGGCCTTGAACGATCGCTGGTCGTAGGCACGGTCGGCCCTGATGCCCGCCGCCCGCAGGCGCACGACCTGTTCCCGGGCCGCCTCTCCGCTGGTGGTATCGACCACGAACACGTCGAGGCGGGTGGCCGGCGCCGGCAACACGCCCTCCGCGTCGGCCGCCAGGAGGATGCGCTCGACGCCGAGCCCGAAGCCGATGCCCGGCGTCGGGGGGCCCCCCAGTGCTTCCACGAACCCGTCATAGCGCCCCCCGCCCCCGACAGCCAGCTGCGCGGAGGAGAGCGCCCGGCTCACCAGCTCGAAGGTGGTGCGGGTGTAGTAGTCCTGCCCTCGCACCAATCGGGTGTCGATCACGTAGTCGATGCCCTGGGCGCTGAGGCCGGATCGGACCCGGTCGAAGTGGGCGGCGCAACCGGAGCACAGGTGGTCGAGCATCCGGGGGGCCTCCTCGGTCACCACCCGGCACTCGTCGCGCTTGCAGTCGAGGATGCGCATCGGGTTCTCGCGGTAGCGGGTGCGGTGCTCGGCGCACAGCTTCTCCTGCCGTTGGTCGAAAAAGGCCATGAGACGCTGCCTGTACTCGGGCCGACATGCCTCGTCGCCGATGGAGTTCACCAGCAACTCGACCCGGTCGAGGCCCAGCTCGGCCAGGAAGCCCGCCGACAGCCCCACCAGCTCCGCGTCGAGGTCGGGATCCTCGACCCCCAGCACCTCCACGCCCAGCGAGTGGTGCTGGCGGTAGCGACCCGCCTGGGGCTGGTCGTAGCGGAAGTGGGGGGCCAGGTACCACACCTTCCACGGCGTGACCGGCCGGTGCTCCACGAAGGCCCGCACCACCGAGGGGGTGGAGTCCGGACGCAGGGCGAGGTGCCGGCCGCCCTTGTCGTGGAAGTCGTACATCTCCTTGCCCACGATGTCGGTGGTGGCTCCCACCCGGGCGTACACGGCGAGGTCCTCGAACGCGGGGCCGACGACGAGCCCGAAGCCGGCCCGGGACATCCACGCCGAGTAGCGCTCGACCAGGAGGGCGAAGCGGGCGGAGTCGAAGGGGGCGCCGCCGTCTCCCGGGGGGAGGATGTCGAGGGTGCCCTTCGGCGCCTGGTGCTGGGGGGCCATCGGCCCGAGGCTACCTACCCGCCGGCGCCGGCCCGCCTGAGGGGTTCAGTCGCCTTTGCCGGGCACGACCCGGTAGGCGTCGTAGACGCTGTCGACCCGCTTGAGGGCCGAGACGACCGAGTCGAGGTGGGACGGATCGGCGAGCTCGAACTCGAAGCGCATCCGGCTGACCTGGTCCGAGCCGGTGTGGGAGAAGCTCGACAGGATGTTGACGTGGTTCTCGGCCAGAACCTTGGTCACGTCGGCGAGCAGCCTGGTGCGGTCGAGGGCCTTGAGCTCGACGCCGACGGTGAAGGACCCCTGGGAGTTGCGGTCCCACTCGACCTCGATGAGGCGGGCCTCCTGCCCCGAGACCAACGACGCGGCGTTGGCACAGTCGGCGCGGTGCACCGACACCCCCCGGCCACGGGTGACGAAACCGATGATGTCGTCGCCGGGGACGGGGGTGCAACAGCGGGAGAGCCGGATCATGAGGTCGTCCAGACCCTCGACGTAGACGCCCGTCGCGCCGGGGCTGGAGCGCCGGCGGGGCTGGCGCGCCGTCGCCGGCAGTTGCTCCTCGTGGTCACCTCCCCGAAGCTCCCGGGCCAGGCGCTGGGCGATCGAGCGGGCCGAGACGTGCCCCTCTCCCACCGCCACGTGCAGGGCGTCCAGATCCCCGTAGTGCATGCTCTCGGCCAGCTTCACCAGCACCGCCGAGGACGCCAGCTTCTGGACAGGCAGGCCTTCACGGCGCAGGGCCTTGGCCACTTCCTCGCGACCCGCTTCGATTGCGTCTTCGCGCCGCTCACGGCTGAACCACTGGCGGATCTTGTTGCGGGCCCGGGGTGACGCGACCATCTCGATCCAGTCGCGGGACGGGCCCTTGGCCACTTTGGAGGTGACCACCTCCACCGTGTCCCCGGATTGCAGCTGCTGGTCGAGGCGGGCCATGTTGCCGTTGACCCGGGCCCCGATGCAGTGATGACCGACCTCGGTGTGCACGGCGTAGGCGAAATCGACGGGCGTCGCCCCCACCGGCAGCGAGAACACGTCTCCCTTGGGCGAAAAGACGTAGACCTCGTCCTGCTCCAGATCCGATTTGAGCGACTCGAAGAACTCCGATGGGTCGACCGTCTCGGACTGCCAGTCGACGATGCGCTGCAGCCACGCCGCCTCGGGCGCCGACGAAGACGGGTTGTTCTCCTTGTACCCCCAGTGGGCGGCCACCCCGAACTCGGCCCGGGCGTGCATCTCCGTCGTGCGGATCTGCACCTCGATCTGCTGGCCCTGAGGTCCCACCACGGTGGTGTGCAACGACTGGTAGAGGTTGAACTTGGGGGTTGCCACGTAGTCCTTGAAGCGGCCCGGCACCGGGCTCCAGGTGGCGTGGAGGGCACCGAGGGCGGCGTAGCAGTCCTTCTGGCTGGCCACCAGCACCCGGATCCCGACGAGGTCGAAGATCTCGTTGAACTCCTTGCCCTTCACGACCATCTTCTCGTAGATGGAATAGAGGTGCTTCGGGCGGCCGCTGACGTCGGCTTGGATGTGGTGGTCGCGCAGCCGCTCCCTTACCACCTCCAGCACCTGGGTCAGGTAGATGTCGCGCTCGGGGGCCCGCATCGCGACCATCTGCTCGATCTCGGCGTAGCGCTTGGGATAGATGACTGCGAAAGCGAGATCTTCCAGCTGCCACTTGACCTCTTGGATGCCGAGGCGGTGGGCCAGCGGCGCATAGATGTCGAGGGTCTCCTGCGCCGTACGTTGCTGCTTGGATGCCGGCATGGCGGCGATGGTCCGCATGTTGTGCAGCCGGTCGGCCAGCTTGATGTAGATGACCCGCGGGTCGTTGGCCATCGCCAGCAGCATCTTGCGCATGGATGCCGCCTGCTGGGCCTCCTTGGACTCGAAGCTGATCCGCTCCAGCTTCGTCACTCCGTCGACGATGGAGGCGACAAGGGGGCCGAAGTCCCTCGAGACATCGTCCAGCGTGATCCCGGTGTCCTCGACTACGTCGTGCAGGAGGGCGGCGGCCAGGGTGATGTCGTCGAGCCCGATCTCGGCCAGGATCAGGGCCACGGCCAGCGGGTGGCTGATGTAGGGCTCCCCCGACTGACGGACCACGTCGACGTGGGCCCGCTCCGCCACCTCGTAGGCGAGCCGGATCATGGTGGTGTCGGCCTTGGCGTGGCGGGGGTGGGAGCGGTACGCGTTGAGCAGCGGCTGCAGCGCCCCGGCGCTGGCCGGCGCCTGGCGGCGCCAAGGCCGTACCCGCACCCGGTCAGCGGTCGCCACGTGCCCCCTTCCTCAGTCGTAGGTGATCAACGAAACCACGTCGTGGCCCTGGAGCTTCCCGCGGCCGGCGAGGAACGCCAACTCGACGATGAAGCCCAGCCCCACCACCACCCCTCCCAGCCTCTCCACCAGCCGGACGGTCGCGGCGGCGGTGCCGCCGGTGGCGAGGACGTCGTCGACGATCAGGGCCCGCTCGCCGGGGTTGATGGCATCGCAGTGGATCTCGAGGAGGTCGTTGCCGTACTCGAGGGCGTACTCCTCCGATTCGATGCGCCACGGCAACTTGCCCGCCTTTCGTACCGGCACGAAGCCGGCCGCGAAGCGGTAGGCCACGGGAGCGGCCGGGATGAAGCCGCGCGCTTCGATCCCGAGCACCTTGTCGATGGAGTGGTCGGCGAAGTGGTCACCGATCCGCTCGACGGTGTGGCGGAATGCGGCCGGGTGTCCCAGTAGGGGCGTGATGTCCTTGAAGACCACCCCGGGCTTGGGGAAGTCGGGGATGTCGCGGATGTGCTCCTTGAGCCATCCCGACGCGTCCACCTGCTCACCTTAGGCGGTGGCTACCGGCGGCGGCCCTTCTTGCGGGGGCGCGGCGGCGTGCCGCGGTTGGTGGCGGGACGGGAGGAGGCGGACCGCCCGGCGGCGGCACCGACCGCAGCCGGAACCTGGTCACGGGACTCGCCCCCCACCGTCGCGCCCCCGGCTGCGGCCGCGGCCGGCGTGAGGGGGCCGCCCGAGCCGGGCCGGTTCTCGAGCCGCTGGCGGATCGAGGCGTAACGGGGCTCGCGCTCCTTCAGGATGGCCAGCACCGGCGAGGCGATGAAGAGGGAGGAGTAGGCGCCGGTGAGCAGCCCGACGAGCAGAGCCAGACCGAAGTCCTGCAGCGTGGTGGCGCCGAGGATGAAGGACCCGACGACGAGCACCGAGAAGATCGGCAGGATGGCCACCAATGACGTGTTGAGCGACCGCATGAGGACCTGGTTCATGGACAGGTTCACCACGTCGGTGTAGGTCATGCGCCCCGACGCGGCCAGGCCCTTGGTGTTCTCGTCCACCTTGTCGAACACCACGATCGTGTCGTAGAGCGAGTAGCCCAGGATGGTGAGGAAGGCGACCACCGTCGACGGCGTGACCTCGAAGCCGGACAACGAGTAGACGCCCACCGTGACCAGGATGTCGTGGGCCAGGGCCGCCAGCGACGCCACCGCCATCTTCGGCTCGAACCGGAACGAGATGTAGATGGTGATCACCACCAAGAACGCGGCCAAGGCGTTGCGGGCCTTCTTGGTGATCTCGTTGCCCCAGGACGGGCCGACCTCGTTGACGCTCACCAGGCTGGGCTCCACTCCTTCGGACTCCGCCAACGCCCGGGCCACCTCCTCCTGGCGGGCCTTGCGCTGCTCCGGTGAGGCTCCCTCGGCGTCGGCCTGGACCCGCAGGATGTTCTTGCCCAGCACCTGGATCTCGGCATCGTCGAGGCCCAGCGGCCTCAGTGCGTCCCTGGCCCTCTCGACGGAGGGGTCGCTGGTGGGCACCTCCCAGGCGGTGCCACCTCGGAAGTCGATGCCGAAGTTGAGCCCCCGGGTGGCCAGCGAGAGGAGGCCGACGACGATGACGAGGCCGGAGATGGTCAGCCACCGGCGGATGGGCCCGACGAAGTCGAAGGCAGTCTCGCCGTGGTAGAGGCGCTGCCAGAGGCTGCGGCGACCTGCGTTGCTCATGCCGGGCTCCCGGCTCTCATCGGCCGCGGGACGGCGGTGGTGTCGCCGGCGCCGAGACCGCGGGCGACTCCGAAGAAGCGAGCCTCGGTGAACAGGCGGCTGCGGCCGAGGATGGAGACCATCGGCCGGGTGAAGAAGAAGGCGACGAACAGGTCGAGCAACGCCGACACCCCTAGGAAGAAGGCGAAGCCGCGCACCGATCCGACGGTGAGGGCGTACAGGAGCCCGGCGCCGATGAGGGAGGAGATGTCAGCGGCGACGATGGTGCGGTAGGCGCGGGTGAAGCCCCGGTCGACCGAGGACCGGATCGTCTTGCCGGAGCGGATCTCGTCTTTCAGCCTCTCGAAGAACACGACATAGGAGTCGACGGTCACGCCGACCGAGATGATGATGCCAACGGCGCCGGCCAGGGTGAGCGCAGCGCCGAGGAAGGAGACGAACGACCACAGAAGCATGCCCGACACCCCCAGGCCCAGCACCACCACCACTCCCAGCGCCCGGTAGTACATGATCATGTAGAGCAACACCAGGCCCAGGCCGAGCAGGCCGGCCGTGATGCCGGCTCGCAGGGAGTCCCTGCCCAGGGTGGGCGACACCGTCTGGGTGCTCTGGGGCGTGAGCTCCACCGGAAGGGCTCCGAACTTCAGCACCAGAGCCAGGTCCTTGGCCTCGCTCTCGCTGAACTGGCCGGTGATCTGGACCCTGCCGCTGAAGGAACGCTCCTGCACGGCGGGCGCCGAGCGCACCACGCCGTCCAGGACGATGGCCACCTGCTTGGTGGGGCACTCGGGCGTGGCGTCGAAGCACGCCGCCGCGATCTGGTTGAACAGCTCGTTGCCCTTGCTGGTGAGCTCGACGCTGACCGCCCAGTCACCCGGCCCCTGAGGCGGCTGGGCCCGCGCCGAGCGCACGATGGTGCCGGTGGCCTTGGCCGGCCCCAGTAGTAGACGACCCGTGATCCGGTCCTTCTCCTTCATCGGCAGCACCACTTCCTGGTCGGGCAGGTCCTGCTCCCGCGGGGTGGTGCCGGCGGCGACCGTGGTCGAGGTGGTGGCCGCGGCGGGGTCGACCTCCGTGGTGGTGGTGGCCGGGTCGGGAGCCGAAGTCGTGGTGGTGGCCGCCGTCTGCTCGGGCGGCAGCGACTGCAGCACGGGCCGGAACCGCAGCTCGGCCGTCTGGCCGACGATCTCCAGGGCCCTGGCCTGCTCCTTCACCCCCGGGAGCTGCACGATGATGGAGTCGCCCTGGGGCCTGATGTCGGGCTCGGCCACACCGAGCTCGTCGACCCGGCTGCGGATGATCTCCACCGACTGGTTGAGCACGCCGGCGTCTACCTTGCGATCCGGTTGCAGGACGACGTAGGCCCCGCCCTGGAGGTCGAGTCCCAGTTGAGGGCGCTTGTCGAGATACAGCGTCGCTCCGAAGCTGCCGACGGCGAGAACGACGATGAAGGCCAGGCACAGCAGCGTGGAGCGGCGCATCAGTCCTCGGATATCGGGGACGAGTCGGGCTCGGCGGCCGGCTCGGGCATGATCCGCCCGCTGACGGCCGTCCGGCGAAAGCGCAACACCGTCCCGGGGGTCGTCTCCACGGTGGCGGTCTCGTCGTCGATGGCCACGATGCGCCCGATCAAGCCGCCTACCGTCACGATCTCGTCGCCGACCGTGAGGGATGACACCAGGCTCCGCTGCGCCTTGACCCTCTGCTGCTGAGGCCTGATGAGCAGGAAGTACATGACCACGAGCAGGAAGGCGAGCGGCAACAGCTGTTCCATGGCGTCCGCAGACCTTACTCCCAGACGTCTGCGATCTCGCGACGGACCCGGTCGAGATCGGCGCCTTCGATGGCCCCGCGCACCCGCTCGATCAACGCCAGCGTCCACGAGAGGTTGTGCCAGCTGAGCAGGCGCAACACGCCCGGCTCCCCCACCTGAAGGAGATGGCGCAGGTAGCCACGCGACCACCGCAGACACACGTGGCAACGGCAACAGGGGTCGAGTGGGCCTTCGTCGCCGGTGAAGGCCGCATTGCGGAGCTGCAGCCGGCCGACGCTGGTGAGCACGGAGCCGTGCCTCGCCAGCCGGGTGGGCAGGACGCAGTCGAACAGGTCGACGCCCAAGGCGATGGCCTCCACCATGCCCATCGGATCGCCCACCCCCATCAGGTAGCGGGGGACGTCAGGGGGCAGCTCGGCGAGGGCGGCGGCCAGCGCCGGCAGCATCTCCTGGCGGCTCTCCCCCACCGACAGCCCGCCGATCCCGTAGCCGTGGAAGCCCAGCTCCACCGTGCGCACCGCACTCTCCCGCCGCAGAACCGGGTCGACCCCGCCTTGGACGATGCCGAACAGTGCCTGTTCGGGGCGCCGGTGCGCCCGCAGGGCCCTGTGGGCCCAGGCAACGGTGCGATCGACGGCCAGCCGCAGGACCTCCGGCGGCGAGGGCAGGGGCGGGCAGACGTCGAGCACCATCTGGATGTCGGCGCCCAGCTGCTCCTGCACGGCCACCGCCGTCTCGGGGGTGAGGCGGTGCAGGCTGCCGTCGTAGGTGCTGCGAAACGTGACCCCGTCGTCATCGACCTCGGGGCCCAGGCTGAAGACCTGATAGCCGCCGGAGTCGGTGAGGACGTGACCGGGCCACGACGTGAAGCCGTGGATGCCGCCCATACCGGCCACGATCTCGGCACCTGGCCGGAGCATGAGGTGGTAGGTGTTGGCCAGCACCACCTCGAAGCCCAACGTCTCCAGGTCGGCCCCGGACAGGGCCTTTACCGCTCCCCGGGTGCCGACGGGCATGAAGCAGGGTGTCCGGAAGGTGCCACGGGCAGTGGTGATGGTGCCGGCGCGGGCCGATCCGTCGGTGGCGGTGAGGGCGAGCCGGAGGCTCACGGGCCGGCCCTGTCGGCGGCACGGGAGACCAACATGGCGTCGCCGAAGGAGAGAAAGCGGTAGCCCTCGGCCAGAGCGGTCTCATACAGCGGACGCCACCGCTGTTGTCCTGCGAAGGCCGCCAGCAGGACGAGCAACGACGACCGGGGCAGGTGGAAGTTGGTGAACAGGAGATCCACGACTCGGAACTCGAACCCCGGCCGGACGAACAGGTCGGTCCGGCCGTGCAGGTGGCCGGTGAGCGCTGCCGCCTCCAGGGCTCTCAGGGTCGTGGTCCCCACGGCCAGCACCCTGCGGGCCCGCTCGCAGGCAGCCATGGTGGACGCCGGCACCCGGTAGCTCTCCTCGTGCATCACGTGGTCGTCGAGGTGGGCCGCGGTGATGGGCCGGAACGTGCCCAGGCCCACCGCGAGGTCCACCGTGTGCACCTCGGCGCCCTTCTGCCGCAGCTGGGCCAGGATCTCCCGGGTGAGGTGCAGTCCGGCCGTCGGTGCCGCAACCGAGCCGGGGCGACGGGCATAGACGGTCTGGTAGCGGGCGGGCTCGACCAGCGGCTCGCGGATGTAGGGCGGCAGGGGCAGCGTCCCATGGGCATCCAGGGGGGCCAGGAGCCGCACCCGCCGGCGGTCGTCGCCCAGCCGATCGCCCACCAGGACCACCGGCTCGCCCTGGCGGCCGAACAGGGTCGTACCCGGTGCGATGCGCCGGCTGGGCCGCACCAGCGCCTGCCACTCGCCCGCCTCCGGCGCCGCCGGCGGTTCCTCGACCGCCGGGCCGTCCACGACAGGTTCGAGTAGGAGGACCTCGGCCGAGCCTCCGGTCTCTTTGTTGAGGAGCAGGCGGGCCGGCAGGACCCGCGTGTCGTTCACGACCACCACGTCCCCCCGCTCCACGTAGTCGGCCAGGTCCGCCACCCGCCGGTGGTCGACCGGTTCGGGCCCTCCCCCTTCATCCCGGCCCAGGGCGACCAGGAGCCGGGCCGCGGAGCGGGGCTCCGCTGGTCGCTGCGCGACAACCGGGCCCGGGAGGTGGTAGTGGTACTCGTCGGAGGCTGAGACCGGCACGGCGGCTCGTTGCTAGCAGGAAAGTCCGTCGCGGCCGAAATAGCCGGTACCCTCAATAGCGGCGGACGACGAGGCGGAGGGGGGTTGGCGGTGGCGCTGGGTGTCGACGACGTCGATCTGGTGCGTGATCGCGCCCTGGTCGAGCGGTTCCAGGAAGGTGACGATGCTGCCTTCGAGGTGCTGTACCGGCGGTACTTCCCCCGCCTGAAGCGGTTTTGCCAGAAGCGGGTGGGCGACGCCGACGAGGCCGAGGAGATAGCCCAGGAAGCCTTCACCCGCGCCCTTGGAGCCCTGCCGTCGTTCGAAGGCGAGCGGCGCTTCTACCCGTGGATGACGGTGATCGCAGCCCGGCTGTGTGTGGACGCCCACCGCAGGAGAGGGCGCAGCCACCCCACCGCGGAAGTAGACCTCGGCGTCACCGACGGAGGCCAGGACCGGATCGTCGAAGCGGCGGACGGAACGGTTCTCGCCACCGCCCTGAGCCGCTTGGCGCCGCGCCACCGGGAGGTCCTCGACCTGCGCGAGCGGCGGAGCTGGTCCTACCAGCAGATCGCGACCCACTACGGGGTGACGCTGGGGACGGTGGAGGCGCTGCTGTTCCGGGCCCGAAGGGCCCTGCGGCGGGAGTTCCTGGCCCTGAACGGAGACGACCGCAGGTGGGTGACGGTTCCGGTGCTGGGGCTGCTGGCCCGGCCGATGGCATCGCTGCGGGCGCGGCTCGAGGTGTGGTCGGCGGCACTGCCGCCCCTTGCCGGCCCGGCCCTCTCGGTGGCCGTGGCTGTGGTCGCCACGGCCACAGCCACGGCCGGGCCCGGTGACCAGCCGTTCGACCGCCGCGACCAGCCCCGCCGGGCACCACTGCACCTCGAAGCCGTCCTTCCGGCGGCTCCGTCGCCGGCAGCACCGGTGGGTGCCGCCACCGGCCCTACTGACGGCGCCAGGACGCCTGATGCCGCTCCGGACACCACCGGCCCCGAGCGCGCCGCCCCGGAGGAGGACCTCCTGGTGATCACCTCCGCCGAGGAGGCCGAGCGCCGCGGCGCCGAAAGCCCCCATTCACTGGAAGTCGACGGCGTCGTCGGCGTCTACGTCGACGATCCGGCAGACATAGCCTCCGAAGCCCCCGGTTTCGCCGAGGGGCTGGCCCGGAGGGGGACCCGATGAAGCGCCAGGTCGCCACCGTCGTGTTCGTCCTCGGCTGGCTCGGTACCGGGGCTCCCGCCGGCGCCAGCCTGGTGCCGGGCAACTGGGTCTGCGTGGTCGCGTACCCGAGCAACGTCGGCGTCTGCATCGGTCCCTAGCGCTCGGGCGCATGCGGACGCCGTCAGACGTCGGTGTCGAACAACTGGGGCAGCGCCGCTGGCGGCGCCGGTGGGTCCAGACCCAGGTGCTGCCACGCAGCCGGCGTGGCGACGCGGCCCCTGGGGGTGCGCATGAGCAGGCCCAGCTGCAGCAGGAACGGCTCGTAGACGTCTTCGACCGTCTCCGTCTCCTCCCCCACGCTCACTGCCAGTGTGGAGAGCCCGACGGGGCCGCCGCCGAAGCGCCGGCAGACGGCATCGAGGATGGCGCGGTCGACCTTGTCGAGACCGAGGACGTCGACGCCGAACAGCGCGAGCCCCTCGCGCGCCACTGCCTGGCTGACGACCCCGTCGCCCCTCACCTCGGCGAAATCCCGGACCCTCTTCAACAAGCGGTTCGCGATCCTCGGGGTGCCCCGGGAGCGGCCGGCGATCTCCTCGGCTCCTCCCGGGTCGAGGGTCACGCCCAGGATGCGGGCCGAGCGCAGGATGATGGCCTGCAGCTCCGATGGGCCGTAGTAGTCGAGGCGGGCCACGAAGCCGAACCGGTCGCGCAGCGGACCGGTGATGAGTCCCGTGCGGGTGGTGGCACCGATGAGGGTGAAGCGGGGAAGCGGGAGGCGGACCGACCGGGCCGCGGGGCCCTTGCCGAGAACGATGTCGAGGACGAAGTCCTCCATGGCGGGGTAAAGGATCTCCTCCACCGCCCTGCCGAGGCGGTGGATCTCGTCGATGAAGAGAACCGCCCCTTCCTGCAGGTCGGTGAGGATGGAGGCGAGGTCGCCGGCCCGTACCAGCGCCGGGCCCGACGTCACCCGCAGGCCCACAGCCATCTCGGCGGCGACGATGCCGGCCATGCTCGTCTTGCCCAACCCGGGGGGACCGGCAAGGAGCAGATGGTCGATCTCCTGGGAGCGCCGACGGGCCGCCTCCAGCATGATCCCGAGGTGCTCCTTGAGTTGCGGTTGGCCCACGAACTCCGACAGGCGCCGCGGGCGGAGCGACACCTCCTCGGTCACCTCGAAGGGATCGGGCTCGGGCGCCAGCAACTCCTCCCGGCTCACAGCCGCGCCACCGCCAGCTCACGCAGGGCCCGCCGCAGCAGTTCCTCGGTCGAGCCTTCCGCCGGCAGGCTCCGCACCGCAACCCGCACCTCGTCGACGCCGTAGCCCAACGCCGCGAGCGCAGCCCGCACCTCGCCCACCGGGCCCGTGCCGGCGGGTCCCGACCCCACCACCGCCAGTTCCGGGCCTTCGTCGGCGACCTCGAGGCGGCTCTTCAGCTCGAGGAGAAGCCGGGCGGCTGTCTTCTTGCCGATACCGGGCACCATGGTGAGAGCATCGACGTCGTCAGCGGCCACCGCCCGACGCAGCGACGACGGGGAGTGGACCGACAAGATGGCCAGCGCCACGGCGGGCCCTACGCCGTGGGTGCCCAGGAGGGCTTCGAAGCACGACCGCTCGTCCAACGAGACGAAGCCGTAGAGGACGATCGCGTCTTCGCGGACGTGGGTGTGCACGTGCAGGAAGACGGTCGAGCCCCGCTCGCCCAGCTGGCCCAGCCGGCCGCTCGGTACCTGGACCCGGTACCCGACCCCAGCCACCTCCACCAGCACCTCGCCGCGGGGCGACAGGTCGACGAGCGCGCCCCGGAGCGACCCGATCATCGTCGAGCCTGGGCCGCCCGGGCCAGGACGGGGGCCACCGCGTGGTGCGTGAGGGCCAGCGCCAGAGCGTCGGCCGCGTCGGCCGGCTTCGGGACCGCTGCCAGCTTCAGCAACGACTGCACCATTCGCTGCACCTGGTCCTTGGTCGCGGCGCCATATCCCGTCACCGCCTGCTTCACCTCGTTGGCGGTGTACTGGGCGACGACACAGCCGGCCTCCGATGCCGCAGCCAAGGCGAGCCCGCTGGCCTGGCCGACGGACATCGCGGTGCGCACGTTGG
Organism: Actinomycetota bacterium; assembly: GCA_019348255.1. Lineage (GTDB taxonomy): Bacteria > Actinomycetota > Acidimicrobiia > Acidimicrobiales > CADCTF01 > JAHWJQ01. Next base: position 23,562 of record JAHWJU010000012.1, on the reverse strand, counting down.
TCTGGAAGAACACCCGCTCGACCACCACCGCGTCCGGTCTCAGCTCATGCAGTAGTGCCCGCAGCTCTCGCGCCAGTGAGGCCAGCCGGTCCGGCAGGGGCTGCGACGGCGGCGTGGTGAGCACGCCGCAGGCGACAGCCCGCAACCCTGGCCGCTCACGGACGACCGCGCCGTAACCGCAGCGTGACACCCCCGGATCGATGCCTAGGACGAACATGCGTTCGTGAGATTAGCTCGCCTGCCGCCGGCGGAGGCGGATCCTCCCGCGAAGCAGGGCGGCTCAGGCCCCAGTGGGGGCTGCGTGTGCCTCCTGCACCGCCCGCACCAGCTCGGCCGTGGTCCGGAAGGTCAGCCCGGCCGTGGCCCGGTGGGCGTAGCGGACGATCCCGTTGGGATCGACCACGAACACCGACCGCTTGTAGAAGCCGACGGGCCCGAGGACGCCGTAGGCCCGTCCCACCGACTTGTCGATGTCGGACAGGAGCGGGAACGAGAAGTTGTGCACCGCGCTGAACTGCTCGTGGCTCTCGACGCTCTGGGGGCTGATGGCGAGGATCTGCGCCCCCAGCTTCTCGAACTGCCCGATGTCGGTGGAGTAGGTGTTGAGCTGCATCGTGCACACCGGCGTGTGGTCGCCCGGATAGAAGACGAGCACCACGGTCCGGCCCCGAAAATCCCGCAGGGCGTAGGAGCCACCAGCCGTTCCGGCCAGGGTGAAATCCGGTGCCCGATCGCCCACACTCAGCCGGGGAGGTGCCATCGTCAGGCCTCCACCAGCTGCAGGATCGAGTCGGGGATGTCGAAGTTCGCGTACACGTTCTGCACGTCGTCGAGGTCTTCGAGGGCGTCCACGAGGCGCAGCACCTTGCGGGCGTCCCCCTCCGCCCCGAGCGGAACGGACTGCTTGGGCAGCATGGTGAGCTCGGCCGAGTCGTACCCGATGCCGGCTTCATCGAGAGCCGACTCCAGCCGGTGCAGGTCGGTGGGTGCGCAGGTCAGCTGCCACGTGTCGCCATCGTCCTGGAGGTCTTCGGCTCCGGCTTCCAGCGCGACCTCGGTCAGTTCGTCCTCGCTCACCTTCTTGGGCAGGATCACGACGCCCTTGCGCTCGAACTGCCAGGCCACCGCCCCCGGCTCGGCCATCGAGCCGCCGTGCTTGCTGAAGATCGAGCGGACGTCGGCGCCCGTGCGGTTGCGGTTGTCGGAGAGGGCCTCCACGATCACGGCCACGCCGCAGGGCGCGTACCCCTCGTAGCTGATCGGCTCGTAGCGCACGCCCTCGAGGGCGCCGGTTCCCCGCTTGATCGCCTTTTCGATGGTGTCGAGTGGCACCGAGCTCGACCGAGCCTTCTGGAACATCGTGCGCAAGGTGGGGTTCGTGTCCGGATCACCCCCGCCTTCACGGGCGGCCACCTCGACCTGGCGGATGAGCTTGGCGAACAGCTTGCCGCGGGCTTTGTCCTGGGCCCCCTTCTTGTGCTTGATGGTGGCCCACTTGGAATGACCGGACATGGCTACAAGTCTCCTAGAAACAGGGCGTGGACGCGCAGGTCCCGCGAGAGCTCGGGATGGAACGCCGCCACCAGCACCGGCCCCTGCCGGCACAGCACCGGGGCCCCGCCCACCTTCGCCAGCACCTCGACCTCCGGTCCGACCCGCTCCACCACCGGCGCCCTGATGAAAACCGCGTCCACCGGCGGTTGACCGAGATCCGGGACCTCCAGCGCCGTCTCGAAGGAGTCGACCTGGCGGCCGAAGGCGTTGCGGCGCACGGTGATGTCTACGGCGCCGAAGGTCCGCTGGTCGGGCCGTCCGCCCACCACGTCCCGGGCCAGCAGGATCATGCCGGCGCAGGTTCCGAAGGCGGGCATGCCCTCTGCCAGCCGTCGGGCCACCGGCTCGAACAGCTCCGCCGACTCGAGGAGCAACGACATCGTGGTCGACTCCCCTCCCGGCAGCACGAGAGCATCGATGCCGCCCAGGTCGCCCGGACGGCGGACATCTACCGGATGGGCGCCGAGCTCAGTGAGCGCGGCCGCGTGCTCCCGGACGTCGCCCTGGAGCGCGAGCACCCCGACTTTGGCAGCCACGGCCTGGGGGCCTCACGCCGCTACCAGCCCCGCTCGGCCAATCGGAGGTCGACCGAGCCCGCGTCCTGGCCCCGCATGGCGCCGCCGAGGCCGCGGCTCACCTTGGCCACGATGGCCGCATCCGTGTGGTGGGTGGTGGCTTCCACGATGGCCCCGGCCGTGGCTCGCGGGTTCTCGCTCTTGAAGATCCCCGACCCGACGAAGACGGCCTCGGCGCCGAGCTGCATCACCAGCGCGGCATCTGCCGGGGTGGCGATCCCGCCCGCGCAGAACAGCGGCACCGGAAGCTTGGCTGTCTCGGCGATCTCCCTCACCAGCCCCACCGGGGCCTGGAGGGTCTTGGCCCAGCCGTAGAGCTCGGCAGCATCGGCCATGGTGATGCGCCGGATGTCGCCCCGGATCAGGCGCAGGTGGCGCACGGCGTGGGAGACGTCACCGGTTCCCGCTTCGCCCTTGGAGCGGATCATCGCCGCGCCCTCGGAGATTCGCCGCAGGGCCTCTCCCAGGTTGGTGGCGCCACAGACGAAGGGGACGGTGAACGGCCACTTGTCGATGTGGTGCAACTCGTCGGCCGGCGTGAGCACCTCCGACTCGTCGATGTAGTCGACGCCCAGCGACTCCAGCACCTGGGCCTCGGCGAAATGGCCGATACGGGCCTTGGCCATCACCGGGATGGTGACGGCGGCCTTGATGCCCTCGATGAGGGCGGGGTCGCTCATACGGGCGACGCCCCCGTCGCGGCGGATGTCGGCGGGCACCCGCTCGAGTGCCATCACCGCCACGGCCCCGGCGTCCTCGGCGATCCGGGCCTGGTCGGCATCGACCACGTCCATGATGACGCCGCCCCGCAGCATCTCGGCCAGGCCCCGCTTGACGCGGTCCGTGCCAGTGGTGCCGGGGGTGTCGGAGGCCATGGCGCCAGTCTACGGCTGCCGGGGCTCGCTAAGAAACGGTTACCGGGGCCCCCACGGGCGGCAGAGCGACCAGCGTGTTGCCGGACAGCAGCTCGATGGGCGCCCCTGTCGAGTCGGTGAAAGTGGTGACGGCGGTGGGTGTCGGCTTGGACCACTTGGCCCGGACCTGCCTGCCAGCCACCAGCACGATGGCGTCGCCCGCACCCACCACCATCGCCTCGTCGACGGCGGCTCCCGACGAGTCCTTGTAGCCGACCCGCTTGTAGGGGACGAACTGGATGATGACATTGCTGAAGGCGAGCCGGCTGCCGTCGGCCAGCAGGTGAGGCGTGCCGTTGGTGGAGCGCAGCCAGGTGGCGGTGGTGGCGTCGAAGTCGAACGTACCGGTCGTACGACCGCCGTAGTTGACCGAGGCCTTCGAGGCGGGGACGGCGCCGGTGGGTGCGAAGGCCTCGCCCTCGGCCAGGAACGGGAACAGCGCCGGTGGAGTTCGGGCGTCCCGGGCGGCCTCCTTGCGCAGGCGCCCGGTGGCCGCGAAGGTCGCATAGGGGCGCCGGCGGCCCTTGGGATAGGTGAAAGCAGCGGCTCCGTCGCGCTCCGAGACGACCTTCACCGGCGCCCCCTTGAGCCGGCGCAGGCTGATGGCGACCCCGTCTGAGAAGACGAACACGCCCCCGACAGCCGAGACGATGTCGGGGTCGCTGGTTCTGAGCGACCGGATCGGCCCCACCAGCTCGCTGTCCTGGCTCTGGAACACGGACACGAAGCGGGTCACCCCGCCTTCGACCTTTTCTTCGAAGATCACGTCGGCCTTGTCCAGCCCCGCCTGGGGCCGACCGTCGGGCGAGTTGTCCACCTTCACGCTCACGGCCGGGCGGCGGGCCACGTCGCCGGCCACCGGCTTACCGGTGAGCGGAGCAGGCGACTTGGGCTCCTCGGTGGTGGTGGTGGCCTGGGCATCTTTGTCCCCGACCAGTTCGGCGGCTTTGTCGGTGGCGTCCTTGGCCTCGGAGCATCCGGCCGCCAGGGTGAGGACCAGTACCGCGACGGCGAGACCGCGCGTGGTGTGCATGAGCGAGGGAGGCTTCCGGTTCGGGTCGGTCAGAGCAGCCTGGCGGTGCCGGGCTTCGGCAGCTCGAGCCACGTCTGACCCGGGGTCAACTTGATGGGAGCACCGGCCGCGTCCACGAACTTCGTCGCCTCTGCGGCGCCGGACTTGATCCACTTGCCCTTGACGATCTTGCCGTCGGCGAACACCCAAGCCTCCCCCTGACCGATGAGCTGCGCCTCCGGTACCGCAGCCCCCGACCGGTCCACCTGGCCCGTGTTCTTGTAGTCGACGAACTGGATGACGACGTTGCGCGGGGTCACCGGCGCCCCGGTGTCGTCCACGTGCTCGGTCCCGTTCTGCGTGCGCCGCCACACGCCGCCGACGCTGTCCCACCGCCACTCCACGGCCGTTACCACCTTGTCGCGGAACTCGAACTTCACCCCGGCCGCCGGCTCTCCCGCCGATGCCTCGCCCGGCGCGCGGTACGTGAACAGGGGCGGCGGTGGCGCCGCACCTTGGGGGGCAGCGGCGAAGAGCTCCCCCATTCGTGCCCACAGGTTGTAGGTGTTGGGCCGCCCCTTCTTGCGGAAGTACGCCCCGGGACGGGCGTTCTGGCCCACGTTCACCAGGGGAGCCTTGTCGACCAACTGCTGGAATGCGGTGTTCGCCCCGGAGTAGGCGAAGAGCGGGCGGTTCAGCTCGGAGGCGATGGCGATGTCGGTGGAGCGGGCCGAACGCACGGGCCCAACCTCGGCCACATCCTGGGAGTGGAAGATGGCGGCGAAGCGGGTGATGCCGCCTTCCACGCCTTCCTCCACGACGATGTCGGCCTGGTTGATCCCGGCCTGGGGCCTGCCCTTGGGGGCGTTGTCGATCTTGACGATCAACGCCGGGCGCCCCAGCTTGGCCGGGTCTGAGTCGAGACCGGTGAGCGGTGCACCCGTACCTGGCGCCGCCGGCGGCGGCGGCGCCGTGGTCGTGGTCGGTTCTTCCGATTTGGGCGCAGCCTTGTCGTCGCCGCCGCAGGCTCCGGCGGCGAGAGCGGCAACGGCCAGGGCAGCGAGTACACGGCGGGCTGATGCGGTCATGATCAGAGCTCCCGGAGCGCCTGAATGCGCTCCTCGATGGGCGGGTGGGTGTTGAACAACTGGTTGAGCCGTCCCCGCCGACCCTGCGGGGCGGTGGGTGCGGTCGGGGATTCGATCCAGAGGTGCGCGGTGGCCGGCGAAGCCGAGTGCACCACTGTCGAGTCGTCGCGTAGCTTCTCCAGCGCCGAGATCAGACCCGGAGGGTAGCGGGTGACGGCGGCGGCGGTGACGTCTGCCAGCGTCTCCCGCCGTGGGCTCACCACCCGTTGCATCAGCCTGGGCACCACCGGCGCCAGCGCCAGCAGGGGCAGACCGACCAGACCCAGCACCGCCGCGGGGCGGCTGCCCTCGCTGCGCTCGTCGCGGTGACGGAGTCCACCCCACCTCCGGAACCGCAGCGCACACTCCGCCAGCAGGGCCACCGCACCCACGGTGGTGACGGCGAGCGTCGACAGCCGAATGTCGTAGTTCTTGACGTGGCTGAGCTCGTGGGCCAGCACTGCTTCGAGCTCCACCCTCGTGAGCTTGTCGAGCAGCCCGGTGGTCACCGCCACCGCCGCATGTCTGGGATCGCGGCCGACGGCGAAGGCGTTGAGCGCCGGGTCCTCGATCACGAACAGGCGCGGCTTGGGGAGGCCGGCCCCGATGCAGAGGCCCTCCACCAGGTTGTGCAGCCGGGCGTGGTCGCGGACGTCGGCGGGGCGGGCGTGGCTGGCGGCGAGGACGATGGCGTCGGACCTCCACCACGCGACCGATGCCGCCGCGCCCGCCGCAAGTGCGGCCGCCGACATTCCCAGGACGCCGTAGCCAGTGGCGAGGTGGCCGATCCAGCCCACGAGCACCACCATCGTCGCCAGTCCCGCCAACAGCAGAGCCGAACGGCGCACGTTGGCGGAGATCTGCCCGAGGTTCCGCGCCGTTCTCCGGCGCTTGTCGGTGGTGGTCTGGTTGCGCAAGAGGCCTCTGAAGCTATCGCACCCGGCGTCGGCGCAGCCGGGACGCCCGGGCTAGCCCGGTCGGGACCGGGCAAATGGCCCTCACTAGGCATGGCGTTGCGACCACTTTCGGCGTTTCGTGTGCCCCACTATCCACTTGAGCTCCCTGGGGGCAACTGCATGCGCTTCTTCCGACCTGTATCCGCCGCGGTGGCGACCTCCGTCGTCGCCGCCGCCGTCTTCGCCGGGCCGGCCACGGCTCAATCGCCCGGCGTGGGCACATCGCTCACCGAGACGAAGGTCCTCGCCGCCCAGCTGGGCGACAAGGGCAACATCCTCGACCTGGTGCTGCTGGGCGACGAGGGCCGCTCGACCATCGACCCCTCAGTGGCCTCGCCTGAAGCCCTCACCCGCCTCACCGCCCTGTCCACCAAGTCGGGTGTCATCAGCGCCCTCAACCAGACCGTGGGGGTCTACGAGGCCCGCAGCACGGGCCCGACGGAGCAGGCCGTCGCTCCCCAGAGCATCGTCGGCGGGTCCCTGCCGGCCGCTCTCGGTCCGGTCCTGTCGGGCACCCTCGGCACCGGGAAGCTCTCGGCTGTCGTGGACAACGGTGTGGCCTCCTCCGCCCTCGACGTGGGCCTGACCAACGTCCGCTCCGTGGGTGGCCTCCTCGGGATCGGGTCGTTGAGCTCGAACCTGTCTGCTTCCAGCGCCGGCGACGCCGCCGGTGCGAGCCGCGGGGCGAAGGTGACCGACATCACCTTGGTGGACCTCGGGGCCCTGCTCGAGGGCCTGGGCATCTCGCTGACGGACCTGTCGGTGGCACAGGTCTCGGCCCTGCTCGACACCCTCAAGGCCACAACCGGGCTCGATCTGCCGGCCGGCCAGACGACGCTGGCGGGAACGGTGAAGTCGGTCAACGGCGCCATCGACGACCTGCAGGACGCAGTGGCCAACGAGGCCACCTCCACCATCGACCAGGCCATCGAGCCTGCCACCGAGACCGTGCTGGGCACGGTGAACCTGACCACTCCACTACCGGGTTCGGCCGTCGTGGGCGATTCGGTCGCGGCCATCAACGCCGCCGTGGACCAGCTGCAGGACCAGATCGACGGTCTGCTGGGTGACAGCCTGAAGGTCCTCGACGACCTCGCCCTGCTGCGCCTGGAGGGAGTCGAGGTCGGGGTCACCACCAAGGCCGTGGACTCGGTCGAGGGCTCGGTGGCCGAGGTCACCGGCAAGATCGGAAGGATCAAGGTCGGCAACCTCGCCCTGCCCGGCATCGACGCCGCCGCCGGCGCCACCGCCCTCAACGCCGCAGTCGCGCAGATCAACGACAAGGTCGGCCAGACACTGGCCCTCGTCAGCCCCGACCTGGCCAACCTGGTCGACGTGTCCGTGCTCGAGAAGGTCACCAGCGTGACCCAGTCCGGCGGCTACACCCGCAGTCGCGCCGGCATCACCGGCGCCTCCGCCGCCATCACTCCCCCGGCGAGGCTGGCCGAGATCGTCTCCGCCATCACCAACCAGGCCGGCGGCATCGACACCCTGCTGCCCGCCTCGACGGTGAAGAGCCTCGGCTTGTCAGGCGCCATGGACGAGCTCAGCCGGATCCTGAACCTCGGCGCCGGCGCCCTGAGCAGCCCGGCCAAGGTGCAGGCCGGATCGATCGTGGCCTCCTCGGAGTTCGCCCGGCCGGGCGCACCGACGAGCAGCCCCGGCGGCGAGCTGCCCCGCACCGGGGGCCCGGTGGGCATCGCCGCCATCGCCGGCCTCGCCGCAGTCATGGGCCTGGCCCTGCGACGCCTGATGCAAACGCCGGCGCCGCAGCCCGTGCGGGTCAACAACAACAACAAGGGCTGACGTCCCCCAGCGCGAGAGGAGGGTCCTTCGGGGCCCTCCTCTTCGCGTACGGTGGATCCCCTGTGCGCCTCCTGCGATCACTCGCCGCTTCCTGCCTGATCCTCCTCGGGGCGTGCGGCGACGACGGGAGATCGCCGGATCCGGCCTCGGGCACCACCTCTGCCGGCGACGACCGCTTCGCCACCACCCCGGTGTCGGTCGCCGGTGCGCAGCGGGGCCTCCTGGCCACCGTCACCGCGGAGTCGACGGGCCAGCACGAGCGCGTCACCTTCACCTTCGAGGGGGCGCTACCGGGGTACCGGGTGGCCTACGGGGAGCGACCGCTGGTCGAGGACGGCTCCGGCGACGAGGTTCCGGTCGAAGGGGCGGCGGTGCTGACCGTGCACTTCGAGCCGGCTTCGGGGGTGGAGCTGTCGGGGGACCAGGTACGCACCACCTACACCGGGCCGAGGCGGGTCCGGGCCGGTCTGTCGATGGTCACCGAGATGGTGCGGGTGAGCGACTTCGAGGCCAACCTGGACTGGGCCGTGGGACTCGCGCAGGAGGTGCCGTTCCGGGTCCAGGCGCTTCGGGAGCCTTCCCGGGTCGTGATCGACTTCCAGCTCCCGAACCGTTGACGAGCGGGGGCCGTCAGCCGGCGCCGGTGAGGGCGTACAGCTCCAGGTAGCGCTCGGCCAGGCGGTCCATGGAGAACTCGGCGGCTCGGGCGTCGCCACCCTCCACCAGCCGCCGGCGCAGCGATCCGTCCCCCAGCACCAGAGCCAGCCCTCGGGCCAGCGCCGCCGGGTTCCCCGGGGGCACCAGCAGGGCGTGTTCGTCCGGACGGGCCACGTTGCGGTACCCGGGAAGGTCGCTGGCCACGATGGGGACGGACGCGGCCATGGCTTCGAGCAGGACGATGCCGAAGGACTCGCCGCTGACGGAGGGTGCGCAGAAGACGTCGACGCTGCGGAGGTATCTCGCCTTCTCCTCGTCGGTTATCCGGCCCAGCCAGCTGACCCGGTCGTCGCGCCCGAAGCGCCGGCGAAGCTCGGCCGTCTGCGGACCGTCGCCGGCCACCAGCAACCGGACGTCGCCGGGCAGCTGCGAGAGTGCCCCGAGCAGGGTCACCAGCCCCTTGCGGGGCTCGTGGCGGCCGATGAACAAGATGGCGGGGCCGTCGACGACCAGCGGGTCGGCCTTGGCGAACCGGTCCACCTCGATGCCGTTGAAGACGAGCTCATAGGACCCCCCGAGGGCCCTCGAAGCGGTGTCGCGGGCATCCTCGGAGACGGCGCAGCGCACGTTCAGGCGTCGCGCCAGCGCCCGGGCTGCCGGGCGGAACGCGTGGTAGGCCGAGCTCGCGCCGGCCCGGTGGAACGTGCCGACCAGGCGTTGGTCGCTCACGACCAGGCTGGTGAGGGTGGGCCCGGGAACCAGCGGCTCCTGCAGGTGCACCACGTCGAACTCCTCGTCCCGCAGGACCCGGATCGTTCGCAGCACACAAGCTGGATCAGGGGCGATGGGGGCCACCGACCCGTTGGCGGCCAAGGGCACCGACTTTCCCAGCGGCGTCACGCCCGCGTCGGGCGGCGGGCCGTCGCAGGGCGCCAACACCCGTACGTGGTGGCCGAGGCTGCGCAGCGCCCGGGCCAACCCGAGCGACTGGGCCTGCACGCCGCCCGGAGGCGTCAGGCTGTAGGGGCAGACCTGGGCGATGCGCACCGGGCCAAGGTAGCTGCCGGTCGCTCGCTCATCGCCCCGAAGTCGGCGCTTCTCCGTAGTCGGAGGGCCAGTTGGGCTGGAGGAGGTGCCATTGCTCCGGCGCCCGCCTGATGAGCGCCTCGAGCTCGTCGGCCAGGTCCTGGGTCACCCTGACCACGTCGTCGCGCAGCCGCCCGCGACGGTCGGTGGCGACGGGGGGCCGCACGACACCGCGGTGGCGCCGACCCTCGAAGTACACGGCTGTGGGCAGCAGCGCCGCTCCGGTACGCAGCGCCAGGGTGGCCGGCCCTCCCGGCAGCGTGGTGCGCTCACCGAAGAACTCCACCTCGACCCCAGTCCGGGCGAGGTCGCGGTCACACAGCAAGCCCACCAGCTCGTTGCGGCGCAGGGCCCGCAGGACGGCGCCCCCCGCGGCCGGGCCGTGGGGGACGACGCTGAGGCCGCTGGCGCGGCGGAGGCGGGTGAACCACTCGAACAGCTCCGGCGGGTCGAGGGCCTCCACCACCACCGTGGCCGGGTATCCGGCCGAGGCGAACCAGGCACCGCCGAAGTCCCACCCGCCCAGATGGGGCAGGGCCATGATGACGCCGTTGCCGGCGGTCAGCGCGTCCTCGACGTGGGCCACCCCTTCCCAGGACATGCCCGCCTCCAGCGCGGCATGGTCCGCGGAAGCGAGCCGGAACGACTCCATCCAGTAGCGGGCGTAGGAGCGGAAGGCCTGTTGCACCTTCCGCTCGAGGGCCGGGCCGGACAGACGACCGCCGTAGGCGCGTTGGAGATGGCGGGTGATCATCCGCCGGCGCCCTCTCAGCGCCAGCGCCATCGGCACGCTCAGCCCCCGGGCCAGACCCGAGGCCAGAGGGCCGGGAAGGAAGTTGAAGACGGCCGATGCGCCCCGGTAGCCGAGATACGCCGCGCGCTGCGCCGCCCTAGCGGTCGGCAGCGCCCCGACCGTGGCCCGAGCGCAGCAAGGGCGAGATCAACGGCGCCGCCAGGCCGGCGACGGCCGCCGGTGCCGATCACGGTTGGGCCGCCGGCCTGTCGCGCTCCGCCATTCGGCGATGGAAGGTCGGGTCGCCGTCTGCTCCCGCCACGCCCGCCACCGCTCGCCCATCATCGGACGCTGGCGACGAGCCGGCCGGGGCACGCTCGCCTGACGCCACACCATGACGAAGCGCTGGAGCGCCGTGAGCACCGTCGCCAGCAGCATCAGCCACAGCACCCCCAGGAGCAGAGCCGGGAAGGCCAACCCGAAACCGATCAGCACCAACCGCTCGGCCCGCTCCATGAGCCCGCCTCTGGCCGAGTAGCCGAGCGACTCCGCCCGCGCCCGCTCGTAGGAGATCAGCGTCGAGGCGCCCATCACCGCGAAGGGCAGCATCGGCGCGAGCCCGCCGCGGGACACGGCGAGATGCCATCCGATCCCACCGAGGACCAGGCAGTCGGTGACCCGGTCGGCCACGGAGTCGAAGAAGGCGCCCCGCGAGGAAGCGGTGCCGGTGGCCTTGGCCACTGCCCCGTCGAGCAGGTCGGGTATGCCCGCGAGGGCGAGGAGGACCACGCCGAGCAGGAGGCGACCCGAGGCCACGGCCACGGCCGTGGCGGTGGCCATGACCAGCCCGGCAACGGTGAGGTGATCGGCTCGCAGCCCGGTTCTCGCCAACGCCGCGCCCGCGGGCTTGACGCCCTGCTCCAGGTTCGTCCGCCAACGGCCATCCAACACTGTTCTGCGGGCTCCTCGTGGCGCGAAGTTCCCTCCCAAGCTATCGCAGACCCCGGATAGGCTGGCGAATACGGCCACCGGCAGGGCCCTCGAGCGAGGAGTGCGCACGCGTGAACACGTTCCCGTCCGCCAAGATCCGCAACGTCGCGCTGGTAGGGCACGGCAGCTCGGGCAAGACGAGCCTGGCCGAGTCGCTGCTGTTCATATCGGGCAAGACGTCACGTCAGGGCCGGGTGGAGGACGGCACGACCGTCTGCGACTTCGACCCCGAGGAGGTCAAGCGCGGCATCTCGGTGGCCGTCTCGCTGGCGTCGTTCGAACACGACGGCCACAAGATCAACATGCTCGACTGCCCCGGCTACGCCGACTTCATGCCCGAGGTGGAGGCGGCCCTGCGGGTGGCCGACCTGGCCGTGTTCGTCGTCAGCGCCGTCGAGGGTGTCGAGGTGCAGACGGAGGTCGTCTGGAAGCTGGCCGACTCGCTGGGCCTGCCCCGGATGATCTTCGTGAACAAAGAAGACCGCGACCGCGCCGACTTCGAACGGGTGCTGGCCCAGTTGCAGGAGTTGTTCGGCCGCGGCATAGCCCCCCTCGAGCTGCCACTGGGTGAGGAGGCGGCACTGCAGGGTGTGGCCGACCTCCTGACCGACACCGCCATCGTGTACGACGACGACCAGGGTCACCACCACACCGAACCCATCCCTGCGGAGCTCGCGCCCCACGAGCAGGAGGTGCACGAGAGCCTGGTGGAAGGGATCGTGGAGGCCGACGATGCGCTGATGGAGCGCTATCTGGAGGGGGACGTGCCCACCGCCAAGGAGTTGGAGCAGACGCTGGCCAAGGGGGTGGCGGCGGCCAGCGTCTTCCCCGTCATCTGCGGCTCCGCCACCAAGGACATCGGCGTCGATCTGCTGGCCAAGTTCATCTGCGAGATCGGCCCCTCTCCCCTCGACCGGCCCCCCGTCGAGGTCGAGGCTGCGGGCAGCTTGCAAGAGGTGCCGTGCGATCCCAACGGGCCCCCGCTGGCCTACATATGGAAGACCATCGTCGACCGCCACGTGGGCAAGGTCTCGCTGTTCAAGGTGCTGTCGGGCACCGTCCGTCCCGACGCCGTGCTCAACAACCCCCGCACCCATGGCGACGAGCGGTTGCACGTGCTGTTCACCCTCAGGGGCAAGGAACAGGAGCCGGTGTCCGAGGTTCCCGCCGGCGACATCGTGGCCGTCGCCAAGCTGGCCGACGCCCGCACCGGGGACACGCTGGCCCCCAAGGGCACCCCGGTGGTGATCCCCCCGTTGCCGCCCCCGGTGCCGCAGCTCGCCGTGGCGATCACCCCCCGCTCCAAGGGCGACGAGGACAAGCTGATGACTGCCCTGCACCGCCTGCAGGACGAGGATCCTTCCCTGGTCGTGCGTCGCGACGACGACACCCACCAGACCCTGCTGTCGGGCATGGGCGAGACCCACCTCACCATCACCCTCGAACGCCTGCAGCGAAAGTTCGGCGTCGAGGTGTCGACCGAGGAGGTGCGGGTCCCCTATCGCGAGACCATCACCGGAACGGCCGAAGCCGAGGGGAAGTACAAGAAGCAGGCCGGCGGGCACGGCCAGTTCGGAGTGGCGCACATCCGCATAGAGCCCATGGAACGGGGCCAGGGCTTCGCCTTCGTCGACCAGATCGTGGGCGGCGCCATCCCCCGCCAGTTCATCCCGGCCGTGGAAAAGGGGATCTTGGAGACGATGAACCGCGGCGGCCACTACGGCCATCCGGTGGTGGACGTGAAGGTCACCCTTCTCGACGGCAAGTACCACTCGGTGGACTCGTCGGAGATGAGCTTCAAGATGGCCGGCTCGCTCGGTTTCCAGGAGGCCATGGCCAAGGCCAACCCGGTGATCCTGGAGCCGATCTCGCTGCTCGAGGTGACGGTCCCCGCGTCCAGCCAGGGTGACGTGATGGGCGATCTGAACGCCCGCAGGGGACGGGTGCAGGGCACCGACAGCGGGAACGACGGGGAGCAGGTGATCGTCGCCATGGTGCCGACGTCGGAGATCGTGCGCTACGCCGTCGAACTGCGCTCCCTCACCGGCGGCCGGGGCCGCTTCACCGTGCGCCACGACCACTACGACGTGCTGCCCACGCACCTCTACAACAAGGTCACCCGCACAACCGAGACGTGACGGCTAGCCCGTCGTCTTGCGCTGCTCCGGGGTGAACTCGCTCCAGTCCTCCGGGTTCTCCTCGACGAAGTGGGCGACGACGCCGGCGTCCACCGCGTCCACCAGCACCAGTCCCCGCGACACCGGGGGATCCTCGGCCGAGTAGAGCAGCAGGCGCCATGTGGGACGGCTGCGAAGGCCGCGCCAACCGAGCTGGGCGGAGGCGTGGCCGACGGCGAAGCCGACCGTACGGCCCGCCGCTGCCAGCGCATCCGTCTCGTCCACCCGCAGGGGGTACGCCGCCAGCCAGTGGTAGCCGCCCACTGCCAACAGTCCCAGGCCGGCTACGAGAAGACCTTCGTTCACGAGCACGCCGTCGCCCCGCACCACGAACAGGGCGACCAGGCCGGCGCCGACCAGGAGGTAGAGCAGGCCCGGGAACCGGCGACGCCGGTTGTCGGGGAAGGAGTACGGGCCGACGTAGGCGCTGACGTCGAGCTCCTCGGGTAGCTCGTCGCCCCCGTCGTCGCGCCCCGCTTCGCCCACGTCCTCATGATGCGCCGCAGGCGCCGTCTGGTACAAAGCCGGGGTGACCGCGCCGTCTGCCTACTCGCCACCCAGCCCGGCGGATCGCGTTCGCTGGGCATGGCAGCGACGTGGCGAATCGGACTACATCTTCGACTTCTGGACGGCGCTGGGATGGACGCTGCTGTCCTGCGGGTTCTTCTCCTTCTACGTGGTGTACCAGCTGGCGCGCCGGATGCGGGACCACAACCTCCGCCGTCTCGAGCTGCTCGACGCCGCCAACACGCTGGCCTGGCAACGGGCGGTGGCAGCCGGAAGGGAGGCGGAGCTGAGACCCCGTTTCGAACGGGTGGCGGGATCACTGCAGGTGCTGCGCCAGATGACGACCGACTTCCGCGACCCGGGCATCTGGCTGGCCCTGGTCCTGGTCGGAAGCGGTATCGCGCAGCTCGTTCTCTACGTCCTGCTCGACGGCGACCTGGTCAAGCACGGGGCCGCTGAGGCGACGGCGGAGTGGGAGCTGTCCGCCATCTTCGGCGAGCTGGGAACGCCGCTCGGCCACCTGATGCCGGCCGCTCCCAAGTCCGCCCATCAGTACGCCTTGCGCATCCTGGCGCTGTTCGGCTCGTGCGGGATCTACGGCCTGTGGTGGCTGTACGACCTGATGGTCGAGCCCAACCGGCACTTCCAGCGGGACTGGGCGTGGGAGGACGGCTTCGTCGCCGCCGCCGTCGGCTAACCGGCAGCCGTGGGCCAGGCGTCCCGGAGCTTCTGCCATGTGACGTCGAGTGACTCCGGCAGGACCCGGGTCTCGGCCACCGTCGTGGTGAAGTTGGTGTCGCCCACCCACCGGGGCAGCAGGTGCACGTGCAGGTGGCCGGGCAGGCCGGCGCCGGCGGCCCGGCCGAGGTTGGCCCCCAGGTTGATCCCTTCGGGCCGATAGGCCGACTTAAGGGCCAGCACCCCGTCCGTCACCGTCCGCCACAGCACCGAGTGTTCCTGCGCGTCGAGGTCCTCCATCTCGCCCAGATGCCGTTCAGGCAGGACCATCAGGTGGCCGCTGGTGTAGGGGAAGGCGTTGAGGAGGGCGACGACGCCCCGCTTCCTCACGACCACCTTCGTCACCGAGTCCGGCTCGCCGCTGTCGAGGATGCGGCAGAACACGCATTGCGCCTGCGGGTCACCGGGCGGCGCGCTGCCGGTGATGTAGTCGCTGCGCCAACCGGCCCACAGACGCTCCAGCGTCACCTCAGCTGGCCCGGTCCGGAGGGAGCGCCTCCTCCCGCAGGCGGGACACGAAGTCGTCGAGAGGCACCCCCCGCTGGGGCCGGTCGGAACCGCGCCGGTTGACCCCTACGGTACCGGCGGCCACGTCGTCGTCTCCGACCACGAGCACGTAGGGGATCTTGTCCAGCTTGGCCCGTCGGATGCGGCCCCCCAGCGGTTCGTCCGCCTCCACCCAGTCGCTTCGGAAGCCCTCCGAGCGCAGGCGCTCGGCGATCTTGTCGGCGTGTGCGTCGTGATCGTTGCGAACGCCCAGAACCCGCACCTGCACCGGAGCCAACCAGGCCGGGAAGGCGCCGGCGTAGTGCTCGGTGAGCACGCCGAAGAACCGTTCCACCGAGCCGAAGAGCGCCCGGTGGATCATGATCGGCCGCTGGCGGGTGCCGTCGGAGGCCGAGTACTCGATGTCGAAGCGCTGCGGGAGCTGGAAGTCCACCTGGATCGTCGACATCTGCCAGGTCCGCCCGATGGCGTCTTTGGCCTGTACCGAGATCTTGGGGCCGTAGAAGGCGCCGCCCCCCTCGTCCATCACGAGGTCGAGACCCATGTCGGAGGCTGCCGATCGCAGGACTTCGGTCGCCTCCGCCCACTCCTCGTCGGTGCCCACGGCCTTGCCCTCGGGCTTGGTCGACAGCTCCAGGTAGAAGTCGGCGAGCCCGTAGTCGCGCAGCAGGTCGAGCACGAAGGTGAGCAGCGACGACAACTCGCCCGCCATCTGGTCGCGGGTGCAGAAGATGTGGGCGTCGTCCTGGGTCATGCCCCGGACCCGGGTCAGCCCGTGCACCACCCCCGACTTCTCGAAGCGGTACACCGCGCCGAACTCGAACATGCGCAAGGGGAGCTCCCGGTAGCTGCGACCCCTCGACCGGTAGATCAACAGGTGGAAGGGGCAGTTCATGGGCTTCGCGTAGTAGGACGCGCCCTCGAGCTCCATGGGCGGGTACATGCTCTCGGCGAACCACTCCAGGTGGCCGGAGGTCTCGAACAAGCCGCCTTTCGCGATGTGGGGGGTGTTGACGAAGCTGTAGCCGGCGGCCTCGTGCCGGCGCCTCGAGTAGTCCTCCATGACCCGGCGGATGATTCCGCCCTTGGGATGGAACACGGGCAGGCCGCTCCCGATCTCGGGCGGGAAGGAGAACAGGTCGAGCTCCGCCCCGAGCCTTCGGTGGTCGCGCTTTTCCGCCTCCTCCAGCATGGTGAGGTGGGCCTTCAGCGCCTTTTCGTCCTCCCAGGCGGTGCCGTAGATGCGCTGGAGCTGCTGGTTGCGCTCGTCGCCCCGCCAGTACGCGGCGGCCACCTTCATGAGCTTGAACGCCTTCAACCTTCCGGTGGACGGCACGTGGGGCCCCCGGCAGAGGTCGACGAAGTCCTCGGAGTTGCGGTAAGCGGTCACCACGCCGCCGCCCGCCCCCTCGCTGGCGTCGACGCCCTGGATGATCTCGCGCTTGTAGGGCTGGTCGGCGAACAGCTCGAGCCCCTCGTCGAGGGAGTGCTCCTCCCGCACGAACCGCTGGTCGGCCTCCACCAACTCCCGCATGCGGTCCTCGATCCGGCCCAGGTCGTCGTCGGTGAAGGTGGCGCCGCCCGGCAGCTCGAAGTCGTAGTAGAAGCCGTCGTCGATCGGTGGCCCGATGGCGAACTTGGCGCCGGGCCAGAGCTGGGTCACCGCCTGGGCCATCACGTGGGCCGTGGAGTGGCGCAGGACGTGGCGCCCGCGCGGTGTGTCGGCGGTGATGATGGCCACCTCCGCCCCGTCCGGCAGGGGCGCCTGCAGATCCACTTCCCCGCCGTTCACGTCGGCGGCGACGGCCGCCTTGGCCAGTCGGGCCCCGATGGCCGCCGCCAGGTCTGCGGCGGTTGCGCCCGCCGGCAGCTCCCGGGTGGAGCCATCGGGGAGGCGGATGGAGATCCGGTCGGCCATGGCGCCCGAGGTTACCGGCGGGTCAGCGGCCGGCCCAGCCCGATTCGAACTCGGCCAAGCCGAGGCCGGCGGTCCTGCGGAGGGCGGCGTCGCTGTGGAAGTCGACGCTGCCGGGCGCCACCTTGGCCTCGCCCAGGGCTCGGAACAGCGCGGTGGGAGCCGCACCACCCGAGCGCGAGGCCAGCAACGAGATGGCCGAGCGGCTCTCGCGGTAGGCCCGCAGGATCTCGGGTTGAGTGCCCGTGGTGAACTCGAAGTCGCGGGGCAGCCGTCCGTCACCGCCCTTGGGCCTGCGCTCGCGGTGCGGCCGGCCGGTGGCGATCCAGTCGGCGACGCCCTCGTGCACCCAGGCCGGGATCTGCGGCCCGGCGATGGGCGCCCCGGCGGCGTGCACCAGCTCGTGCACCAGGGTCTCGACCTGGTACGCCCGGCCGTAGCCCGAGAGGTTCTTGTCCTGGATGTAGATGCGGGCAGCCGTCGTCTCCCAGCCGGTGTCGCGCACGGCGCCATAGGAGACGAAGGCCACGAACTTGTCGAGGTCTAGGGTCGACTGCAGCAGCTTTTCGAGCTCCTCGGTGGAGCCGGGGAGGATGAGGGGGATGCGCTCGGACCAGGGCTGGTCCCACCGCTGCCGGAGCACGCCCAGAGCCTCTTCCGCGATGGCGGCCAGCGCCTTGGCCCGCTCGGCTTGAGCCGGGTGGTAGAGGGTCAACAGGTGCTCGCCGGCGAGGGTCTCCACCGGACCGAAGTCCCACAGCCCCCTGAACGTGTCGAGCCCGAGGCCGGCGAGGTCGTCGTCGCCGGCCACGTACCAGCGGCGGTCGCGCTGGACGAAGGTCAGCCAGAGAGTGTCCACGGCGTCGCGGTCGTCGTAGCCGCGGAGGCGCATCCGCTGCCGGGTCTCGGGCAGGAACACGGCCCCGCCGTAGCGCCGGTCGAGGCCGGCGGAGAGATCGCCGCTGTCGTCGAGGCGGGCCTGCAACCCGTAGCGCTCGAGCGGGAGGGACCGCAGCCCGTCGAACGAACGACCTTGCGCTCGTTGGAACTCCGCCGGCGCCTGAGGGTCGACTGTGGCCAACCAGCCGGCGCGGTCACCCGAGCCGAGGGCAGCCACCCGGGCGTCCAGCACCGCCTGGACGGCAGCCAGCCGGTCGCCGCTGCCCTGTGCCGCCCGAGCGGTGTGCCGAGTCGCCTGTGCCCCGGGGGCGGCGGCGGCCAGAGCGGCCATGAGCGCTAGGGCGACAAGCGCTCTGGAGCCCATCCCCACGGCCTTCGCACGTAGCGGATCCGATCGTGCAGCCGGTCCTCGCCGTGCTGCCAGAACTCGATGGTCGCCGGCACCACCCGGTAGCCGCCCCAGTGCGGGGGCCGGGGGATCTCCTGGCCGGCGAACCGCTCGACTGCCGCCGCCAGCGCGGCCTCGAGCACGGGGCGGTCGGCTATCACCTGCGACTGCTGCGAAGCCCACGCCCCCAGCTGGCTGCCGCGGGGGCGGGTGGCCCAGTAGGCGTCGGAGTCGGCATCTGAGAGCACCTCCACCGGTCCCCTCACCCGCACCTGACGGTCCGGTGGCCAGAAGAAGACGAGCTCGGCCCGGGGGTTGCCCGACAGGTCGCGGGCCTTGGGGCTCGTCCGGTTGGTGTGGAAGACGAAGCCGGTGGCGCTGGCACCTTTCAGCAAGACCATCCGGCCGCTGGGGGCGCCGTCGCCGGAGGCGGTGGCCAGACAGACGGCATCGCTACCGGCCCGTGCGTGCCAGTCCCGGAATGCGGCGATCGGGTCGGGACCCAGATCCTCGGGCTCCATCCTCTTACAGCTCGACGCCCAACAGCGCGGCCGCCTCACCGACCGGACGCCCGGCGGCGGCGGCGCCGTCCACAGCCGCGAGCGCGGTGGGCGTGTCGAGATCGTCGTCGAGGGCCGACCGGACCGCCTCGAGAACGCCGCTACCACCAGAGGCCGAGCCGGCCCGGCGCCATCGCTCGAGCCGCTCGGCCGCGTCGGCCAGCAGATCGTCGGTCCAGTCCCAGGGATGGCGGTAGTGGTGGGCGAGCACGGCCAATCGGATGGCTGGCGGGTCCCATTCCTTCAACAGGTCGCTCACGAACACGAGATTTCCCAGGGACTTGGACATCTTGGTCCCCCGGTAGCTCACCAGCGGCGCGTGCAACCAGTGGCGCACGAACGGCTCGCCGGTGGCCGCCTCGGACTGCGCCGACTCACATTCGTGGTGCGGGAAGATCAGGTCGGTGGCACCACCGTGCACATCGATGGTCGTACCGAGCTCGCGCAGGGCCAGCGCCGAACACTCGATGTGCCAACCGGGACGGCCCGGCCCCCACAACGACTCCCACGCCGGCTCGTCCGGCGCCGACGGCTGCCACAGCACGAAGTCGAGCGGGTCACGCTTCACCGGGTCCTCGGGGTGGCCGCCGTTGTCGGCCGCGAGCCGCAACATCGTCGGGCGGTCGAGGTGGGACACCTTGCCGAACCCCTCGAAGCTGCTGGCCGAGAAGTAGACCGACCCGCCGGCCTGGTAAGCGTGGCCGGCGTCGAGAACCATGCCGATGAAGCCCAGGATGTCGGGGATGGCCGAGGTGGCGCGGGGCTCGCTGAAGGGCTCCAGCAGGTTGAGGGCCCTCATGCAGGAGTCGAAGCGGGCCATCTCCTCGGCCGCCAGGTCGAGGTAGAAGACCTCGAGCTGGCGGGCCTTGGCGAACAGCGGGTCGTCGATGTCGGTGATGTTGCGAACGCACTGGGTGCGATGGCCGCGGTCGCGGAGCCGGCGCTGCAGCACGTCGTACAGGAGGTAGGTGGCGGCGTGGCCGAGGTGGGCGGAGTCGTAGGGGGTGATGCCGCAGGTGTACATCTTCACCCTCTGGCCCGGCTCGAAGGGCACGACCGCCTGGCGGGCGGTGTCGTACAGCCGCATCCCTCGAGACGCCTTGCCCGCCGAAGCGGCTGGGTGTGAGCCGGATCGCATGTGGTGCCATGTTCGCGCCGGGGCCAGCCAATCAAGATCCAGGCGGATGCTCCGGCCGTCGCGGGGGGTGCCCAGGGGTCATGACAGGAGGTACCACCGGGCGAAGAAGGACGTCATGAGCCCCAGCCCGGCCGCGCTTGCCGCCAGCACCGCGACGCGAGCGGGCCACGGCCGGTCGGCCAGGGCGGCACCAGCAACGGCGAAGCAGGGGAAGGCGGGCAGCAGGTAGCGGCCCATGGCGAGGAAGTCCGAGGACGTGAGCAGCGGCGCTCCGACGAGTATCAACGTGTAGGCGCCGTAGGCCCAGCCGAAGCGGCGGACGACGGCGGGGATGAGGGCGACCGCTCCGATGGAGAGCAGCCCCTGGAGCGTGAGCACGACGTTCACGAGCGTCCACCCGTGGTCGGCCAGGCGGCGGAAGTAATCGACCATCAACAGGGCGTCAGGGCCCAGGTGGCGGTTCCATCCGTCGGCTCGCTCGACCTTCGTGAAGGCGAGCGGCTCCCCGAACCGCCACCACAGGAGGCCGCAGAAGGCGGCAAAGCCCAAGGCTGAGAGTGCCACCGTGCAGTCCCGCCAGCGGAAGCGGCTCAGGTCGAGGCGGCGAGGGAGCAGGTCGATCCGTCTGCCGGCGTGGCCGCGCCTAGACCAGACGAGGGCCCCGAGGCTGCCCGGGAGGACCCCACGAAGCTCGAAGGCACGGAGGAGCAACCCGATCACCACGGCCACGCCGACAGGTCGGGCGGCGGCGGCCACGGCACCGGCGACAGTGGCCAGCAGCAGTCGCCGCTGCTCTACGAGCACGAAGGCAGCCAGTGCGGCGGCGGCGAAGAGAGCGTCGGAGTAGACGGCGCCGAAGAGGAAGTAGGCGAACGGGTAGAGCACGAGGAGCAGCACGCTGGCCCTGGCCGCCCGCTCGCCCAGGGCGGAGCGGCACCACCGGTAGAAGAGCCACACGTAGCTGGCTCCGGCCGCACAGCTGATCAGCACGCCGGCGACGATGAGGTCCCTCACGACGAAGCCGACGGCGCGCATCGCGAGCGGGTAGGCGGGGAAGAATGCGACCGCCGACTGTCTCCCCGGCCCGTCGTAGTAGTAGCCGTCGTTGGCGATGTGCCAGTACCACCCGGTGTCCCATCGGGCGAAGGTGCCGAGCCACGGATGGTCGGGCCACCGGTGGGGTTGCACGGTAGAAGGCAGGTACCTCCACGAGAGCTGCGCCACCACGAATACGCCGGCGAGCACCGCGAGGTAGGTCGTCAACGAAAAGGCGATTCCCGCTCTGTGGCCCGTACCCCGCCGGCCACCGCTCAGGACCCGGAGCCGGCTCCCGCCGTCGTCACCAGCGGAGCCGTCCAGAGTGGGCGTCGCGGACATGTTCGGATCCTCACCCGCGCCTGCCCGGGGCAGAGGGGATTCTTGAGCATTCTTGAGCATCCTCAGTGGCACGCCACTACCTTCTGAGCCTGATGTGCCAGGAGCCGCCGGCCGGTCGGCATTTGCGGCAGGCTTTGCCCCTGTGGCCAGTGGCTTCGAGCACCCCCGGGTACTGCTGGTGGAAGACGACGACACGGTGCGCGAAGGCGTGGCGGCAGCCCTGACCGCCAACGGCTACGACGTCGTCGCCCTGTCCGATGGGACGCGCGTAGTGGAGGCGATGCGGCTTCGGCCTGCCGACGTCGCCGTCCTCGACGTCGGTCTTCCCGTCGGCCCTGACGGGTTCGCCATCGCGGCACGCTTGCGCTCCGGCCGCGGGACGCCGGTGATCTTCCTCACGGCCGCCGACGCCGAGGAGGACCGCCTTCGTGGCTTCGACCTCGGAGCCGACGACTACGTGGTGAAGCCGTTCTCCGTCCGTGAGCTGATGGCCCGGCTCCAGGTCGTGCTGCGCCGAGCCGGTATCGCCGCCGGATCTTCGCTCCGGGTGCGAGACCTCGTCATCGACCTCGTCGATCGAGAAGTCCGCCGGAACGGGGCCCTCGTGCCGCTGACCCCGCTCGAGTTCGACATCCTGGCGGCACTGGCGAGCACACCCGGGAGACCGTGGTCGAAACGCGACCTCCTCGCCCACGTCTGGGGCCTCGAACGCTACGCGCCACATCTCGTGGAGGTTCACGTGAGCTCGCTTCGCCGCAAGATCGAACAGAACGGGAACCGGCTGCTCTCGACCGCCCGTGGCATCGGCTACGTCGTCTCTCCATGACAGCGAGCCGCAAGGGCGTCGTCGAGCGCTGGATGTCGAGGGTCGTGCTGGCCCGACCCCCGGGCGCGGCCACCCGTGCTGCCATCGTGGTGGTGTCCACCGCAGCCGTCTTCGGGATCGGAGTGGTCGACTACGTCTCCGGCCAGAAGCTGTCGCTCGCCATCTTCTACCTGTTGCCGGTGATGGTCGTCGCCACCCTGGTCGGCAGTACCGCTGCCTATCTGCTCGCCATCGGGAGCGCCGTCGTCTGGGTTGCCGCCGAAGCGCTGCTCCAGCACCAACCTGGCGTGGCCGCATCCGCCGCCAACGGCGCGGTTCGAGCCGCCACTCTGTCGGTGGTGGTCGTCCTGCTGGGCGCGCTACGGCACTCCGTCACCGACGCCGAGGCTTCGAGCCAGTCTGCCAAGGCGTTCCTCTCCACCGCGGCCCATCAACTGCGCACCCCCGTGACCGGCCTCGTGGTCACTGCCGAAGCCGTCGTGGCCGAGCCAGATCCCGCTCGCCGCGCCCGCCTCGCCGACACGCTGGCGGTTTCGACGGCCAGGGTGTCCAGGCTCTTGGGCCTGCTCCTCCAGGTCGCCCGGCTCGACCAGGGAGGTGGGCTGCAACTCCGTCCCACGCGGCTCGACGAGATCGTGGAGCGTGAGGTGGAACTCGTCGCCCTGCATCATCCCGCGGTCGCCTTCCGCCTCGATCACCAGCACCTCCCCCTGGTACCGCTCGACGGCCACAGCCTGGCAGAGGCCGTGGCCAACCTCTTGGACAACGCCGGCAGGCATGCACGAAGTGTCGTGGACGTCGTCGTCTGCTCGGAGAGCGGTCGGCTCCTCCTCACCGTGGTCGACGACGGAGCAGGCGTCCCCTTCGGAGCAGAGGAAGTCATCTTCGACCGCTTCGTCAGCCTCGACGGCCGCGGCGGCAGCGGGCTCGGTCTGGCCATCGCCCGCGCCGCTGTCGAAGCGCACGGGGGATCGCTGGTGTACCGCGCCGGCGGGTTCCAGTTGCAGATCCCGGTCCCCGTGAGCGGACGAAGGAGCGAGCGCCCGGCAGAGCCGGATCGGGGGGCGGCAGGCGACGGCCTGCCGGCTGTCACGGCAGAGAGATGCCGGTGAGGCGGAT
>JAHWJU010000226.1 GCA_019348255.1 Actinomycetota bacterium | reverse complement strand
CGACTTGACCGCGGAGGCAATGGCTGACCGCTTCCTGCGGAACCTCGACGCCATGACCCGGGCCTGCGACTCACCCGGGCCGTTCCTCTACATCGTGCACGAACGGCGTATCGTTCGAGCACCCCTCGAGTGGACATAGGCGCAAGCAAACGTGTCCGCGCAGGTCTTTCGACATCGGAGTCAGGTCCGAGACGCTCCGATGGAGGGGAAGCCCTCGAAGCCTCTACGGACCGATGCCGAGCTTCGCTGAACGAACCGGCTCGCTGCGCCGGGGGTATCCGTCGACCTCAGCGCCCGGTACCCGTCTCAGGGTCCACCGCCGATGCCCTGATCGGGGTCACCGCTGCCCTGGCAGCCGGCGTCGCCGCTCTCGCCATCTCGTCAAGCCGGCTGGCGACGCTCTCCGCCTGGCCGGGCAGAAGGTGCCCGTACCGGTCCAGGGTGAGGGCTGCTGACGCGTGCCCGAGCATCCGCTGGAGGACCTTGACGTCCGCCCCGGCAGCGATGGCCAGCGAGGCGCAGGTGTGACGCAGGTCATGGATCCGAAGCGGAGCGACGCCGGCTTCGGCCACCGCCGGGCGCCACACCCGCCTACGGAAGTTCTCCAGGCGTAGGAAGCCTCCTTCGGGAGCGGGGAACAAGAGACCGTCAAGGCCAGGCTCGGCGAAGTGCCCGAGGTGGTCCTCCAGGGCCGCGGTGACAACAGCGGGCACAGCGACGGACCGGCGACCAGCTGCGCTCTTCGGCGGCAGCACGAGATGCTGGCCACCGACGTACTGCACCTGCTCGACGACGGTGATGGTCCGGCGCAGGAGGTCGACGTGCTGGCGCCGCAACCCGATGAGCTCTCCTGCCCGCAGGCCCGTGTAGGCGGCAACCAGGACCAAGGCGCGGTACCGAGGATCCACGGCGGCGACGAGCGTGGCCACCTCCTCGTGGGACAAGAAGCGCATCGGCTCAGGCTCCACTCGCGGCGGCCTGACGCCGCTCAGCGGGTTGCGCCCGAGTAGCTCGTCATCGACAGCAGCGACCAGCACCCGGTTGAGCGTGCGGTAGGCCTGAGCCACCGAGCCCGGAGCCAGCGGCTTCCCGTGTGCTCCGATCTTCGTCGTGAGTCCCGAGAGCCAGGCCCGCAGCAGCGAGGGTGTGAGCTTGCCCAGCTCGATGTTGCCCAGCTGGGGGACGATGTGGTTGCGCAGGTTGGCTGCGTAGATCCGCCGGGTGCTGGGCCGCAGGTGCACGACCGTGCGCCCCCACTCCCTCGCCCATGCTTCGAGAGTGACCTTGCCGGCCCGAGGGTCCACCCACAAGCCCTGCTCGAGGGCAGTGTGCTGCGATCGCTCGTACCGCTCCGCCTCCTTCTTGGTGCGGAAGGTTCGTGACCGCTCCTTGCCGTCGCCGCCTCGGAGCCGGACCTCGTAGCGACTCTGCCCACGCCGCGTGCGCCGCTTGTCGATCATCGAAGCGACCCTCTCATCTCCCGCCTCCTAGGTCTTCTTGGTCGGACGCCTCCCGGGCGCAGCGGCGTCCGATGTGCCTTCTGGTCTCCGATCCGCCCCGCCTGGCTCCTCGCTCACCGGGTGGGGTGCCGGGGCCCTGGCGAAGTCGGAGTCGTTGGTGTGCTCGGCCACCCAGCCACGAATGCCTACCGCTCGGAGGTGGTCGAGGCGCCGGCCCAGGTCCTCGACGGCAACATCGAAGTCGTCGGCCTGGTGGTCCAACAGGGCCAGCATCATCTCCTTGCGCCGGTGCTTGTAGCTGCGGCGACGAGACGCGCTCGGTTCCCCGGTGAGGCGTTCCACCACCTCTTCGGCGGCGGTGGGATCAGCAATGCCGTACTCGCGGAGCCGGGCGTGGAGCTCCTCGAGCTGATGCGGTAGGCCAAGCAGCCGGGCGTAGAGCTCGTCGACGGGGCGGGTGGTGGCTCGCATCATCCGCCGGTCGCCCGCCGGTGGCACGAAAAACCAGGTGATGGGCAGGTCAAACACGAGGGCGAAGATCAACAGCTCGTGGGCGTCGAACTCCCGGCGACGCTCCCCGTCCCAGGCCCGCTCGATGGACGACACCGCCGCCTGGGTGAGGCGCTGGCCCAGGTAGGGCTCGAGGCGGCCGGCGAGCTCCTCTTGGGTCCAGCCCCGAAGCTCTCGGGCCTGGCGCACGTTGTAGGCCACCACCTGGTTGACGTCGACTTCGGGCCAGGGGACCGGTTCCGGGTCTGGGGGCCGCGGGGTGGAGCGACGACGCACGCCATGAGCGTAGCAGGGTTCATCGCTTGTGTGCCCCCTGTTCGACACAAGCGGCGCGTGGTACGGTACCGGTGCCGTGTAGGTGCGTACTGTCATGAGCTGGAGGATGTGTCATGACCAAGCTGCCGCCGATGTTGACCGTGGAGGAAGCCGCTTGGCTGATGCGCATCGGGCGCACCAAGGCCTACGCCATGGCCAAACAGTGGCGACAGACCGGCGGGCAGTGCGGCCTGCCGGTGGTCGACCTGGACGGCGTGCTGCGGGTGCCTCTCCTCAAGCTCCAGGAGCTGACCGGCGTCGATTTTCTCCCACTGGGACCTCACGACCAGCGACGGAGAGACCGCAACCCATGAACTTCGGCGCCACGGCGGGACTCCACATCACAACGCCACCCCACCGGCCCGACGACGAGGCAGGGCGAAGCGCGGCCAGCTCGACATGTTTGGTCCACCCTCGCCGAGCTACTGAGCCCGTGGCGACAATCTCGGCTGGCAACCACCCTCACGGTGCCCCCGCTCCGGGACACGACCACCGGCCCATCGCCACCGGCCCGTCCGGCACTGACGTCCCCAGCGCAGACGCAGCCCGCCCCGGAGGGCCCTTCACCGACCACGGCCCCTACCGCGCCACCGCGACCCTCCCCATCACCAGCGCCCTCGACCACGGCCCCTACCGCGCCACCGCGACCCTCCCCATCACCAGCGCCCTCGACCACGGCCCCTACCGCGCCACCGCGACCCTCCCCATCACCAGCGCCCTCGACCACGACCTCAACCCATCCAGACACTGGCACCCTGCGGTGCCGTTCCCGGAAGCGGCCGTCACCGGGGCCGCTGAGGCGGCAAAGGCGGTGCCGTGTTGAGCCGAGGCAAGGTGACTCCCCTCACCGTGTCCTACTACACGGACGAGGTGGCCGCCGGTCTGGAGGACTACTACGCCGGCCGAGGGGAAGCGGTGGGCCACTGGGTGGCCTCGGGCTCGGCCGCCGCCGGCCTAGCCGGCGAGGTCTCAGCTGCGCAGCTGGCCCGGCTGTTCGACGCCGTCCATCCCGACACCGGTGAGGCCCTCGGCGCCCCCTACCGGGTCCGAGACGGCGCCGACCGGGTCACCGGCTGGGACCTGACCTTCTCGGCGCCCAAGTCGCTGTCAGCTCTCTGGGCGCTCGGCGGCGGCGAGGTGGGCATGGCCGCCCGGGAGGCCCACGACGCCGCGGTGGCCGCGGGCCTTGCCTATCTGGAGGAGCACGCGGCGTTCTCCCGCCAGGGCAAGGCCGGCATCCGCCAGGTCGACACCGAGGGGCTGGTGGCCGCCGCCTTCGTGCACCGGACCTCTCGCGCCGAGGATCCGCAATTGCACACCCACGTCCTGGTCTCCGGACGGGTGCGCTGCG
>JAHWJU010000069.1:11241-12344 GCA_019348255.1 Actinomycetota bacterium | reverse complement strand
CCGCTGAGGATGGTGAGTTCGTGTTGCTCATAGTAACGATCGTGCTTGTGCTGGTTGCGGCGGTGACGCTGCTGATCGGCATCTTCACCGACAACCTCGCGCTGATATTCCTGTCGATCGGGGCCAGCGCCGCTGCCGCCATCGTGCTGGCCGTTCTCTCCCAGGTCAGTCGCCGTCGCGAGCGGGGGGGTCCGCCGGCCCAGGGGCGTGCCCCTCTTCGGCCCCCGTCGCCGCCGGAGCGGCCGGAGCCGTCCGTTCCGTCGATGCCGCCCGAGCGCCCGATCCCGTCCTACTCCGCGCCGGCCCCCGCCCCCGCGCCCGCGCCTGCGCCCGCCTCCGATGGTGACGAGCCGACGTCGGTGTTGCCGGCCGCCTCCGCACCCACATCACGCGGGTCTGCGAAGCTGCCGATCCCGCGGTACAACACCCTGCGGGTGAGCGAGGTCCTGAAACAGCTCGAGGGACTCGACCTCGACGAGCTCGAGGAAGTCGCGCAGTTCGAAGAAGCACACAAGAACCGTGCCGCGGTGCTCGACCGCATCGACGAGCTGATGGACGAGCTCGAGGCCAGGGAAGCCGAAGCCGGGGCTCCCGCCGAAGCACCGGCAGCGGAGGCTGGCGAGCCGATGGAGCCGGCCGCGCCCGTGCCGTCGGCGGAGCCGGAGGCGCCGGTGCCGGCGGGCGCAGGCGACGGGTTCCCCATCCCCGACTACGACACGCTCAGCGAGGACGAGGTCATCGGCCTTCTCGCCGACTTGGACGTGGAGGAGCTGGAGGCGGTGGCGGCGCGGGAGGAGGCGGGCGAGAGCCGCGACGCCGTGCTCGACGCCATCGACGACCGCCTCGACGTGCTCGAGGGCCTTGTTCCCACGCCGGCCGCCGCTGCTGCGCCCGAGCCGATCGCGGCCCCGCCCGTCGCGCCGGAGGCCGATGAGGCGCCGGCCCCGGCGCCGGCCGCCAAGAGGGCCACCAGGAAGGCGCCGGCCAAGAAGGCTGCGGCCAAGAAGGCCGCGGCTGCGCCTTCGAAGAGGACTGCCAAGGCCCCGGCCGCCAAGGCGCCGGCCAAGAAGGCCCCGGCCAAGAAGGCGCCGGCCAAGAAGGCG